>CAZORR010000025.1:0-10985 GCA_964582115.1 uncultured Pirellulaceae bacterium
GCTTACCAACGCAGTAACTACGCCGGTAAAAATCAAAACTCCGTAAATAATTGCTGCCATGATATTTTGATTCGAAAAGGATCGATTCGTGTTTGAGCTCGACAGAACTCAATCTGAATTCTGCCGAGTATAAGGTTAATAACTTGTGTCTTTAAAACTTGGTTGGATTTCGGCGATGCTTCCAGTCCGGTTTTGGATCAAGTCTAAATGCCCAAGAACGCCTGAAAACCTAGAGCCATCAGGCCAACGATAATGAACGTGATTCCAAGCCCGCGAAGTCCCGGAGGAACATCGCTGTATCTGAGTTTTTCACGAATACCGGCCAACCCGATGATTGCGGCCGCCCAGCCAAAACCACTGCCAACACCAAACACGATGCTTTCATCGAAGTTGTAATCTCGTTCTTTCATAAACAACGTTCCACCTAGGATCGCACAGTTCACTGTGATCAACGGAAGGAAAATCCCCAGTTGGTTGTACAGAGCTGGGAAGAACTTATCCAAAACCATTTCCAAAATTTGAACCATCGCCGCGATCACGCCAATGAAACAAATCAAATGCAAGAACTCGAGATCCACACCTGAGACAACCGCACCCTCTTTAAGAAGGTTGTTGAAAATTAGGTTGTTAACAGGAACCGTAATCGCTTGAACTGCAATCACTGCGATTCCTAGCCCGATCGCCGTTTTCACGTTTTTGGACACTGCCAAAAACGTACACATCCCAAGGAAGTAGGCCAGAGCGAGGTTGTCGACGAACGCAGACCGCAAAAACAATTCGATCAGATCGGTAAACGATGTGTCGCTAAAAACTAATGCAAAAATCATTATTCCGCCTCCACTTGTTCAGGCATGAATGAACGTAGTACCCAAATGAAAATTCCGATGATGAAAAACGCCGATGGGGAAAGTAGCATCAGTCCATTGGGTTCATACCAACCACCATCCGCTTTTAGCGGCATCAATACATAGCCAAATAGGCTTCCGCTACCAAACAGTTCGCGGAAGAAACCAACGACCATCAGAATCAAGCCGTAGCCCAATCCGTTGCCAATGCCGTCGAAGAAGCTGTCACCGACTGAGTTCTTCATTGCGAACCCTTCGGCACGGCCCATCACGATACAGTTGGTGATGATCAGCCCGACGAACACGGCGAGTTCTTTACTGAGTGAATAAGCAAAAGCTTTAAGCACTTGATCGACCACGATCACCAAAGAAGCAATGATCGTCATCTGCACGATGATTCGAATGCTACTTGGGATTCGGTCTCGGATCGCCGCAATGGCAGCACCTGAACAAGCCGTCACTGCGATTACCGCCAGCGACATCGTAAACGAAGTCGAAAGCTTGGTCGTAACCGCCAGGGCCGAACAAATACCCAGCACTTGGAGTGCAATCGGGTTGTCTTTAAAGACGGGGTCAAAAATTAAATCTTTAGTTGATTTAGCCATGGTTTTCTCCTGACTTGGCAGGGTCATTATTGGCAGGTGTTGAATCTTCTACGTCGGAGTCGGTTACCTTTGCAGCCGAACCGTTTTGCTTAGCGATGTAATTGCCAAAGCCATTTTCGCCCATCCAGAAATCGAGCAAGTTGGTTACGCCATTGGATGTGATGGTGGCACCGGACAAGGCGTCAACGCCGTTGGTGTTTTCGCTTTGGTCGCCTTTGATCACTTTCAAAGCGACTTCGCCGTTGGCGTCGTACAATTGCTTGCCCAGCCACTTAGCTTTCCATTTTGGGTTCATGACTTCGCCACCCAAACCCGGCGTTTCGCCTTGAGCGTAGAAGGTCAAACCAACGACGGTTTTCAGGTCAGGTTCGACGGCCAAGTAGCCTTGCATCATCGACCATAGGCCGTAGCCGCG
This sequence comes from uncultured Pirellulaceae bacterium, assembly GCA_964582115.1. Taxonomy (GTDB): domain Bacteria; phylum Planctomycetota; class Planctomycetia; order Pirellulales; family Pirellulaceae; genus Mariniblastus. The sequence continues at coordinate 1,866 of CAZORR010000025.1, forward strand.
GACGGGGAAGACATACTTTTCGATTTCGCCATCAGCCGATTTAAGTGTGAACACTTGCGAGTATTTTTCGCGGTACTTGATTCCGGCGATATCTGTCTTTTTATCCAGTCGATCGGCAACCGATGGTTTCTTTGATTTTGAGCACCAGATTTGGTCGTACTCTTGGACGATGTTGCCAACCTTTTTACCCGCCGCTTCAACGGCTTCTTGGCAAGCTTCCGTGGCTACGTCGCCGGTATCCATGTCGATGATTTGCGTTTCAAAACGAGCATTGAACAGTTCGCCGATGCCGCCAGCTTCTTCGATGTCGTCGTGATCAAAACCGGATACCTTCAGAATGTTGACTTGACGATCCGCTAGGGCGTTTGCGTCTTGGATGGACTTGAGTCCAACCGCTGCCGCAGACACCAGCATCGCACAAACCAAGCATAAGCTGATTGCGACAAAGAATGTGTTCTGAAGTGAGTCTTTATTACTTAGTGGCATAGCGAGATACCCTTCGTTTAATGTTCCCTTGAACGACGCACCAGTCAATAAACGGTGCGAATACATTGGCGAACAAGATCGCCAGCATGATTCCTTCTGGGAAGGCTGGGTTGATGGAGCGAACCAGTACGGTCATAAAACCGATCAATCCGCCATAGACCCATTTTCCTTTGTGTGTCATTGCCGCCGAAACGGGGTCGGTTGCCATGAAGACGGTACCGAAGGCGTATCCGCCGATGACCCAGTGCCAGAGAGGAGAAATGTTCGAGGCGTTGCCCCAAGTTTCAAAAGTTGGCAAGACGCAAAGCAATGAGCTGAACGCGGTTAAGCCGATTAAGCTACCGGCCATGATTCGCCATGAACCAACACCGCAAGCGATCAGTACCGCAGCACCAATCAGCACGCATAGTGTTGACGTTTCGCCCATCGATCCGTGGACGTTTCCGATGAAGAAATCCCACCAACCGGCGCCGCCAGGAACGGCACCGCTTTCCACAATCTGACCAACGGACATCGACTCGGGTGTTTTTTGGGCAACCGCACCAAGCACGGTCGCGCCGGTGTAACCGTCGGGTGTTTGAACCGCTGTCCAAACCGCGTCGCCGCTGATTTTGGTTGGGTAAGCAAAGTACAGGAACGCTCGAGCCGTCAAAGCGACGTTCAAGAAGTTTTTCCCGGTACCGCCAAAAATCTCTTTACCGATGACCACGCCAAATGCGATGCCGACGGCGACTTGCCACAGCGGGATCGTGGCTGGCAACGTCAGTGGAAACAACATCCCACTAACCAAAAAGCCTTCGTTGATTTCGTGTTTCCGAATGATGCTGAAAATCAATTCGCAATTTCCGCCGACGGCCATACAAACTAGGTAGACCGGCAAAAAGAACAAGGCACCATGAAACAGGCAGTTGAACCAATTTGTAGGTGACAAGAACGTGCCAGGGTCTTCGAATTTATAATTCTCGTCAGCGATTCCTATTCCCTTTAGCACATCAGCTCGCCAGTTGCCTGACCACAGTGCGTCTGTAAGTGTTTCGCTGGTCGCAATCTCAGTTCCAGCGGCGTAGATTTTTTGAGCTTGATAGCCCGTGTTGTACATCGCCATCAAGATACATGGCAACAGCGCCAAGACCACCATCGACATCATGCGTTTGGTGTCAATTGCATCACGAACATGTGTGCCACCATCGGTGACTTCGCCCGGCGTGTACAGGAACGTATCGTTCGCCTCGTACAGCGGATAAAGTTTTTCTAGTCGACCGCCTTTATGAAACAGCGGCTCAACTTTGTCGAGCATTTTTCTAAGCATCGCTGATTAGCCTTCTTTCTCAATGATGGTCAGGTTATCCCGCAGGATTTGCCCGTAGTCGTATTTTCCGGGGCAAACAAAAGTGCAGAGAGCCAGGTCCTCTTCGTCTAGCTCCAGTGCCCCGAGCAATTGTGATTGGTCGGTGTCGCCACAGATTAGTGAACGCAGCAACTGCGTTGGCAAGATATCCAATGGCATGACTTTTTCGTAAGTTCCCATTGGCACCATCGCCCGCTTGCTGCCTCCGGTCGAACTGGTCATCGGGAACAGTTTCCCTGACAACCAAGAACCAAGGTAGATCTTGGTCAGCGAGTACTTGTCGCCGCCCGGCATTTGCCAGCCGAGAAACTCACGTTTGTTGCCCTCTTCCAGAACCGAAATCTGATTGTGGAAGCGGCCCAAGTAATGTTTGTTCGGTTCTGCTTTGCGTCCGGACAAAACCGAGCCCGAGATAACGCGGAGGTTGTCGGTCGTTTCTGTTTCGCCAGCGACCAAATCATTTAAGTCCGCTCCTAAGCGGGTGCGAACTAGGCGTGGCTTAGCAACCATGGGGCCGCCCAGAGCGACCACTCGGTCGGTCATGATCTTGCCAGTCGTGAACAAGTGCCCGATCGCAATCACGTCCTGGTAGCCAATCTGCCAAACCGTTTTGTTGGGGCCGACGGGATCAATGTTATGAATGTGCGTTCCCGCCAATCCAGCTGGATGAGGGCCAGTAAACTCGTGCATGTGAATGCTTGGCACCGCGTCACCCGGTACGCGAGAATCATTGCGATGGCAAACATGAACTTTGCCCGTGGTTAGTTTGCGGATAACTTGCAAACCAGACACAAACAAATCCTTTTGCTCGGCAATCACCAACTCTGGATCGGCTGCTAAGGGATTCGTATCCATCGCCGTCACAAAAATCGAACTAGGTTCGCTGCCCAATTCTGGCGTGCGACTGAAAGGTCGAGTCCGTAAGGCAACCCAAACTCCTGATTCGACGAGTTGCTTTTCAACGGTGTCACGATCGAGCGAGGCCAAGTCGGTGTGCGAGGTGAACGAAACTTGATCGTCGCCTGAGAGCTCAATCTCGATCGACTCAAACTTTCGTTTGGCACCGCGGGTGATGCTTAAGACCTTTCCTGCGCCAGGCGAGGTGATGATAACGCCTTCGCGTTTTTTGTCATTGAACAGCGGTTGGCCGAGTTTGACGGTGTCGCCTTCTTGCACCAACATCGTCGGACGCATGCCGACGTAGTCGTCGCCAACAATAGCGACTTTTTTAACCGCTGCGGCCTGTTGAATGTCTTGGACTGGACTGCCGCTAATTGGCAGGTCCAAACCTTTTTTTATATTGAACGTCATAAGCTAGATGCCTTATCAGCCAAAAGTTCCGATGAAAGCTTGTAAAACCGAAAAGCTAAAAAACCAAAACCTTGAAATGACTTTGCTTGATCCGTTGACACAATGTCTCGCCGGAATGAAATGTTCTAAATAATCTGAGTCAGCAAACCGTGATAAAACTACCGCCACAGCAAAGTTGCTCCCCCGTTGCCTAAATACGACTGCGAGAGATGACTTCGTGAATTTTTTCACTAGGTTTCTTCGGGAAAAACACGCTTTTTCGAAAAGTGCAAGCGAATCAGCGTGTGAAACCGAAGGACCAGATGTAGATAAAAGCCAGTGTGAGAATCTGCCCCACACTGAACCGCAGAATTGTGGCATGGACAAACGAATTGGTAAATGGCACGTGACTCGATTTGAAGGCCATAACACCAAAAAAGATTTCAGCTGTGTCATTGAACTTACCGCGTTCGCCTGACCGTCAAAACCCACGTTTAACGTTATGTACCGACACGCTGACCAAGGAATCAATCGAGTGGCAGCACTGGTTGGGATGAGGGCGATGTCTTGCTGAATTGTCGATGCAAAATAACAGCATCGCAGCATCTAAGAAATTGGCTCAAGGGCGGTAACTTCCCCGCCGATTACTTTCTGCGGGTGCCAATGCTGCCGCCCCATGGGTAGGGCGGGGCGGGCAGCGAAAAGGCTTTACCATTTGGCGAAAGCCAAATGGTAAAAAACAAGCTGTCAAACGAGATGAATAAAATGTGAAGCGCCACAGGTGGGCACCAATGGTTCTTCACGCTTCTAGGCGGGCGAAATGTCTTGTCACTAAGTGACCTTCTGTTTCGTGTTGTGGAAGAGACTTCCGGAGAGAAGACGAGTTGTCCGCGGTGCGCCAAGCATTGAGCAAACAACTTCACTAGGCTGTCCAAGCAATCTTCGTGCCAGAGATGTTATTTGGCTTACCGAAATCGCGTCCTACTCCACTTCTACCTGTGTATACCGGTTTAAAAACCAAGTCGGCCTAGGTTCTGCCTCCACCGGCCCAGCACAAAAACTAAGTGCTATCTCACACTGAGTCAGACGGTCTCAAGTTGAGACGAGCAGATGGGCCAGGAGAATTGCTTGCCACTGACAGAACGAAATAAGCACTTAGCTTAAGACGCAAACAGCCTTAAATTTGCGACGGGGAAAACTGCATCGCTCTTACTCACTCGCTGATGCATTCCGCGGTTCAGATCGGGAAATTAATCCGAGCCAGTCGTTAAAGCCCAAGATCCCAGCACTCGACGCCTACCGGTGTGCTGATGGCGATTAGCATTTTTCCACCGACCATCTGCAAACACAGCCCTGAGATCTCACCTTCGGCCTCGAATTCCCCCAGCCATTGCCCTGTACTTGATACTAGGTGGACCATTTGGTTTGAGTCCGCGATAGCCCACAGCGACTGCCCCGAAGGTAACATTGCATTTGCAATCGGGCTGACAAAATTCTCATGTAATTGCGGTCCAGCTTCGATCGCCCATACTTGAGCCAGCTGGTTGTCGAGCCCGATCGCACTCCATTTGCCCTGTGCGTTTTGTCCGACAGCCAGAAACTGTGACTTACCACCGGCCAAGCGAACGACTTGGATTCCTTCCTGGGTGATGTGCCGTTCACCTGCAGCCGTTTGGGCGCGTCCGTTGTTCACGCCTGCCAACACAGTACCAATAGCTGCGATCGACTCGCAGTTGACCTTGCTGACTTTGATAGAATCGCCCGACTTCAAATCGTAAGCGTCAATGCCTCCGTCTTTCCAAGCGACTAGCAGCTGAGGTGTTTGGTTTTCCTGTGTGTAAAACTGCGCGTCTATAATTTCACCATCGGACGGATCGTTTTGCTTGGCCGATCCTGTTGGTCGTGGCAAAATGGCTTGCTGGTTTAATTGTTGGTCTAGCAAGTGAACTTGTTTTCCTAGGACTGAGAATACGGCCAGCTTGGTTTCTTTGGGAGTTGCAAGCACCCGTGCGATCGTCGCCGGCTCACCTTCGTCAAGTTCCAACTTTTGCTTGCCAAGCAGCTTGCCAGAATCGTCGACCAAGGCAAGGGTTTGCTGTCCGTCGAAGATTGCGAAATTTGCTCCATTGGTTGTCGGGATTCCGACGATATTGCCGGGCTGCTTCAGCTGTCGAGAATTCCATCGTCTTTTTGGATGGATCTTTAAGTGATTCCGATTAGTTGCTGCCAAGTCACTGGAGCTGTTTCGGGCTTTGCCTATTTGCCCCGCCAGCCCGTCGGCGTTTACTGCCGCGAGTTGTTGGTGGTAAGTATCCAAATAGCGTCCGTAAGCGGTTTGCATTTCTTGTCCTAGGTTATCGCCGGCAGCAACTCGTTTGATTGCGGCTGCCAGTCGAACGCCCCAGTCATCACCCGCCAATGTTGTGACGAACTGAATGCGACTGTCACCGTCAAGCACGACCGCGGATGGAACGGATTTGATTTTCATCTGCGAACTGACAGAATGCTGGCGATCGTAGTAGGACGGCACGGTAAGTCTCCGGCTGAGTTCGACAATAGCGGCCGAGGGGGTCGGCTGACCGCTGCCGGGTTGCTGCGTATCAGAGTCGGAGTACACGATGCCGTGCGAAAACTTTTGATCGCCCACGTTTTTGAAAACTTGTTTAAGCTTGGTGGCGGTTTGAATCGACTTTTGTCCTGACAGCCATACCAAAACGGTAGTTTTCCCGTCAAAGAACCTGCGTTCCCGCGGCTGGCCCTGAGCAGTTTGCAAGCGAAACTTTGGAGCCGTTCGCCCGATCAGTTCACTGGGCATCGCTTCGGGTAGCGAAACTAATTTGCGAACCAGAACTGCCGACTGTCGTGGCGAAAATTTAAAATCACTTTCAGCCAATGGCTGGTCAAACGTTGCCTCATGAAACTTCGCCAGCAACACGACCTCTTTGACTTCGTCGGACGTAATGACCTCGTCTGCCAAAAGTTTCAGCGGTAGTGACATCTGCACGATCGCCATTTCCTTTTGATCGATCCAAATGTCAACACTCAGCCCACGCGCGAAACTGCGCACCACGAAACAATTCATGGATTCGATTTTTTCGTCTGCGAATCGTTGTGTCTGTTCGGCGGCTTCCAGCCATGGGTTGGTGATTTGCTGAGTTAGTAATGATGTTGGAGGCGGGATCAACCAAGGCCCAATATCTTCGTATTTTGGCTCGAGTGGCATTTCAGAAAAACCGGCAATAAATTTGCGAGCGATCGGGTCACGAAACAAAACGTCCAATGGAATTCGATTCTTGCCACTGGCCAAGTTGTCATCTCGGCCAAACGAGTCTCCGTACGGAATGACGAGGGTTTGGTTGTCGAGGTTTGCGGTTTCAATGTCGAAAATCTGGCAGCCAAGAATTTTTCCGTTGCCATGGATCTTTGTGTTGAACATTTCGGTCGCCAGCATGCCAGCAGAACTATACTTCGTCGACCAACGCTTGGGCTCGTCCAGTCGCCGTCCATTGAGCATGTACGAGAGATACAATACCGCTCGATCTTGGTACGTTTTTGCTTGACGGTACCGCTGGACGGTTGCCGCTAAAATCTGACTGGCACTGGTGGCAGGTTGATACTGCTGGGCAGCCGGTGGCGAGGCATTGCCCGTTTCGTTGGTGCCCTCAGATGGTTTTTGCTTGCTGGGCTCGCACCCTAGGCAAAAGCAGACCACAATGAGTACCAAAGAAGTGGTGGCGTTGAAGTTGTTAAAGCGCATTGAATGATCGTTCCAGAGGTTATTGCTGTTGATAATCTACCGGTAACAGCAAAGATGGGTAAATATTGATCTGGCGGAGCCGGGTCTCAAAAGCAATAGAAAACACACTTCTAGCTGCCGGATCTTTGCCGTCTCATATTGGTCAATACGAGATTTCGGTTCGGTTCAAAGCTTGGATGTTGTTTTTTAGGCTTAGAATATTGGTTTAAGGAATTGGATTGTTTTGAGGGCTCGAATGTTTATTTTCAGGTTTTTGCTTTGCTGCTGTGTGCTGTCGGTATCCGCCACCGGTGCAATGGCTCAGAAGCTGCAGTTTTTCTATACCAATGGTCAAACAGTATCCGCAGAAGTTACTGCAGAGAGCCTAACTTGGACTCGTGTTTTCGATTCAGGCGAATCGGAGACACAAGTGGTCCCCTTGAGTAGCATCAAACAGCTTGTGCTAACGAAATCTCCGGCAACCCATCAGATCGCTGAGATTCGGCGATTGATTGAGCAGCTAGACAGCTCGAGTTTTCAAGAACGTGAGAATGCCGAAAAGAAACTGTCGGACCCGAAGGTTACTGCTGGGTATTATGACTTGATCCTTCAACGTTCCGACGACCCACGGCTGGAAGTTCAGTTTCGCTTAGGGCGCATCCTCGACAAGATCGTCGAGCATCGCGTTCAGTCAAAGTTGTTGTTTGATACGTTGGTACTTAAAAATGGTACCACGATGGAAGGGGAAGCAGGTGATTTCACATGGGACGGAAAGTTTTTGGGGCGAGTGATAAAAATTCGGCGTAGTGAATTGACTTCGATTAGGCACATCACTAACGATAGCGCAAACGCCACGCCGAAAGACGGCACGGTTTCCGTGAAGCTATTCCATAAGCATGAGACGTTTGCAGCTGACAAAAGCTTGCGAGTTGTCGACTTTTTATCTGACCCCAATGGAAACCGATTAAGCTCACGTGAAGATGTTACCAATACTTTCGTGCCTTGGGGGTTGAAGTTTGACGACAGCGGAAAAGGATACGTTGGGATTCCAAGATTTACACTTAAACGTAAGCTTGGCTTGCTGCCTGTCGAAAACCCGATGATTGCGTATTACAATCGCAAACCCGGTCGTAGGGGAATTCCGTATAAGGGACAGATTGAATTTCAGTTTTGTGCGCCTAATCAGCCAGAGACACCGGCAGGCGTTTATCGGTTTGGTACATTTATCGCAACAGTAGACTCGCCACGATCGTTTATCTTGGAAGCGTTCGACTGGCAGGGGGATTTGATCGGGACCGTAGAAGCCCAAGAGGCTTATTGCGGGTTTTTAGGGATTGAATCGACGGCACTGATCCATCGAATTCAAATTCGGTCAAATCCCTATCTCTACCGTGTCGACGACAACGTGGATGACGACTACGGGTTGGATACGTTTTATTTCACCAAGCCTGTACCGACCACTCTTCCCGTAAATCATGCGATCAATGGAGTTGTGTTGCGCGATGGAACTCGATTGATAGGAACCGTTGCGTTAAATGCAGGCAAAGTTTCAATTGCTTCGAACGGGCTGGGGCAAATCGAGGTCAGCCTGGATCGAGTCGCACAAATCGGTTTTGGAAAGCTGGCGGCCAAGCGATTGAAAACTTGGATGGCGACGCTGGATGATGGGTCAACTGTTGCGGTTGATCCACTGCGACAATTCCAATCGAGCTTGCTAAAGCGGTCGACAAAAAACGAATTGCGATGCTTGTATAAGTCATCAACTCCGAAGCGTTTGCCGGTGGACGGGGATTTTGAGCAAGGTAAAGCGGTGTTGGTTTATCCGACTTGTCGTATTCCCATTGCCACGGTTGATTTTAAGGAAAATGGTTTTGGTTGGTCGCCCAACGCGAAGAAATTATTGCAGCCCGTTGATAAAGAATCTCCTTTGGGCATTCCGGGGAAAGATCCGACGCCACTAGTGTCAGAGATCGACTACAAAAAAACGACCGCAGAAAACTTGCCGACCCTCTGGCTCGGTCAGCCACAGGCGATGACACGTGGCTTTGTCCGGCTAGTCGATGGGCAAACACTTTCGTTGGGTGATCATCGGAAAATTACTTCCATGTCCACCAGTAGTTTGCAATTGTCCGAACTTGGAAGTTCCGGATCCAAGCTGTCGATCCCGATCGATCAAGTGGCCGCGATTAGTTTTGGAAGGTGAATTGCCCCGTTATCATTTAGGCATCTTTTAGAACGACTGATTGCGACTCAGATACAC
>CAZORR010000025.1:11085-23214 GCA_964582115.1 uncultured Pirellulaceae bacterium
TGCCCCGTTATCATTTAGGCATCTTTTAGAACGACTGATTGCGACTCAGATACACGGGCTAGAAAATTGATCACATCTAAGGTCGGTGTGCCAACGGTTCGGCATGCATTGTCGGTCTGCGCGACTTTATTGGTTGTCATTCTTTCAAGATTCTTTGCAGACAATGGGAGAAGCAAGTCTTGTTGAGGTAACATCCCAATCACATCGCCGGTTTCTACGGTGACCGGAATCAGCCGATTGGTCGGTGTCTCTTTCGTTGTTGCGGCGGCAGGGAATGACTGTGAATCCGATTGATACTGCTCGAATTTGCCGATGCTCGAGTACGCAACGCATTGATTTCGGCCTGCACTTTTTGCCGAATACAACGCTTGATCCGCTGCATCAATAAACAGTCGGTTATCATCCATCACTTTGTCGTGCAAGCAAGCGATTCCAAAACTACCAGAAACACCTATTTTGAATTCGCCAGTATCGACTACCAGTTGACTTAATGCTGCCCGAGTTTTTTCTGCCCACTCAACAGCCTCTGCTTCTGTTTTACCTTTCAGCAGGACGCAAAATTCTTCGCCCCCGTAGCGGCAAACCAAGTCTGATTTTTCACTGAAACGACAAAGCACATCTGCGACCGCGACAAGCACCGCGTCACCGGCGGCATGCCCGAACCTGTCGTTGATTCGTTTGAAATAATCAAGGTCAACCATGACGCAAGACAGCGGGTCGCCCGAGTCAATTGCAAGTTTCTTTTGACGAGTTAAGTGCCCCGAAAATGCGCGTCGGTTTAAAGCGCCAGTTAAAACATCGGAACGACTTTCAATCCACCGACTGTGCAAGACAGAAGATATTTGGCGGACTTCGATATTGTCAAAAGGCTTCTTGAGAATCAAGAATCGATTTGAATTGCCAAGTTTTTCGACAATTTCATGCCACGAGTAATCTGAATAGGCAGAGCAGATGACAACCTGGATTTCCGGGTCAAGCTCCCAAATACGACGGGTGGTTTCAATTCCATCAAGCCCCGGTGGCATCCTGACATCGATGAAGGCAAGGCTATACGGCAACCCGTCTGCCAGTGACTGCCTAACAAGTTCAATCGCCTGCTCGCCTTGGTTTGCAGAGTCGATTGTTATGACTGACGATTCTGGTTGGACCAGGCCTGGTTCGTCATCGAACAACGCTTCGATTGCATCAAACTCGTCGTCGATTTGTTGCTCATGGCTAGGCGATAGTATCTTGCGGAAATCGTTGTGGATTTCGCAATTGTCGTCGACAACAAGAATGCGAGGATTTAGTGAATCTGGTGCGTATGCAGCAGTTGACGTATTAATCGTTTGACTCGTAATGTTTGACTCGATCATCTTACTTCAATTCAATTGTTAAATTGTTGTCGCTATCCGTTGCGATATGCGACTCTTAAGCTTCCCGAATATGCCGTGCTATGCTTTTCCATTAACCGGTAACTCGATCGCAAAAACAGCTCCCTTGCCAAGCCCTTCGCTTGACGCGCTTAGTTTGCCGCCCATCTCTTGAATCGCGTTCGCAGAGGCGTGAAGTCCAAATCCATGTCCATCGTCTTTGGTGGTGAAGCCATGGGAAAAGATCTTGGTGACGTGCAAAGGATCGATTCCAAGCCCATTGTCGGCGACTTCAATATTCACTTTGTTGCCTACTTGGTAACTTCGAATGGACAACTTTTTGTCTGAACTGCGAGAAGCGTTTAGTGAGTCCTTGGCATTCTTCAGTAGATTGACAAGCACTTGCAATAATTTTTGTTTTTCGAGCATCATTTCCGGTAGTTCCTCAAAATCGCGTTCGACTTGAATCTCATGACGCTCTAATGAAGATGCAATGAGTAGTTCTGCATCGTCAAACAGATCAGCAAATACCACTGATTCTTTTAATCCTGATACGCCGGCATAACACTGCTGCATGGCGACAACTGTTTTTACATGATTCAGATGATCTGAAAGCGTTTGCAATTCCTTGAAAACTACTTCGTGTTCGGCAAGCAATTTGTCTGTCAGCTTGGATAAGTAAGTTGGGAACACCTGCCCCCGCTTATCTTCCTTGATGAACCGGGCAACATCTTCTTGCTGTTCGAGCAAATCGGCAGCTTTCTTAAGCGACCCAACTCGCGAAAGTCGGTGTGTTTCTTGTACAAGGTTCGCCGAAACATTGATGCTGTTGAGCACATTGCCAACATTGTGCAACACGCCAGTCGCAACTTCTGCTTTTCCCGCTTGGTGGGACAACTGAAGCATTCGTTTGTTGATGCTCTCCCTTTCGACCATTTCAAGCTTGAGTTTTTCGTTGGTTGCTTCCAAGTCCGCAGCTGCTTTTTTAAGGTCCGCGGCGTCTTGTCGCCGCTGCAACGCAGTCGCAATGTGCTGCGAAATGAATGTCATCAATTCAACTTCCGAATCAGTGTATCTAAACCCTTCTTCGTAACTTTGAATTGCGACAACGCCGACAGGCTGGCCATTCTTTTGAAGCGGTAGTCCAAGCCAATCCTGAGACTGTTTGCCGATTCCAGTAGATGCTTTTTGGCCGATGAGTCGCAGTACTTTGTTGGTTCGAATGACTTTCCATGTCAATGACTCTTCGAGTTCGGCGACTGGGATAAAACCGCGATTATTAAGCGGTGTTTCTACGGACAGCTGAATGTCGTCGTGATCATCTTCATAGTACGCAAATTTAATCGCACGCTTTTGATCGTCGTAGAGTGCGATGTAAAAAGCGTCTGTCGATGTTAACTCGGTAACGATTTGATGCAGCGATTGGTAAAACGCGTCCATGTTCTCTGCTGCTGTCGTTATATCTGCGATGCGGAATAACGCACGTTGAATTCCTCGATCGCGTTCGTTGGCTTCCAATTGAGCGGCCATTTCGGAAATCGTACCCAGCAAAGACTCGGTTCTAGCGAAATCTGTGGTTTCCGTTGCTACAAGCGTGTTTTGGTTTTCCATCGTGAGGCTAACTTCAGAGGCGAGGAGGTAGGTTCTAAACGAGGCAACACAAACAAGTGCTGACGTTAGAAAATAGGTTCCTAAAGAGCCAAACAGTTAATGTAAAAACAAACTGTCTCGATTCGTTCAAATATCGAAGTGAAAAATTCGATATTAACAGTTAGTTGTTTTGTAGCACTGGTGGCGCCGCTGAAATACGGGCCAGTTCGTTGTCTCCCATGGTCCGAAAAAAACGACCATGATGGATATGACAGCCTCCTGTTTGCCAGGATGTTGGCGAGTGCTATTGGCGGTCTATCTTTTCGCCGTCGCGACAACAAAATCAGGAATCACATAGGGGCAATATGATGGACGCTGCCAACTGAACAACGAAGGCTGAGCATGGCCGATCGACGGTTGCGTTTTTAATCCGCAGATTTTAGAGAAGGGGGCCAGTTGCAATCGGTTAGCTTTATGGAAACTAGGTCCCTAGATCCAATCCGGATACAATTCAGGGCGTCGGTCACGGAAAAACAGCCTTTTGGCATTTGAATTTGCAATCTGGCTCGTGTCAACATCGCACAACAAAACCTCTTCTGTCCCCTGCCCTGCCCGCGCAATCACATTGCCCGAACAATCACAAACAAAAGACTCGCCCGCAAACGTTAATTCTGATTCTGCGCCAACTCGATTGACTAACGCGGTAAAGTATCCGTTTTGAAAAGCGGCAACGCGAAGCTCAGCTTCATATAAACCTTCCGGCCACTCATCCACCGCACCAGCCTGTGGTACGAAAACAATCTCCGCCCCGGCAACGCCAAGGGCTCGCATGTATTCTGGATAGTGGCGGTCGTAGCAAATCGCTACCCCTAATTTGCCAAACCGCGTGTCGTAAACGGTAATTCCTTGGTCGCCTTCCGAGTAATAGCCTTGCTCGTGAAAACAAGGGTAGTCCGTGATGTGAACCATCCGTGTTGTGCCGAGGATTGAACCGTCCGCGTCGATTACAGGAGAACTATCGTAGGTTTTTCCATTCGCAATTTCGTATTGATTCAGCACAAAAACAACTTCGTGCTTTTGGGCCAGTTCACAAAACACGTCTGTGACCGGACCAGGGATTGGCGCCGCCAAATCTGCGAAACCATCGGTTGCAGGAACTTGCGGATAAAATGGTTCGAAAGCCAACTCGGCAAAACCGATCACCTTCGCACCAGCCTCGATTGCTTTTAGGGCATTTTCTAAACCACGTTTTAGATTGGCTGATTTGTCCGTGGTTGCTGGCTGTTGAATTAAGGCTATCTTCACGGCTATCTCATTAAGAAGAAATGGAGGCAAATCTTTCAATCCCGATTTCGGTTGAATGAAGTCTACAATTGCTAACACCTACGTGGCAAGGGTTGGGTTGGTTGCCTTGGCTTCTATTTTGTTTGAAAATCGAAATAATAAGAGACAGCATCGCAATTTGACCCAACGTGTCAACCGGCGACTCACAATAGATCTTTCTCTAACGCACCTGCGACGGCACACAAGTGATTAAACGGATTGAGCTTATTAACTTCATGTCGCATCGGCACACGGTCATCGAACCGGCCGATGGGTTGACGGTGTTGATCGGCCCAAACAACTGCGGAAAAAGCGCGTTCGTGACTGCGCTCCAGATACTGTGCCATAACTCGAAGTCGGGTTTTGTGTTACGTCACGGCGAAAAGAAATGTGAGGTCATCGTCGAAACGGCTGACGGGCATGTGATCAACTGGAGCCGCAAGAAAAATGGCTCGGGGGTATACGTTGTTAACGGCGAGCCGTTTGATCGCTTGCGAGGCACTGTGCCAGCACAAGTGCACGACATCCTCAAGATGCCGAAGGTGCAATGCGATAAAGAAGAATTTGACGTTCACTTTGGCGAGCAAAGCGAGCCAGTGTTTTTGCTGCGAGATCGCGGAAAAGCATCGGCTCAGTTTTTTGCGTCATCTTCGGATGCAACTCACTTGGTCGCCATGCAGAGCTTGCACAAATCCAAGGTGCTAGTACACAAACGTGACTTTAAGCAATTAACCACGCATCACGAATTACTCACCGGACAACTTGAAGCTCTCGATCCAATTGTTGCGATTGAAGAAAGACTAGTTGCCACCGAGAAACAGCATGCGGAACTACAAGCCGCTGCGACAAAGATCGAGCAAGTCAAAACGTTGATTCTGGCAATCCAGTCCGCACAGGCAAGTTGCGATCGCTATACCAAGCAGGCAGCCCCGTTGCAGCCACTTGTTAATCCGCCAGCAGTCGTTGATGAACGCCCGCTGGGTGAATTAGTAGCGGGAATCAAGTCGACCGCGGCCAAGGGCGTCGTCAGTCAGGCGATGGCCCGAGCGTTCGGCGAACTTACAGCAGTACCAGTAACTCAACCCGCTGGACCGCTGGAGAGTTTACTGCAACAAATCAATGCGAAGCAGGCGATAGTCCAGCAATCGAAAGAGTTCGCTACTTCGTTCCAGTCGCTTTCGCCAGCACCCAAGGTATCTAACACGAACGCCCTAGAAGTACTTCTGCAAAAGCTGCGTGATCGCCAACGCTCTTGCCAAGTTACCGAAGGTCTAGTTGCAACCGTGGCGCAGGTCCCAGTATTGCCAAAACAAACTGATGTTGCGGCTTTAGCCCAGACGCTGGATTTGATCGGAGCCAAACAAAGACAGCTTTTGAAAAAAACAGCACAGTTTGATCAAATCAATCAAGAACTAGCTGCGTTGCAAAGTGAGTTTGAACAATGGGTTGACGCAAACCCTGTTTGCCCGACTTGCGGTAGCGAGACCGATGCACAGCACGTGCTGCAACAGCATGCTCATGTAAAACATCATGATTCGGGAGAGTCACGTGGCTAAGAAAAAAACAACCAAAAAGAAAGCGGTGACCAAAAAGCAAGGTACTGCCAACAAGCTGACTACTGCTCAACAAGCCACTGCCGCCGAAGCCGATCTTGTGGGCGCACTGTTCATTGGTGATCCGCATGTCGACGCACGCACCCCGATTTTTCGCAAAGACAAATTCGCTGATACTATCCTGCGAAAAATCCAGTGGTGCCTAGAATACGCTCGCACTGAAAGGCTCCAGCCCGTATTCTTGGGGGACTTGTTTGAAAAACCACGTGGCAATCCCAACTGGATCGTTCATCGTTTGATCGAAATCATGTCGCCCTATCGTCCCATCGGAATTTACGGCAACCACGACTGTGCGGAAGTTGGTTTGACCGAGAATGATTCGTTGTCGATTTTAATCGCCGCGGGCTGCTACCGAATGGTCAGTCAAACATCCGTTTACCGAGCAATGATGAACGACCGAGAGGTAGTCATCGGTGGATCGTCTTATCGTGAACCAATCCCTGAAGAATATCGCTTGCCACCTCGGAAGTCGCAAGGACTGTTCGACAATGATCCGCTGGCGATTTGGATCGCACACCACGACATCGGCTTTCCCGGTTACGATAACGCGAGACTTGATCCGCATCAGATCACCAATGTAGATTTACTGATCAACGGACACATTCATCGCCGACTCGAATCGGTTCAAGCCGGAACCACACTTTGGATGACCCCTGGGAATATTGCTCGTCGAAGTCGCAGCGAGGCCGCTGTTCAACACGCGCCGGCGGCGATGCGTGTCGATGTGTTGCCCGAGAGCTACGAAGTTTCGTTTATTGAAATCCCTCACGCCCCGGTCGAGGAAGTTTTTCAAGAGTTGCTTCCTGGGCAAATTGAAAGTGATCAACAGGAATCGAATTTTGTGACGGGACTGGCGGAGTTGACAACACAGAAAACGCAAGGCGGTTTGGGACTGCTTCGTTTTCTGAATGACAACGTCCAACAAATGGAAACAGCCGTTGCTGACGTTGTCCTGTCTCTCGCAGACGAAGTTTTAGAAAACAACCAACCGGAGATAAACCCTCATGCCTGATTCAAATCAATCCATGGAACAGCTAAAAAAGCGTTTCGAAGAACTGTCTCTAATGAAAGTCAAATACGAAACGCAACGCGATACCGCCGCTAACGAACTGGCCGATCTCAAGCAACAAGCGTCGGAGTTGTACGGAAGTGACGATGTGCAGCAGCTAGAAAAAATGCTCACAGAAATGAAAGCCGAAAACGAAAAGCAGCGTAGTGAATACCAAGCGTCGTTGGACCAAATCGACGCGAACTTGAAGAGCGTGCAAGAGTCGTTTGAGTCCTCTCAGGAAGCTGAGGTATAGCGGTGACTACTGACACCATGTCCTCCGATTCGTCTTTCGATGCAACGGCCCCAAAACTACCTACCGAACTCCGTAAGACGATTGACCGGATGCGCTGGCAGCGCGAACAGTTACAAGGCGACCTAAAGACGACAGACGAAAAGCTCGCCCAGACAACGGCCTACCTGGCGCTTGCCGATCAAGTCACCGATGCGTTGGATGAGTTGAGCCAAACACTGTTTGAGCAGGTATTGGGAGTGCTGCGTGAGAAGCTGTCGATCGCGATTCAAGAGGTGCTGGAGCAACCGGTAATGTTTCGGGCGGATGCGAGTTTTAAACGCGGCGCTGCAAGCCTAGAGTTTTCGGTCGAACGAAATGGCAATCAAGAGGATGTCAATCGAGGCCAAGGTGGTTCGGTACAGAATGTGTTAAGCGTCGGGTTGCGGTTGTTTGCATTGGCTAGGCTGGACGAAAACGAACATCGTCGTTTTTTGATTTTGGACGAGCAAGACTGCTGGTTGCGACCGGAGCTGGTGCCACGATTGGTCAATATCGTGTCTCGCGCGGCCAAGGAACTGAACTTTCAGGTCATCATGATCTCTCACCACGATGTGACTTTATTTGAGCAGTACGCGGATAAAATTTACCAATTTGATCCGGTAGGCGATCAGGTCGTTGTTCAAACGCTTTAGAAACTCCCAGAAGCCGTCGTCCCATAAATTTTCACTTGATTGCGACCAACTGGAAAGCTGCCGTTCAGAGTTGGCCGAACGTTGGCGCGACTGCACAGAACCTTCAAAATTACGATAGCGATGCTGACCATATAGGTTCTCCGCCTCAAGCTCTAGCAAGTACGCGAATCTCGGATGGGTATGTAACCCAGTTGGCCTTCCTTCATCATTGGTTCCAAACTGTTCGACCTGATCTAAGCCGTTTCTTATTGTGCCGCCGCCAGCGACAAAATCCTCTAGGCTGTCCAATGCAGCATCGTGATCTCCTTTAGCAACCCACAGCACAGCCAGCTGAAACTGGCTTCGCAGTCGGTAGCGGATATGTTTTTTGGCAAGCTGATATTCATGGATTGCTTGGTCAATCAGAGTTTGAATTCGATCGTCGGTGATGTCGTTTTCAGTGTTTGGATCTTGAGAACTATCCGGAGTGGTCGACGGTGGCTTTGGCTGTTCTTGTGGTGACTCGCTATCTATATCGAATACATCAATTGAGTTTGCTTCGATGATGGCCCTTTGAAGGCTAGTTATTTGTGAGTGCAGCGTTGACGCCAATCGATACTGAGCTCGGCCGTCATAGGGGTCTTGCTTGACCATGTCTCGCAAGTTTTGCAACGACACATCGAAATCTCGCTCTTTGGCTGCTTCATCGGCGTTGACACGATACTTTGAAAACTCGGAACTGGTTTCCTCCACAGGAACAGCTTGCAATGAATTTGCAAACCAAATCAATCCCACGAAGCCGGCGCAGAAAACAGTCACTAGACTCACGTCTCTAATTATTCGGTGCGTTTTTTTCATGGCGTTCGTGACTAGTGCAAGGGAGATGTTCGCAAGCGAATTGAGTCGAGTATCGTTGGAGGGCAAGGGTCGGCATATAAGCGTCAATGATTCCTTGGCGAGCAAGTTCTGAAACCGTCGCGGTTGGAACCGAGCAAGATTTTAGCAGAATCAACTGAGATGCATGAAGCTGAATTGCCACCCAAGCCGCAATTGAGTCGCTTGTTACGTCCCAGCTACAAGGAAGTTGCGGCTGGGTGTCAAGCCTCCCACTAACCGATGCTATCCAGCGACGAGTCTGTAAAAGCCAGTTTCCGCCGGATTGTGAGATTTCATAGCTTCCGCTAGGCGATTGCTGGGGAGATCGCGAGTTGTGTTCGTTTGTCAGTTGCAAGATTTTTTCTGGGGTGTCAGTTATCTGCCAGTCAGGTAAAGACCGCGCCAACATAGCCGCATTGTCGTCCATCGCTTCGATGCTGGCCCAATGAGCGGCAGTGTCGGACAAACGCTGGACACGATATTGCTCTCGAATCGCGTCCACCGCCAATCCACCACCTGTCAGCCAAACATTAACCATCGGCCCAGTCAAATTGGCTTGCCAGTGCTGCAAATCAAATAGCAACCGCTCCCGGCGCAGCAGGCTCCCACCAATTTTAATCACACGAATTAGATTCACCGTCGGTCCTCTGCTGCCAGCCATTTCATCGCGACCGCAATGGCTGGGATCGCTTGGCCGGTTTCGTTTTGTGGAGGCGTTCCAATGATTGTTAGATTTGGCTGGTTTGTACAGACTACTTCGATCGCGCTGCGGGCCAGTGCCTGACCGCTACCGGCCAAGCAGAATGTTTTTGCGATCAAGGGGTGCTCGTCGACAACGGATTGGAGACTAATAACAATTTGTTTTTTTAGCGCGGCATAAGTCTGGTCTGCAATCGCGGTGACTTGTTCATCCGTCAGGTCTTCGTTATCTGCGCAAAGCATGCGGCAAAGTCGAACCCGACAATCCGATCGAGTCATCGGGCGTTGGTCAGCGCTGTTGCAGCAGTCCGGTCTGGCGGGGAAGCGATGGGTCCAAATCATGACATCAGCAACCGTAGCAAATAGCTCTCGGGCAATCGCCACCTTATCGTTAGCAAAAAAGACTGAATCAATCAAACTGCACACTGCGGTTCGACCAACGCCGGCATAGACCAGTTGTTGGTTTCGCAAACGGTCGAGGTCCGTCTGGCCGGGCGAAACTGGCCTGCCCGCCTGAACGGGGATCAGGTCACAAGTCGTTGATCCGATGTCGATCAAAAAACCCTCTTCCCGCTGGTGCTGCCGAAACAGATACCAAGCCGACGCGTGCCAGTTAGATGCCGCTGTTAGTGCCCAGTTTTGTTTCGCGTGCTTGGCATCGACTAGCTTCCCTTGAGTCGTATAAAAACGGCAAGCCGTTTTTGGGAAAGCTTGCTCCACCGCATCAACAATATAGTGAACTCCTTGGCGTTTGTTTTCAAAGCAATCTGCTAGTTCAGCTGTCATTGTGATGGCAATCCCATCCAAGTCCCCCCATGAACTACGAAGCTGAGTCAGCTTTGTGACCAGTTGGCGATGGTCAGTCCAAAAAGGAAAAGCAACTTCACCGACGATTTCGATGTCGCTTGATGGCTTAGTCATTTCTGGGGTGACGGGGACGCTTAACAAGTCCGTCGAAGGCGTAATTGACAGCGCGGGAGCGGGCGAACGGATCAACGCAAACTTTAGATTGGCACCACCGATATCGATTCCAGCAATTTTCATCATCGAATTTTAGACAACATCCGCGACTGCTTCAGCCAGCTTGGGGAATTTAAATTCAAAACCCTGACTCAAGGCAAGCTTTGGCTCGACGCGTTGTGAAAAAAACAAACTATTTGCAAATTCGCCAAAAACCAGTCGCAATGCGAACCAAGGTGCAGGCAGAAAGGCGGGGCGATTGACTGCCTTGGCCAGCGTGCGAGTAAACTCAGCATTCCGCACGGGGTGAGGGGCCGTTGCGTTGACCGGACCAGACACGCTTGGGGTGTCCAAGGCCCAGTTAATCATCGCAATGACATCATCAACATGAACCCAAGCCATCCACTGTTTGCCTGACCCCAGTTTTCCACCAAGTCCCATTTTAAAAATCGGCAACATCTTATTGATCGCACCACCACCATCGCCTAATACAATCCCGATTCTTAGACAGACAACCCGAGTGCCATGGTTTGTCAGTCGGTTGGCTTCTTCCTCCCAGGCCTGACAAACGGAAGCGGCAAAAATGTCGTCAACAGGATGGGACTCATCAATCACCGTCTCGCCTGTATCCCCATAGATGCCAATTGCAGACGCGGAAACAAAAACATCAGGGGGATTTCCGGTAGCCAGTAAACCGTCAACAAGTTGGCGAGTCCCTAAAACACGACTGTCACGGATGCGTTTTTTTTTGGCGGCAGACCAACGCCCCTCAGCGATCGGTTCGCCCATCAAATTGACAACCTCGTTAAAATCGGTACCGGCTAGGCCTTGAAACTGATTTGTTTGCCAATCCCACGGTAAAACTTCGGTCACAGCGTCGCCGAAGATTTGTCTCGCCTTGGTCGGATTGCGTGAAACTGCTGCAATAAACGGTTCGTTTGATTGCTGAATAAACCGACGACCGACAAATCCCGTCCCTCCTGTGACAAGCAATGGCATGTTTTATCTTTTGGCTTGAGTGGTTGAGTTAGTGTAAAAAAATCCTAGCAGTGCCCGAACTATCGCCAATATCCGCCGTAATCAAGTCGCCGGCAGACGAGAAAACACCTGTAGGAAGCTTTCCCGCTGACCGTAACCAAGTCAAACAGGTTAACCAACTGCAAAACAACTAAGTCCAAAACGAACGAAAAATTCGCCGTGGGCCTCCAACTATCCTTTAGTCGGTTGAGACTTGGAGGGGGTGGCTTGGGGCAGTAAATTTTACGTCATTCACTATGATTACTAGTATGAGATGCTTGGCCATAAAGCCTTTCTTGCCAGCGTCCATGTCTAGCCAAGAACGCAAATCTCAAGAGTGGCCCACGCTGAGGCTTTTGGGTACTAGAGGTTAGGGATGGACGCTGAGGCCAGTGGTAAGACTAAAATTTAACAAAAAATCGCTATTTTTGAAATCAAAAGCTAGTAATCACAATTCTTAGTGTTAACCTTTGGCTCGTAACTAGTTTATTCAGATCAGCAAAACTGCGCTGATTTTATGGATTTGTATCAAAACACATTTCTCACTATTGACTGACTAGATGTCTTAATTACAACAGGCATTGGTTGGGACGTTGAGAGCGTGTTTTGATAGACGGTTTAAAGTAAAAAGTAAATTTTACAACTTTGGTATTTCAACTTTGATAAAGGCCACGCAGCGTAGCATGGTTGTCAAATTGGAACAATTTTTTTGAGTCTCGTTCTGAGGAGGACCCTTTTATGTCAC
>CAZORR010000026.1:0-22860 GCA_964582115.1 uncultured Pirellulaceae bacterium
GTAAAGTTACAGTGAAGGTGGCTCCGGTGCCGGGACCATCGCTCTGCGCGAGAATCCGGCCGCCGTGTTCTTCCATGATCTGATAAGAGATGGAAAGCCCGAGTCCGGTGCCCTGCCCGTCCCGTCTGCGAGTGTAGAACGGTTCGAACAGGTGTTTTTTTACGTCGTCAGACAGGCCGCAGCCGTCATCGCGGAAACGAATCGTGGCGGTGTTGCCGTCTCCAATTAAGTCGATCCAAACGTTGCCGTTTTCTTCCACGCTGCCGAGGGCGTTGGTCAGCAGGTTCAGCATGACTTGCTTGATTTCTTGTTCTTTGATTTTGGCAACGACGGCGCTGGACGAATTGAAGGTGATGTTCCTGCGACGGTATTTGCTGAGCGGTTTTACGATTTCAATGACCGACTCAATCAGCTCGTTGAGCGGTCGGGCTGTTTTCTGTGCGTCGCCCATGCGAGCAAAGTCGAGCAAGCTGCCGGTGATGCCTTTGACTCGAAACGCTTCGTCTTGAATGCGACGCAAATAGGATTTCATGTCGTCGATCTCTGTCTGCATCTGCTGGCTGGAGAGCGAATTCTGTGGCGACAAGATGTCTTCAATTCGAGACTCGAGGGATTCGGCTGACCAAGCGATGCTGGCGAGCGGGTTGTTAATTTCGTGAGCCACGCCGGCGGCAAGAAAACCAACGCTGGCCATTTGTTCGCTGCGAACGACTTCTGTGGTTCGTTGTTTGACTTGTTCGTTGAGGTCTTTTTGAATGGATTGAAAATTAGCGGTCATCGAATTCAGGGCGTCTCCTAATTCAGCGACTTCGTCTTCGGAGTTGAGTTCGATACGGTGGTCGTAGTTTCCGCCAGCGACTTCGCGAGACCCTGCGACCAAAATTTCCAGCGGTGCAATGATGCGAGTGGAGAATTTCCAAATCAGTAAGCCAATGAATCCGAAGGCTGCGATGACCAAGAATGCGTTGATTCCCTGCCATGTTCGGTATTCAGTTTTGGCTCGATCGGCGAAACGCTCCATACGCTGTTGCATGAAAACCGGAATCTCAGCCGCCATTGTCTGTAATTCCGACAATTCGCTTTCCAGCGGGGTGTAAAGTTGCTTGGGACGCCAAACCCAAGCCGTGATGTCTTCCTCGTCCGCGATACGTTTGATGCGGTTGAGCTTTTTACGAAACTGAATCACAAACTCGGTCTCTTGTTTCTTTTCTGCAATTCGGGGGTCGACGGCTTGGCTGCTTTGTAATTGCGTTTCATAGTTTCTGAGTGCAATTTCAACATCCATTAGCTGTAGCATAAACTGCGATTGATCGACTTGGTTGATCGCAAGTTCTGGAGTTTGATGGTTCAGTTGAGCCAGTAGCGACCGCAAGCGGCTGACTTGATTGCCTAGCTTGGCGGCTTCGGGGAGTTCCATGGTTCGTTCGCGAACTGACTTAGTCAATTCACGGAACTTGACGACGCCTTGAAAACTTGCAAACGACAACATTCCGACAATGATCAACATCGTGATCACGCCGAAGATCATTTGTCCTCGAATTTTTCGTAGGTCTATCACCGTAAAGGTTCCACGCTGGGAGTGAATGGTTGGGGCTACTGTAAGGGGCTGGTAATGGTGCCACGGTCAATGTTGAGACGCATGTCGTTGGCACGTTCGAGCAGGCGGTCTTCTTGGACTTGTGTTTTTGGTTCCAAGACAAAATCGAGTACCCGTTCATCACGAATTTCTCGACCGGCAAAGTTTTCCGAAATTAAACTCGCCGGAAACGTCTGATACCATTTCGGATCAATCCGTTGTTGAACGTTGATGGTTCGGTAGCCGTCTCGCTCAAGCTTGATGTCTCGTGTGCCGCTGTAGGTATATGGAACCGAAAGCGGCGTTGCGCCCACCGATTGGCCGTCGATCTGTACGAAAGCACCTTCGGGAACACTGCGAATAATCAGTCGTCGTTGCACGCATCCGCAGCATATCAGTGGCAGCATGGTGAGTGCCATGAACAGCCAATTATGTGAGTGGAGCTTCAGCTTTGACATTTTTTCGCGTTATTTTTGGTTGCAACAAAAATTTGGGTGGCGAAGTCTACAAACCATGCCGAACGTCCGATAGGTCGATTTTTTTCGTCAAAACGGCTATGCTGCTTGTTAGCAAGTCGTCAGCCCATTAGAAAGCGTCGGTGGTGTCGAACGGTGAGGCTTACTTGTTATCGCCTCGCTTGCCATTGCATTGTTTTCCCCGCGTCAAACTGAATTTCGGTGAATTCAAGTACCCTAAATTTCAGTTTTGATTGATCACCTTGTTTTGAGGTTGAGTGTTTCGTCTGATTTGCCTGTTTTTTATGTCTTAGCTCAGGTTAAAATGAGAACTCGGCCCATTCGATATTTTGAAGATTTGTTTCTCCGGTGCTAAGAGAATTTGCTAGCGGCTGTATTGGGCTGCTGGCTTTGATGCCTGCCTCGTCCAATCTGATCCGCTAAATTTCTCGCCTCTCTCGCCTTATACAATTGATTGCATTAAATGAGCGAAAGCTTGATAAATTGGGATGACTTCTTGCAGGTCGCTTCGTTGAGTGATGTTGGTATGAGGCGTTCGAATAACCAAGACAATCTATGCGTATCGATGGCCAGTAGTTTGGAGCATTGGAGTCGCAAAGGCCACTTGTTTGTGGTGGCGGATGGGATGGGGGCACACGCGGCAGGCGAGTTGGCCAGTAAGTTGGCGATCGACCATATCCCGCATCTGTATGCGAAGTACAACGATGACTTGCCACCGTTGGCAATGCGGAAGGCCGTTCAAGACGCGAACGCGGCAATCCACCAACGTGGACAAGCCAATGAAGAGTTCCACAATATGGGCACAACGTGCAGTGTCTTGAATATTTTGCCGCAAGGTGCGGTCATTGCGCACATTGGCGATAGCCGAGTTTACCGCTATTCACAAAACAAAATCGAGCAATTGACGTTCGACCATAGCTTGGTTTGGGAGATGAAAGCTGCCGGGCAACTGACGGACGAAGAAGAGAAGCAAGGGAAAGTGCCAAAGAATGTGATCACACGATCACTCGGGCCTTATGCTGAGTGTAAGGTTGATTTGGAGGGCCCGTTTCCCGTTCAGGCTGGCGATACTTTTTTGCTGTGCAGTGACGGTTTGACAGCCGTGATTGAAGACTCCGAAATCGGTTCGATTTTAAGCAATATGCCACCCAAAGAAGCCGCCAAAGTGATGGTCGATTTGGCGAATTTGCGTGGCGGACCCGATAACATTACGGTCGTTATCGTAAAGATTGCCCACCCGCAATTGGCAACCTCACAGGCGGGCGCGGTGGCGATTGATCAGTCTAAAAACGCTTCTGCCGCAGCTCCGGCATGGATTTGGATCGCCTTGGCTGTTTCGACTTTGTTGGCGATTTTGCTTTTCTGTTTAGTCAGTAAATGGTTGGCGATTGCGCCGGCGGTTGCTGCACTGGTATTTGTAATATTAGGGATCATCAAGTCCTTTGGTGGTAAAGGAAACGTTCCACGGATGTCGTCCAAGCCGTTCGGTAAAGGGCCGTATATGCAAATGGCTTGTTCGTCTGGCGAGCAGTTCAGTGGGCAGTTGGCTAAGATGATTGGCAAGATAAAAAAAGGTGCTCAGGAACAAGATTGGGCGATTGATTGGGCCGCACTGGAAAAGCTGATCAAAAATGCTGAAGCTGCCACCGCTAAGAAAGACCATTCCGGAGCAATTCGGCTCTACGGTCGAGCTGTCAGTTTTTTGATGGATCAGCTGCGAAATCAAAACGTAAACGACTCAGCGATTGATTTGTAAGAGGATTGGGGCATCTGAACTTTTTCTAGTGTGAGTTTTAGCAGGGTTTTTAGCTAGTTCACTTCGGAGCGATAAGCCTAAAGGCATTACTACGAACAAGTGAATACGTAGTGTCTGAGATGGTAAATTGATGCAATACCGCAGAAAACGGGTTAAGCGTTCTTGGATGGCTATTAGTTTTTAATGTCTTGCAGTGGCAGCAGGTGGTGTCAGCAAGGCGATCGTGCTAGCTTGTTAAGCACAATGTGTTCAACACTTTTGTGGATTTTGTCGGTTGGCTAAACCTATGAATTTCAAAAGCCGATTTTAAGTGATAGGTGAATCTACAGATGTTTCGTGGGTTCACTCTCCCTCCCATATACCTATTTGGCAGAAGCAAATGGAAACGCAGACTTGTTTTTCAAAAGTTGAATCTCTTCATCAGAGATGGTCTATCGTCGGTCTGGTCACTTTGTTGGCTTGTGCGTTGACGAATTCTAGCGCTCATGGCCAAACGAACAATGGTTTTATACCGTTGGGTAAGCATGGGAAATTACCGGCGCCTGCGTACTCAAGCGGACCAGCGGAGGACCTGCCGACCAAGCGTACACCATCGCCGACTGAATTTGCTCCGGTTCCAACTCGCCCTGTCGCTAGTAGGACAGTTTCGGAAAAAACGACCAGTCGTAAGCAATCAGATCAGTCAACTCAATCGAACTCGGGGCATGGTCAGAAGATTACGGTTCCGTATTGCAGCATCGAATTCGTCGATGACATTAAGTTGCCGGCTCTCGAAGCGGGAGCGATCAACGCGATCAATGTCCAAGAGGGACAGTTCATTACTGCCGGTACCATCGTAGGTCAGATCAACGACGCATTGCCTCATTACGAACTTGATCGAGCAAAACTGCGGTACCAAAACGCGTTTCGTGCTGCCAAAGATACTTCGTCTGTTTCGGCCGCTCAAAAGGAATACGAGCTTGCACGTAAGGTTTACGAAAAGAACAAACGTTTGAATGCATCCGGTTCGCGTTCACAATCGGAAGTTAACGAGTCTCGTTTTCGTCGTGACATTGCGATGTTCAAACTGGAAAAAGCAAACAACGACCGTCAGATGGCCTTTGGTGAAGCCAAGGTTGAGTTAGCCGGGATGGATTCGGTCAAGCAACGGATCGCACGGCACACGCTTCGTTCAGACTACAATGCGTACGTGGTTGATATCTACAAGAAGCCCCAAGAGTACGTTAATATCGGCGATGAGGTGATGCGGCTGGCGCGGATGGACCAGATGTGGGTGCAAGCCAGTTTAAATGCCACCAGCCTGAACGCGGCCGACGCTGAAAATCGTCCCGTGACAGTCACTCTTAAAACGGCCAATGGCCAAGAAGAAACGTTTGAGGGGAAAATCGACCAGGTATCGCTCGAGTACGTGAGTGCCGAAGAGTACCAAGTCAAAATCAAAGTGCAAAATCGTCGTGTTGGAAACTCTTGGTTGCTGCGTCCTTTCAGCCAAGTGTCAATGGTGATTCACATGGACCGTGCACCGATCTCCGGCGAAACTTCTGGAGGTCAGATTCACCAAGCTCAGTTGCCACTGGGCTTCTAAGGCAGTATTTATTATTAGCCAACGTTACGAACGTCGGCACTCGGCCCATGTCTTTGGTGTTTCGAACACTTTGACGGTTTGTAATTGGGCGGCATCAAATCGCCCGTCCAACCAGCTAAAGATTGCAGTCGAGATGTTTTCGACGGTTGGATTGACCTTAGTAAAGTGGTCAATGTCGACGTTCAAATGCTTGTGGTCTAACTTGTCGATCACCAGCGTTTTGACAGTTTCAGCAACCTTGGCCAAGCTCACTCGCAACGCTTCGTCGGCATCTTGCAGGATTGAAACCTCAACTACGTAGTTGTGCCCGTGGCCAGCGGGGTTGTTGCATTTGCTGAAGAGCTGTTGGTTTTGTTCGTCGGACAAGTGGTCGCAGTGAAGCCGATGGGCTGCGGAAAATTCAAACTGATGCGTGAGCATGGTTTGCGTCGTCGGCGAATTGGTAACAGGTGAGTTCATGTTTTCGACCTTCGGTTGGGAGGCTCCGCCAGCATGGCGAGCGTAGCTCAGGTAAGGCGACTGGTGTAGGTGCAACGACTCAATGACCGGAAGTGGGCTGGCGGCAAAGGCACTCGCACCGGTCACAAATGAAGGCCACAGTGCCAGCGATCGTTGCCATACGATATCCAACATGGTTTCTCCCAGCATCGGGTGTGATGCATGGGGAATCAAGTCCTTGACGATAATGTCGCGAAACATCTCGTCGATGACTTTGATATTGCAGAGATAGCCCGTGCGGGGATCTGGGACGCCAGCGATAACTAGTTGCAGACGAAGTTGTGGTGCGATCAGGTCAGTCGCTGGCCAGCCCGCCCAGCTGTTTTTGAATTGACCGTCGTCAACGGCACCCGGTGGCACGAGAACAAATCGAGTTTCGCGGGACAGCCAAATCATTGGTCGAGAACTTTGTTTCAAATGCGTGACTGAAATTGCATCGTCGTCTTCCCAGTAGCCGAGGACGATTTTAGGGCAAAGCCATTTAGGTTGATGGATTATAACTGAGATCGTGACATTTAATCGGCCAGGTAGTTCGTTGCGTCAGCTGAACGGTTTCTAGTATCAGTGTTAGGAGAGGTTTAGCGAGTTCACTTCGGGGGATTAGCCTAAAGGCATTACTACGAACACACCACGTAAAAAATACTAGGTTCTGAGCGTCACTCTGGTGTTGGGTCAGCTGTAATCGGGAACGCTGATCCACTCGGATAGTCGGCCGGTAAATCGACGCACTTCCAAATCAGCGTTGCGACAGCTTCGGGGCTAACGCATTGTTCGGCTGGGAAATCGGGAAACAGCCCACGAAGCAGTGGAGTTTCAACGGCACCTGGGCGAACCGAACAAACGCGAATGTTTAAGTCTTTGCCTTCTTGAGCCAATGAATGCGTCAGCAAATCCAGCCATGCTTTGCTCGCGCCGTAAGTGCTGAATCCAACGAAAGGGTCAACCGCTGCTAGGGACGATACGTTAACAATGGTTCCGCCACCTTGCTTGACCATTGTATTCCATGCCAACTGCGTTAGGTAGAAATTACTACGCACATTGATGTTGATCAGTTGCTCAAAAGTATCCTCGGTAATCGCACCGAAAGGGCTTAGCGGCGCAATGCCGACGTTGTTGACCAAGACGTCGATGCGGCCAAAATGCTCCAGCGATTGCTGGGCAAATGCTTTGGCGTGACCGGCTTGGTCTAGGTCGGAGACGACAGTAAATAGCCGCTTACTGTCGACGAGCGTGTTGTTCGAGATTAGCCTGGCGGCCTCATCCAAACGCTGTTGCGACCGACCGCAAATCGAAACCCGATATCCGGATTCGTAAAATTTACGAGCCGTCGCGAGACCGATACCACTCGAACCGCCGGTGATCAGGCAAACTGGTTCTTGAATAAGACTGCTCATACTGCTGCCAGGACCCACTTACGCTTTTTTCTTGGCCTTCTTTTTGGCAGCTTTTTTCTTGGCAGTTGCCTTTTTCGCAGTTGCCTTTTTGGCGGCTTTTTTCTTGGTGGTCGAATCAGCGGCTTCTTCTGCAGCAGGTTCGACTACTTCGATAATATCTTCTTTAATCTTCTGGACGAAGTGTGGTGGCTTACCTTCGGGAGAAAGTTCGCCAGCGCGTTTGTCGGCGGCTTTGCGTTGGTTGAATTCGTACTTGACGACCAACTTCATTGCGTGGTTAAAGACACCCCAGTACACTTTTCGGCGAATGATTTCTTCAGCCTTCTTCCGGGACTTGCGTTTTTTCTTTTTCTTGGGCGCAGAATCATCTCCGTCAGCCACTTTTTTGGTTGCGGTCGCTTTTTTCTTGGCTTTTTTGGTGGTCGCTTTTTTGGCGGTCGCCTTTTTCTTGGCCATGTTTGACTGTCTGTTTATCAGGGGGCTATGCGGAATTGGTTGTAATTTAAGCTGCGAATTGTAGCCCAAGTCGTCACCCTTGAATAGCGACCTTTTATCACTCAACTGGCTCAATTTTAACCGTCTGGGCCTTGGTCATCTTCGGCTGGATCTGGTCCTGAAAGCGGATCGTGAGTGTCTGCCGATTGCGGATTGTCCCGTTTTTGGTCGCGATAAGCTTGGCGAGCCGCTTGGTATTGAAGCGGATCCAGTGAGTCCAAGTGCTGATCAATGGGTTCGGTTGCGTCGGCCAATTCCCGGTCCTGCTGGGTGAGATCCGATTTTTTGGCTCCAAATTGATCCGGCGATTGGGCGAGGACGGAGTGTTGTTGGTTGAGCCGTTCTAAAATCGGTCGACACCAGCCGCACCCGGTTCCAGCGCCAAAACACTCGCTTAGCTGACTGGCCCGACGAGGTTTTTCGACTTTGATGAACCGGAGGATCTTGCGGCGGCTGACGTTGAAGCACAGGCAGATCGGGGCGTCCAAGTCCATGTTTTTTCCCTTGATTGTAGTTTGGTCAGAAGGGGGAGTTTCGGGTTGTGGTACCCGTGTCGGTCACCAAAGCGGCGGGTAACCCCAGATTGGGAGTGCCCGGTTGATTGGTAAAAACGGAAGTTCCGGCACTGCGGTTTGCCCGAGGCAAGTGAATCCTCGTTGGGTTTGCCAGTAATTGTTCGCAAACAGCATTAAAATGATATCATACTTCGAAACCTTTATGATCTCGCTTGGTTAATTAATTCTGAGCGAACGTCGTTGAAACATCCGTCAGAAACATAAGGCATTTTTTTGTCTACCGATTCCACCAGCGTTCCCAAACCAACCAAGTACGAACTCTCGGACCCCGATGTGCGTTTGATGCTACAGGTCCGTGAAGGGAACGCCGGCGCGTTTGAGACGCTCGTTGAAAAACACCAGACGCGATTGGTGTCACTATTGAACCAGATGGTTGGCAATCGTTCTCAGGCAGAGGATTTGGCTCAAGAAGTTTTCATGAGAGTCTATCGTGCTCGAGAGCGGTACATTCCGGCTGCTAAGTTCACAACGTGGCTTTATACGATCACCCAAAACGTCGCCAGCAACTCTTTGCGAAAGTCTTCGCGACGAAAAGAAGTAAATTTAACAAACAGTCCTTCCGGGGCCGTTCCGACTCGCCCACTGGATTCGTTGGCGAAAGATAGAAGTAGTTTGATGCCAGCTCGGTTGGCCGCTCAAAAAGAGATGGGGCAGATCATCGAAGATGCCGTTCAGTCGCTCGGCGAACGACAACGAATGGCGATGCTGCTTTCCAAATACGAAGGGATGAGCTACCAAGAAATCGCGACGACGATGGAATTGACAACGCAAGCGGTCAAGTCACTGTTGTCGCGGGCACGGGCGAATTTGCGTGAACTGCTGGAACCCTATTATCAATCGGGCCAGTTGATGCACTCCACGACTCAAGGTACCCCAACCGATCCTCCAGACAGTACTGCAGAAGATGCCAACAGCTAATCGATATCGCCGACGACAACGAAAATAGTGAACCTTTAACTCGCTTACTTAATCCAAATCAAATCACCCCTTTTTTAATTGACGCTCAATTCGGTTTAATTTTATTGACACTATCAATTGACTTTACTGGTCTAACGCTTTCATCATGACAACGGACGAAACACAATCTAGCTCTCCCGATACGGTCATTGAACAGCTGACCGCGTACTTGGATGGCGAACTGGACGAGACGGCTCAGCAGGCCGTCGAGGCTCGTTTGGTTGAAGATCCGGAGTTCTTGAGTGAATTGCATGCGTTGCAGCGAACTTGGGACACGTTGGACCACCTGCCAATGGTTGATGCGGGAAAAAAATTCACGCAGACGACGATGGAACTGATTGTCGATCAAGCCAAAAGCGAAAAACGTTCGCGTAAAATCCCATGGTCGTTTGTGTTTGTGCCTTTGCTGTTGCTGACTCTTGGCGGTGGGCTTTTCGCGGCGGGTTATGCTTTACAACGAGCCAATAAAGACCGGCCCGATCAAGTTTTGCTTGAGCATTTGCCGGTTATCCAGCGGCACGAAATCTACGATTCGATTAGTCACGACTTAGCTTTTTTGGAGCAGTTGAATCATCGGGATTTGTTTCCACAGTTGAGCTACGATCCGATCAAGTCATTTGATCAGGTGGTACCGTCGACTAAAGAGGCTCGCCAGGAATCGTTGGAGGAACGCCGAGTTTACATCGAGTCGTTGGACGTTGAGCAAAAGGCGGGGCTCAAGGATAAACTGGACGACTTCTTGGCGTTGGAGCCTGAAAAGCAAGCTGCTTTGATTGATTTCCAGAAACAGTTGTCAGCGCATTCTGCACGTGAACAGTTGGTTTTTGTTTTGAACGAGTATTACCACTGGTTGAAATCACTGGATGCTGGGGAGCGGTCGCGACTGCAAGACAAACCGACCAATGAGCGACTCGCATTGATCCAACAGCAACGTGTTCAAGCTCGTGAAAATGACGCTCGGAATAATTTTGAAAAAATCGCATCTTCGCTTCCCAACCAAGAAGACTCGGAAGTCATTTTTAGCTGGTATTTGCAACTGCTCAGTTCGAAGGAAGAGCTTATTCGAGACCGATTTCCGCAAACGTACAATGCCTATCGTGAGCGAAAAGGTAGCAAACCATTACCTGCGGCTCAGGTGCGCCAGCGGTTTAATCGTCGCGAAGTTAGTTTGATCGCGAGCTTTTTGATGGACTTCGATCGTGAGTTTGTAGACGATGTTTTGGTAACGGATGAGGAGTCGGATATCCTCGTCACGATGTTAACATCGGATTCGCGTGACTTATTGTTTAGCATGCCCGAGCAATATCAGCGGGACGTGATTTTGTCATGGATCAAAGCAGTGAATGACATCTATCGTAAGTCGTTTCGAGTCAGCAAGGCACAGTTGCGAAAGTTTGCTAATAGCTTGAGTGAGAGCCAGCAAGATAAATTGAAGCAACTGCCAGCACAGGACTATGTCCCCAAGTTGATGGAGATGTATCAAAAGCACAATAGCTCGCTGCCAAACGAACAACCACCGGCAAGACGCCCCACGTTTCCAGGCCGCAGGCCGTACAACTAGTTGGTCGTGTTGGCTTTAGCCTACGCGGTTGGGGGAGAATGGTGTGAGATCAATCTCCGGTGCTTTTTGTTCGGCCAAGTCAGCAATGACCTTTGCGGTGCCAGCGGAGGTTTGTAGGCCAGCTTTGAAGTGTCCGGTGGCAACGATGGCGTTGTTGAAGTCCGCCAATCTTCCCAAGTACGGGAAGCCGTCATAAGTCCCCGGACGCAAACCAGCCCAGGCTCGGATGTAGTTTTCTGGGCCTAGATCTTCGGTGATGCTCTCGGCCCACGCTCTTAGGTCAGCCACTTCGTCTTCGGTGGTGTGGCAATCAAAACCCACTTCTTCAATCGTAGCTCCAGCTAATACGTGCCCGTCGGCGCGGGGTACCAAGTACCGTGAACCTTCATTGATCAATGGGGCATTGTTCCACCGATCCGACACAGATTCGTTCAACCTGTAAAGCGCTAACTGCCCTCGCACTGGCTGCATCGGTAATGGAACATCGCATTGGCTCAGCAGACCTTCCGTCCATGGTCCAGCAGCGAACACAAATTGATCGCCCGTTAAATTTCCTTGATCGGTCGACACCGATTGAATCTGTTGTCCTTCCACATTCACTTGGATGCCGCTGCAGTTCGACAGCAAGCTCGCACCATTTTTTTCACAGGCGGCCAGCAACGCTTGAGTGTGACGCGGATTGTGAAGCTGAGCTGCTTGTGGGACCAAAACGGCCATGCTGGCCGGGGTGTTATGAAACACATTGGCCAGCATCGGAAAGCGTTGTTGTAGACTTTTTTGGTCGAGTTGGTGGTTGTCGATTTGACGGTCGTTCCATTCATGAATCGCTCCGACTAACGTCGCCATCTCGCCATTGGATCTAGCGAGGTGCAAGCTGCCGCAAGTTCGGTAACCATTATCGATTCCTGTTTCACGCAACAGACGGGGGGCCCATTCGCGATGGACTTGGTTACTTAGTGCCTCCAAATGTTCGTAAGGGTGCACTGCCGTTTTGCGGTTGCTGGGCGGCAACATTCCGGCACCGGCCCAAGAGGCTTGTTCGGCAAAATTATTGGCATCGATCAGCGTAACCTGGTGGCCACGGCCTGAAAGCTCGTAGCCGATCGAGAGACCAATAACGCCACCGCCCAAGATAACGATTCGCTCGGTCACGGTAGGTGGCCTTGGGGCAGCGCCGCTGATATTTTCGCAGCGAGACTTTGGGCGGCGTGAGAGGCTTGCGTTGCTGAATCGGTCGAAGAAAGTTCGGCCAGCATTTGTTTTAGCGCAGCTTCATCGTCGACATCGGTTCTTGCGTCTAGCAGAGCATAGGTTTTGCCTTGCTGGTCAATCCGCTGAATGGTTTGGTCGAGTACTGCCGAGGTGCTCCAGTCGATATTATCAAACACCTCGACTAAGTCGCCCTTCATGCCTAGTAGGTAATATCCTCCGTCGGTGCTGGGCCCGATCACGACATCGTTTTGGTCCAATCGGTCGTAGGCCGTTTCAATTTCTGCAGCCAATAATTGTGGACAGTCAGCTCCAATAACAACGACTTTGGATTCGGCGTTGGGTAGCCGTCCAGCAAAGAAATGGCGCATCCGATCGCCAAGATCCCCATCGGATTGGGGTTCGAACATCCAACCAGTAGGAATTGCCGTTTCGAAATCAGCCTGACGATTCGGAGGACTGAAGACTACTGTCGCGTTTTCAGCAGCAGGTGCCATACTGTCGAGTAAGTGAAATACAAAAACCTTGTAGAGTTCACAGGCCAATTCGTTCCCCAAAGTAGCCGCCAAGCGAGTTTTAACTCGACCGGGTTCCCAGAATTTGGCAAACAATCCAAGATGATTCACAAAGCGATTCATGATAATGGTGGCTTAATCGGCTATAATTTTGTTGTTAAGAAAACTTCAACGGCAAAGGTTATTTGAGCGAGAGTGGGTTTCAATCTGTTGATTGCTCGGTCCAGATTCATTCGCTTGGCGAATCCTCACACAAACCGAATCGAGCAACACTTGATTAAGTTTATTAATTGTTGGTAGATTCTTTGGGTGGCAACCGTTCGAATTCGATTTCCAGCTGATCAGCGGAAACGTTTGCCGTACAACTTGTTTGTGATAGATTCTCTGCGGAGACAATCTTAGTCTTCATGTGTGGGCAGCGTCAATCTGCCGGGTTATTAAGGTTTATTTCAAAGTATGTCAGAACCCAGCCCTAACAGTTTTGTAAATTTGCTGGAGAAGAGCGGCGTCGTTGATTCGGACGGTCTAAAGGCAGCCGTTACTGAACTTAAGGAAAAGGCAATCGCCGCTGGCAAGACGATTACTACCTCAAGGTTGGTATCGCATCTGATAGAAGTGGGGTTAATCACCCAATGGCAAGCCGATAAATTCCTGGCCGGCAAGTACAAAGGTTTTTTCTTGGGGAAATTCAAACTGCTGCAACTCCTTGGTTCGGGAGGCATGAGCAGTGTTTATCTGGCTCGCCATAAAGTTTCCGATCAGTTGCGAGCCATCAAGGTGCTGCCGCGCAAGAAGGTCGCCGACAAAAGTTATCTAGATCGCTTTTATTTAGAAGCTCGGGTTGCGGCTAGTTTGGACCACCCGAACGTCGTTCGCATTTATGACATTTGCGAAGAAAACGGCGTGCACTACATGGTGATGGAATACGCCAAAGGTGAAGACCTATTGGAGTTGGTCAACCGCACGGGACCGCTTAAGTTCGCCGACGCGGCTAGGTATGTTGCCGATGCCTGCGAAGGATTAAAACACGCCCACGAAAAAGAACTCGTTCACCGTGACATCAAGCCAGCCAACCTACTGCTGGGTGAAAAGCAGGATGTAAAGTTGCTGGATTTGGGATTAGCGTTGGTCAATCAAGACGATGACGAATCCTTGACGGTGCTGTACAACGAAAAAGTCATGGGCACCGCCGATTACCTGGCACCCGAACAAGCGGTCAATAGCCACGGGGTTGATTCGCGTGCGGACATCTATAGTTTGGGTTGCACGCTGTATTTCTTACTGGTTGGTCATCCGCCGTTTCCCAAGGGTTCGTTGGCGCAGCGAATTGCGAACCATCAAACTACTCAACCGCCTTGTTTAACAACCTTGCGAGAGGATGTGCCGGAGAGGTTGATTGCGATTGTCCAAGCGATGATGTCCAAGAATCCTGACGAGCGAATGCAGACGTGTGAAGATGTTCAGCGAGCATTGGAACACTTCCTTGAAACGGAGGAGATCCCGGATTCCGTTACATTGATTCCTCAGCCTGACTCAGCGGACAAGAATCCATCGGATAAAACTGTCGAAAACCAGGAAGCGAATGAATTTGCTCAATTAGAAGCAATTGGTAGCGACCTCAGTCACAACAGTCGAAGGTCTAAGATCAACGCTGCGAATTCAAAAAACGCACATTCCGAAGCCCCCAGCGAACTTCCCGTTTGGGTCTTGCCAGCTATCGCCGGTGCCATGTTCCTCGCCCTTGCCGCTGCCCTAGCAATCGTTGTGTATTGCATTTAATTCAGCATTTTGCTCTGAAGGACACCGTTTCGATGTTGCCGATTCACAAGCGTTTTTTATTGCTGTTAGCTGTTCTTGCGCTACTGCCGTGGTTGCCGCCAGCGACTCAGGTGGTGGCTCAGGATGTAATTAGCAGTAAGGATCAAAAGACAATTCAAACGTTTGAGAAGTACGTCGGTCAGATGTCAGAATTGTTAGAAGCTGACAAAGATCGGCCGGCCGCAAACGCCGTAAAGAAGGCGATTCTTCAAGTAAAGAAACTGGTCAAAAAGCCCAACGCGTTGGTTATCAGTCGAATTGATCCCACTTATCAAACGCTTAAGTCTGGATACCAGCAGTTGGTATCTGCTGGAACGAAGCTACCAACACTGCCGGAGCTACCAAAGCTGGCAGGAGCTGACGGAGCGCGAGCTGCTGGGATGGAAGCGGTTAGTTTTGTTAAAAACGTGGCGCCGATTTTGAATTCGAAATGCGGTAACTGTCACGTCGATCAAAAGCGAGGTAACTTTAGCTTGGTTTCATTTAATGAAATCAGTACCGGTGGCGGTGTAATCGGCAGCGAACCCGAAACTAGCCGGTTGATTGAAGTGATCGAAAGTGGCGAGATGCCCAAGGGCGGCGGTAAGGTGAGCAAGGTAGAGTTAGATGTGCTCAAAAACTGGATCGCGGCAGGTGCCAAGTACGATGGCGACAACCCTAGGCAGAGCATTGCCAATTTAGCGCCGGCGGTGAGCAACACTCCTGACGCCGTTTTACTGAAGCGCTCGAGCGGAAATGAAACGGTTTCGTTTGCTGCGGACATTGCTCCTGTTTTGGTTGAAAACTGTCAGCGCTGTCACATGATCAATGGTCCTCGAGGGCGTTTCAGCATGGCAAACTTTGCGGGGTTGTTGCAAGGTGGGATGTCGGGGGCTGTGATTAAACCCGGCGATGCGGAAGGCAGCCTGTTGGTGCAGCGGCTGCGTGGGCAGGACGTTGATGTGATGCCGCCCAACAAGAAGCTCAGTGAAGACCTGATCGAAAAAGTTGTGACCTGGGTCAACGAAGGTGCCAGCTTCGACGGCATGGCGCCCGATCAGCCCACCGTCCAGGTCGCGTCGATTGCGAGGGCCAAGGCGATGACGCATGAAGAACTTATTGTAGATCGCAAACTAGCCGCCGCGAAAATTTGGAAGCTGGCGATGACGGACATCGATGCCGAAACCGTGGAAAGCAAAAACTATTTAACTCAAGGAAACGTTTCATTAGAAGAGCTACAAAGTGTTTCCGCGACAGCCGAAGTGATTGCTGGCCAAGCAAAGTTGACCAACAAAGAAAGCGACCGACCTTTTGTTCATGGTAACGCTACGATCTTTGTATTTTCCAAACGTTATGACTTTGGCGAGTTTGGACGAATGGTGGAAGAGCGAGATTTTCCGCGCTCGATTGCTTCGACTTGGGAGCGAACTCCCGAGCGGGCCTACGTGGCGATTTTAATGCCCCGGAATCAAACCTCGGCAGACATCGAAGTGGAACTGCATCGCCAACTATCCGCGTTGTTTGTTGCCGCTCGCTCGGAGGATGTTCCTCGATGGTTCGCCGATGGCTACGGCTGGCTGCAAACCAAGAAAGCCTTCCCTAAAGACGAATTGGTGAAGTCGTTAGATGGCCGATCCGAAGAGGCAGCACGCAAAATGAACCAGTTGGATGACTTTGTAAATAATCGAATCGACGCAGACCAAGCCGCTTTGGTGGGGTACTTGTTCGTCAAAACGCTAAAAAAGAAGTCGAGTGTCTATAGCAAACTATTGGCTGATTTAGACAAAGGGGAGTTGTTTGAGCAAGCCTTTGCCAAACACTATAAAATGCCCGTTAGTGTGATGCTAAAAAGAATGGCAGAATCGGCTAAAAAGTAGTCGACTGGTTCCGCAATCAACCATCGAAACAGCCGCGAGGTGATTGATGTTTTAATGGAAAGAAGTCGCAGTGGGATTTCTACGGTTGGAATACTCCCCGTTTGTTGGCGAGTACGGTCGGTTGTTTGACGCGGATTGTGATGGCTAGGAGCCAGTGGTAACTCGTTTCGTTTGTTGGGTGGATGTAGGAAGCGTCGGTTAGAAGCCCGAAAACCTTTGCAGTTGCCCTATCTTGACAATTATTTTCGGCGGCATACGATTGAACTACAGTTAGTTCGCTGGTGCGTTCGACAAAATAACTGATGAGCGCGTTGATTTCGTTGCTTAAGGCTATGAGATCCGGTTCGTTGGCAGTGGCAATTGCCGCAAACTTTGTATTACCGTTTAGAGGAGAGAGTCGATGACTCACGTGGTTGGTAAAACCTGTGATGGGTGCCGTTACACCGATTGTGTTGTCGTGTGCCCTGTGGAGTGTTTCTACGAGGGTGAAACGATGTTGTACATCAGCCCTGACGAGTGCATTGACTGTGAAGCATGCGTTCCAGAGTGCCCTGTCGAGGCGATCTATCACGAAGATGATCTGCCGGAAGAGTGGCAAGAGTACATCCAGATTAACGCGGAGAAAGCGGAAACGTGTGAGAACATCACTGAGCGTAAAGAACCGCTGAAAAAAGACGACTAGCGTTGAGAGCACCGACCAATAGGGACTTTGGCTTGTAGGCCAATTTGACGCGCTCCTTCACTTGTTCGGTGAAACCAAGACATGCCAAGCCGCTTGAGATTGTCTATTCTCAAGCGGCTTTTTTACTGGGTTCCAGATTCGTAAGAATTCAGATCAAAACAGGGTTAGCTTACAGTTTTCCAAAAAAACGAGTTGTTTTGACCGCGTTTATAACGGTAAGCAACCACGCTACGTTGACGAACTGGGTGTTTGATCTAGTCTGGATCGCTAATGGTAAAGCAAATGATCCCAAGAATGGTTAGCCCGTTCACCGATCTAGTGTTTCGTCACAAGTAGACTTGTTGTTGGCGACATGAGCCGCCGGGCGATAGCCCACGGTTTTTGCAAAGGTAACAACAGCCAATGCAAAAACGGCGAACCAAAAAATTAAAACAACCGCAGAAAAGAGACATAATATGATTGCCAATCGAAGCTACGACTGCGTTGTAATTGGTGGTGGCCCCGGCGGATGCGCGGCAGCGGCGATCGTTGCCGAACAAGGCCACTCGACACTGTTGGTTGAACGGGATTCAGTGCCTCGGTTTCATGTTGGCGAATCGCTGATGCCCGAGGCCTATTGGATTTTCGAGCGACTGGGCATCGTTCGGGATATCGAGCAAGCTGGATTTACTCGTAAGCACGGTGTTCAGTTTGTGAGCAGTGGCGACAAAGAAACGAAGCCGTTTGTTTTTGCTGACCACGACGATCGGCCGTCGAACATGAGCTGGCACGTCAAGCGAACTGAGTTTGATAAGTTGTTATACGACACGGCTTACAATCGCGGTGCAACCTGTTCGGATCAAACACGCGTGTTAGATATCGAGCTGAAGAAGAAAGGCAACCATCTGGTTAGCTTGCAAACTGCTGATGGAAAAGAGCACGATGTATCAGCCAAAGTAGTGATCGACGCCTCGGGCCAGTCTGCCATGATCGCCAACCGATTGGGACTAAAAGAGTACTACCCGGATTTAAAGAAGGCCGCGATCTGGGGCTACTTTGAAAACGCAAAACGAGCCGGTGGTGATAATCCGGAGGTCACCTGTATCCTGAACACCGAATCGAAGGACGCATGGTTCTGGTACATCCCGCTGGGCGATGGGACCGTTAGTGTGGGGGTGGTTGGCGACAACGAATTCTTGCTCAAACGCGGTGGTGCTCCAGCGAAAACCTTTGCCGAAGAAGTCAAGAACTGTCCGGGAATTGGTCGCCGTTTGCAAGACGCGACTCAGGTTGGCAAGTTTAACATAGCCAAAGAGTTTTCGTACAAGACATCGCAAATGGCCGGAGACGGTTGGGTGTTGGTCGGCGATGCGGGTGGTTTTATCGACCCCATTTATTCTTCGGGAGTTTTCTTGGCGCTCAAGTCCGGCGTGATGGCGGGCGAAGCGGTTGCCGAAGGTTTGCACACCGGAGATATTTCTGCCAAGCAACTTGGGCGTTGGTCCAATGAATACGAGTCGGGTGTGAAGTGGATCCGGAAACTTGTACGAGCGTTCTACAACAAGAACTTCAGCTTCGGCGATTTCATGAAGAAGCATCCGCAGCATGTCGGCAACCTGACTGATTTGCTGGTCGGCCGAGTTTTTGATCGCAACCCGAGTGAGATGTTTGACGACTTGGATCCATGGTTAGAAAAAATTGCCAATGGTGATCCCGTCCAAGCGTAGCGTTACTTTGCTTGGCGAACGTCAAGTAATGAGGTACCGTTCTGGAAATCGATCTGTTTGACTTCGACACGTTCAACGCGAATGCCGGTTCGTTGATAGAGGTCTTCGTGGAGTTCTTGGACGTTCTCGGGACGCAATAGGTCGATCTTGTCGTAAATGATTTCGCTTCTAGTTGACTTGGCCTTCTTTACGGGCTGTCCCATGAAGCGTTCCAAGAACAAGCAAGCAAAGAAAATGGCGGTGTTGGTAAACACCAGTTCGACATAAGAAGTCTTTTTGTTGGATAACGAGTTGATGACCGCCAAGCCGATGGCGACGAACAGGTAAGTCATGTCCTTAACGTCGATCTGATCGGTGCGGTAGCGAATGATGGCAAAGATCGCGAATAATCCCAAGGCCATTCCCAATTCTAGTTCGAGTTTTTTAAGCGTGAAGCAGATGAAAAACACGACGATGTTCATGATCAAGAAATTGAAAATGTAACGTTGGTTCTTTTTGTTATTTGAGGAGTAGGCGACTCCAACGACCAGCGATAGGAAAAATAGGTCAAACGAAAATCGAACAATCAGCTTGTAAAGATCGTCGTCCCATAGCGGTACGCCTAAGAAAGAGACTTCTTTTAGCTCGCCCGTGAACTTGGCCGTATTCCCGGCAATCACACTGTCAGCGAAAACGTTCGAATTACCAAACGACAGGCTGCAGATAAAACAGCTTAGTAAGGCGAGTAACAACCGTTTGTGCTGAAAAAGCGAGTTGGTTTGAATTTCTCTGTCTCCTACAACCAGCCTCTGAAACTGTCGAATCATTTTATTCTCGTTAAGATAGGCAAGATGTTTGAAAGGCGGGCCACTCGCACAGGCATTCTGGTTGGCTACTTTAGCATCGTCAAGAAGACTTACGCTTCTCCCCCCCGAGGATCTAGATTGGCTTTAGCGGTTATCCGCCGATTGTTTGATCGTCACCTTGGCGGTCGTTAAATTTAGGGGGTCGGCCTTGCTTGTTTTCGCACAATTCTCAAGCCGATCGAAATACTCTCCATCTAGTTCATCATATTTTTTCGCTAACTAACTTCTGTTTGTGAAAGGGCGTGGCTTTGTTTTGGAAAAGTAAAACGCGGACCACTAATCCGAAGCGTATCGGTTTTACGCTCGTCGAACTGCTAGTGGTGATCGCGATCATCGGTATCTTAATTGGGATGTTGCTGCCCGCCGTTCAGGGTGTCCGCGAGGCGGCTCGACGGAGCGCTTGTTCGAATAACGTGCGTCAGCTGGCCTTGGGATGTTTGAACTTCGAGGCCTCCGCGCAGCGTTTCCCTGAAGGTTGTGTGATGGGACAGGGAGCAGGATGGTCGGCCTACATTTTGCCGCACATCGAACAAAACGCTTTGTCTAATCAGATTGACCTGACGGATAACTCGACCGCTCCATCGGGAGCTGGCAACGCGAGCCACTGGACGAGTGGTCCTAACGAAGCGGCTTGTGCAACGTTCATACCGATCTTTCGTTGTCCAAGCGATCCTGTGCCGGACCACATCGATAGTGGCGGTGTCGTAGGGATCCAGCAGCGTGTCCCATCGAGCTACCTTGGGGTGGGCAGTGGTACGACGGATAACCACAGCGATTTTTACTTGTCTCCGTCGCGAACCATTAGCATTGTAAGGCAGGCGCGAAGTGGAATGCTGGTGCCTAATCAAGACGCCGCTTATTACGATGAATTTCGCTTGAAGTCGATTGTTGCTGCGGTTGATTGTCCCGACGGATTGTCAAACACACTGTTGGTGGGTGAGTCAGTTTTCGACACGTCGGACTTTATGGGAGCGAGCAAAGGAATTGACCACTGGTACATTGGATCGTATCAAATCGATTTTAATATTGAGATGTCTGAGTTTTTGGGGTCGACTCAAATTCCGTTGAATTTGTACCACGACTTTCGGGATGATCGCCTGGCCATGTTAAGTGGTAGTGCTCGATCGACGCTGTTTAGAGAGATGGGGTTTGGGTTTGCCAGTTGGCACGCAGGTGATGGAGTGAATTTTAGTTATGCCGATGGAGCGACTCGTTATTTGCTTGCTAATATCGACCCCGAAGTCCTGGAAAATCTCGGTAATCGAAAAGACGGACGGCACATCCCCGTGTTTTAGTTTTTCACAACGGTCGCTCCAGTGGATCTTATTTTTACAGCCGAATCGAAGGGGGGGACGGTAACGCCATGAGCCAGATAGTTTTACTCAGTTTGCTTGCTGGAGTGCTTTTGTTGTTCAGCGGCTGCCCAGATTTTTCTCATCTAAACGATGTGCCTGATTACAGCATCATGACCGACGACGGCGGTGAACGAGAGGATGAATGATGCGAGCCAAAACGCGTTCTCCGTACTGATCGACACGTTTTTATTGTCAAAAGTGATCGTTATTGATGAGCGCCATCGTGCTTAGATTTCCAGAATAGATGCCCGGTGTGATCTGTTCTAAGAGGATTGGTCGACCTGCGGAGTTCTTGCTACACTGACGGTCGCTGCGGATTGCAGTTAAGATTTCGACATGGTGGTTCCTCTAGGAGATTCGAAGATGACGATTGGTGTAGGCACGAACGATAGACAGTCAGCAATGGACTCGTTGTCCAACATGACGGACATGATCCAACCAATCTCTGAAGGCGAATTTCGCCAACGTTTGGAAGCACTGCAGGCTAAGATCAAAGAGTCCGGGGCCGCGGCGGCTTACTTACACGCTGGCACGAACTTGTATTACTTTACCGGTTTACGTTGGAGTCCTAGCGAGCGGATGGTGGCTGCGATCGTTCCTGCCGAGGGCGAGATATGCTATGTCGCGCCAAAGTTTGAACTGGATACGCTCCGTGATTATTGGCAAATGCCTGCCGAGATTCATGCTTGGGAGGAACACGAAAGCCCTTACGAAGTGGTTAGCCAAATCATGGCTTCACTCGGTAATAAACTGTTGATCGATGAAGTGACGCCGTACTTTATCGTTAATGGAATCCAAACAGCGAATCCGAAATTGACCCTTGGGCATGCTCAGCCGTTAACGCAAGACCTTCGTAGCCGGAAATCACCGGCAGAGATTGCGATCATTAAACGCGCTCATGAGATGACATTGGCAGTACACCAGGCAGCCGCTTCGATGCTCAAGCCAGGAATTACGACTGGGGAGGTGGTCGAGTTTATCGATCAGGCTCATCAAGTCGTCGGTGCACCGGCGGGTTCGTTCTTTTGCATTGTTTTGTTCGGCGTGGCGACTTCGTTTCCGCACGGCGTGAAAGATCCGCAAACACTTAAAGCCGATGATTGGGTTTTGATCGATACGGGTTGTTTGGTCGAAGGTTACAACTCAGACATCACTCGAAGTTTCGCTTTTGGAAATTACACCGACCGTCAAAAAGAAATTTGGGACATCGAAAAAGCCGCTCAGCTGGCGGCATTCGACGCAGCGAAGCTCGGCCAGTCGTGCGAAGTGTGTGACAATGCCGCGCGGCAAGCGATCCAAGCCGCCGGTTATGGTCCCGATTATCAACTACCAGGTTTGCCGCATCGAACTGGTCATGGTTGTGGCTTAGATATTCACGAAGGCCCGAACTTGGTGCGAGGCGAACTTACGCCGATGGTGGAAGGTATGGTCTTTAGCAACGAGCCGATGATGGTGGTGCCGGATGAATTTGGAGTTCGTCTAGAGGACCATTTTTGGATGTCAAAAGATGG
This sequence comes from uncultured Pirellulaceae bacterium, assembly GCA_964582115.1. Taxonomy (GTDB): domain Bacteria; phylum Planctomycetota; class Planctomycetia; order Pirellulales; family Pirellulaceae; genus Mariniblastus. Next base: position 22,371 of record CAZORR010000026.1, read on the forward strand.
GCCTCAATGGTTCACCGAGCCTTCGGATTCGATCGACAACCCGTTTGGGATCTAAGTAACGGGCGTTATCGAAACTGTTTCTAGTATCAGTTTTAGTAGCGATCTAACGATTTCACTTCGGAGAGTAAAGCCTAAATGCATTACTACGAACACACCGCGAAAAAAATGGTAGCCTCGGAGCAAAAGGCGACTTTGGCTGGTTGCCAGTTCTTTGCTTAAGTGCTTATCCCAATACCTCGCGACAAAGTAGAAAAATGCGTCGCTCGAAAAGGTTGTGGGATAAGCTCTAAGGTGAAATCGATGTTGCACATCCGCGATGTCGGACTGCTCGTCAACGGGCCAACGAAAAAACGCAAATGGCAAACGACGATCGTTTTCCATTTGCGTTTAGTTGTTGGTGTCCACTTTGGACTATTTACAGCCGTCCGCGACAGACCGTCCACGATCTACTCGGCAGCGATGGTGGCGAGTTGCTTCAAGGCGTCGAGCA
>CAZORR010000027.1:0-22656 GCA_964582115.1 uncultured Pirellulaceae bacterium
GGTAAAAACAGGCAAGCCCAACTACCTGAGCAAAGCCACCCGCCCACCGATGCTAGCATCGGATCGGTTGACGCCATCGCTCGCATTTTCTACTCTCCCGCCGCAGAGACTTGCGATTGCGAGTACGGTGCGCTCCGCCTTCTCTCCCATCAAGCCTCTGCAATCCAATCGAATCAATGCCAAGGAAGGCTTGTGATGAACACCAACCAAACAAACTCAAATGATCGCCCTGGCCAACTACTGAAGATTGGCCGCCGTCTGTTTCTTGCTGGCGTGATTGCCTCAACCTTTGGTTGTCAAAACGTGATCCGTCGTGGCCAATCGACCGACGAACCATTGAATGTTAGCAAGTACGAAAACAGCATTTTAAAATCAGGGCCTCGCTCGATTGGTGAAATCGGCGGCGTGGCTGGTTTAAACTCGGTCAAAGTATTCGGTGTTGGGCTGGCTACTGGCCTCAAAGGAACGGGGTCGGCGCCGATTGAATCGGGACCACGCGAACATCTACAACGCGAACTACGACTCACCAACAATGTCACCGAAATCAAAGAGTTGATGACCGACAAGAACACGGAACTGGTTATCATCGAGGGACGAATTCCACCGGGCGCGCGAGCTGGTGATCATTTTGACTTACAAGTCATTACGATGGCCGAATCTTCAGGTACCTCACTACAAAACGGTACCATTTTGAAAAGCCGGCTTCGCAGAATGGCCAGATTAGGCAACCGCGTCAAAAAAGGAAGTGTCTCCGCGATCGGAACCGGTCCACTGATTGTTAAATCGCTGATTAACAACTCCGACGAACCTCAGGATGCGTTGCATGCGGTGATTCCAGCCGGCGGCAAAACACAGAACGATCGAGCTCTGGCTTTAAAATTGAAAGAAAATTCATTCGATCACAAAACCGCATTGCAAATCACGCACGCCATCAATAACCGTTTCCGGTATCGAACTAGCCTTGGTCACGATGGCGTCGCCGAACCGAAAACCGACCAGAGTATTGAATTGAAAATCCCGCTGGTCTACCGAAACAATGTCGGTCGATATGCGTCAGTTTTGAGCCAGCTGTACTTTTCTGAAAAACAGTCGCAATTGCAAGAACGACTTGCGTCGCTAGAAGCTCAAATCGGCGATCCGAATCAAGCACGTTTAGCAGCGATTCAATTAGAAGCGATTGGCAATACCGCCAAACCTATCTTGCAATCAGCGCTAAACCACAGTGATTTCGAACCTCGGTTTTACGCGGCCGAAGCACTTGCTTACATGGGCGTTTCCGATGGAATCTCAGAACTCGTCACAGCGGCCAAGACGGCAGAAAACCACCGCTGGCATGCCTTTGCTGCGTTGGCAGCAATGGAAGGTCGCGAATCGGCGAACGTACTTTCTGAGTTGTTCAATGAACCTGAAATCGAAGTCCGTTACGGTGCCTTCAAAGCGATTCGCCAACAGAACGAAGACGACCCCATCGTTGTTGGCGATTTCTTGGCCGAACAATTCTTCTTGCATGAAATCGACTCAACGGCTGAACCAACGGTTCATTTTTCAACACAAAACCGCCCCGAGATTGTTGTGTTCGGAAGCAAGTCTAGGTTGAAAGATAATTTCTTGTTCGTAGAATCCGGTCTAACCATCAGGAGCCAAGGCGACGATACGCTGTCGCTAACGGCCTATTCGCCTGACGATGGAAAACAACAACGTAATTGCTCGAATCAAGTTTCTGATCTAGTTCGAACCTTGGCTGAACTTGGCTACGGGTATAGCATGCAACTGAAGATCATTCGACAGGCAAGTCAAAACGACGCACTCAACGCTGAACTTGTCATTGATGCCGCTCCAAAGATTAAAACAACTCCTAGGAAGCCTCAACGTGTCGCGAGTGACTTTGAAGACACCAAGCCAGAGAGCATAACCAGTAAATTTATTAACTTCGTCAAACCGGCCAGATAACGATTCGTTTCACACAGGCAGTTGAGCATTAGCAGGGTTCGTTATCGGACTCTTGCGAAACGTCTGAAAAATGACAAACTTTTTCCTTCATCGCAGTGGTGCCCTTCCATGCTCAAAGCCCTCGAACTAAGCGGCTTTAAGAGCTTTGCCGACAAGACTCGGTTTGAATTCCCGGAGGGGATCACGGTCGTGGTCGGCCCCAATGGATCGGGTAAATCCAACATCGTCGACGGGATCAAGTGGGTTCTAGGCGAACAAAGCGCCAAGAGTCTACGGGGCAAAGACATGTCCGACGTGATCTTCAAAGGATCCGGCGGCAGCGATGGGCGACGGCCTGCCAATGCGGCGACCGCAACGATCATCTTAGACAACTCTGACAAACGATTCGCGTTCGACGCGGACGAAGTTTTGGTTACCCGCCGCGTTTACCGTAGCGGCGAATCGGAATACTTGATCAATAACGAAACCAGTCGCCTCAAAGACATCCGCGAACTATTTCGTGGAACGGGTGTCGGCACTGATGCGTACAGCTTGATCGAGCAAGGCAAAGTCGAACGTATGCTTTCGACCAATGCCAAAGATCGTCGAGTGATTTTTGAAGAAGCCGCTGGTATCAGTCGTTTCAAAGCCAAAAAGAAGGACGCCGAACGTCGATTACTACGAGTCGAACGAAATCTCGTTCGGTTGGCCGACATCGTTGAAGAAGTCGGCAGTCGTTACCGCAGTGTAAAGGCACAAGCTTCAAAAGCAGCCCGCTACAAAGAAAACTCTGACCGCCTGCAAGAACTGCGAACACATGTTGGGGCGAAGGACTGGCGAGACTTCAGCGAAAAACTAACAACCGCGGAAACCTCATTAGCGACCGAACTGAAAAATGTGGAAGCGGCCACCGAAGAAATCAAAGCATTCGAAGAACGCACCCAAAAGGTCGAAGCGGATCTAGAAAAAGCATCATCCGAGTATCAAACCGCTCAAGACAATTCAGCGGGCCTGCGAGAACAAATCGCTCGCACCGATTCCAACCTTCAACTCAATCAGGCTCGACAAAAGGACATCACTCAACGCCGACAACAATTAGCCGAAACGCTAAAGCTGGCGCAAAAACGTAAGTCAGAAGCTGAAGCACGAATTGCAAAAACGGAAAAGGAATCCGAAACTGCCGAACTGAATTATCGCGAAGCTCGTGATCAACTGCAAGAAATTGAAAGTAACGCCAGTCAACTGGATGCCACAATCCAAGAAAAAACATCGCTCGCTGAAACCAAACGTAACGAACATCAACAGTTGATTTCTTTGGTCAGCCAACTTGGCAGAACCGTCAGCGCGGCCGATTCACAGCTTGTGAATTTGCAAGAATCTAAAAAGCGTTCAACTGACAACACGCAGCAACTGACCGATTCGAAAAGCCAGCTTGAACAAACACTATCCGATGCCCAGCAGCAAGTTGAAAAACTCGAACAAGAAGCCGACGGTAGGGACTCAGCCCTTGCCGAAACCCGAAAACTACTTCAATCGACCAAGGAACAGTTAGACGGTCGGCGCCAACGTTTGACCGACCTAACAACTCAACACGCCGGGATGACCCAGCGAGCTCAAGTGATCGAGGAACTCGAAAAGAGCCTTGAGGGCATCAACGCGGGTGCTCGTGAACTTCTCAAACATGCCAACGACCAAACCGGTCCAATGTCGGAAGTAATCGGACTCGTCGCTGACTTAGTCAACGTCAACGTCCAGCACGCCGCACTCGTAGATGTCGCTCTCGGTGACATTGCTCAGTTTGTGATCGTCAATGGCGAAAAACTGATAACCCAAATCGCGAATGACAAAATCAAACTCGGCGGGCGAGTTGGTTTGATTCAGTTAGACGAACCACCGACTTTGGGAGCCGACCCCGGCGTTAACTTGAATGGTGTTGCTGGCGTGATTGGACGAGCGGATCGCTTGGTTCAAGTCCAACCGAAGTACGCCGAATTTATTCGAAAAATGCTTGGTGGCACCTGGTTGGTGAAAACGCTAAACATCGCCATCGACTTAAGATCCAGTCATGATTCCGCCGACCGCGTTCGCTTTATTACGCTCGACGGCGAAATCGTTGAAGCCGACGGTTCGGTGGTCGTCGGTCCAAAATCGACCACCGCAGGCCTCGTCTCCCGCCGAAGTGAACTGCGCGCCCTCAAACGAGAAATTGAGCGACTCGACGGCGAACGAGAAACTTGCCTTGGGCAGGTGCAGGAACTAGCGGAACAGCTGGAAACCACTGAAAAGAAAGTCCAAGCACAGCTGGAAGAAAACACCGACATCGCAACTCGATTAAAAGACCAACAGCGAGAACACGCCACCGCCGAAAAACAACTGGCAACTGTCAACAAACAACTTACTTCCGCTCAGCAAGAGCTCACTGACTACACAAATAAAATTACCAGCACCAGCGATCAGTTGAGCGAACAGCGAGAGCAGCTGGGACTAAAAGAAACTGCCATCGCAACGATTCTTGCATTGGTGGGACAGTGCGATACGTCGGTAGCCGAGTTGCGACTGCAACGAAAGCAAGCCGAAAAAGAAGCGAGCTCTACGACCAGTAAACTGGCTAAAGCCGAACAAGTGTTGGAAGGCATGCAGTCCCGTGTCGCTCAGTTTCGCATGGAACTGGAAGAACAAGTAACCGCCCACCAACAAGCAGTCGAACAAGTTGAATCTGATTCTCAAGCTGCCGGTACGGCCGAACAAGAAATCGAAACAGCTACGAAAAAACTGAGCGAACTGCGTCAGGAATACGAAAGCGTTGACGAATCACTGCAGAAATTGAACCTCAATCGCAGTGAATTAGACGCCGACCGCAAACAAGTTTCGATGGAATTGCGTGGCAAACAAGATCAGCTTCGTTTGGCCCAAGACAAAGTCCACCAGCAAAAATCTCGCATCGAACAACTTGGCTTGCAACGGCAGCAACTTGCCGAGCGAATGCAAGACGATTATGGGATTGATATCGCGAACGCGGACACCGTAACTAACACACCAGCTCTGGCCATTGCGGCGACTCCAGACGACGAATTCGAATCCGGCGATGATGAAGCGGAAGTCGATGACAATGAAGTCTCGGAAGAAGCCGACGCCAAAATCGAAGTCTTGGATCGAGATGAAATCGACAAAGAAATTACCGAACTGCGTCGGAAGCTCAGTTCAATTGGTTCGGTAAACTTAGACGCATTGCAAGAACTCGAAGATCTTGAGTCACGTTACTTGGCAATGGACCAACAATACCAAGACCTCGCCGAAGCCAAAGACACGCTTCAGAAAATCATCGCTCGCATCGACAACGACAGTCGCAAGTTGTTTGTTGAAACGCTTGAGATCATTCGTGGGAACTTCCAAAAGCTGTTTCGCCAAACCTTTGGCGGTGGCAAGGCGGATATTATTCTTGAGCCGGATGTTGACCCACTCGAAGCCGGCGTGGACATCATTGCCACGCCACCTGGCAAACCCGAGTTTAATAACTCGTTGTTGAGTGGCGGTGAAAAAGCGTTGACAGCGGTATCGCTGCTCATGGCGATTTTCCAATTCCGCCCGAGCCCGTTTTGTGTTTTGGACGAAGTCGATGCCCCGTTTGACGAAGCAAATATCGGTCGGTTCGTTGATGTGCTCAAAAGCTTTTTGGGGTGGACGAAATTCGTGATCGTCACTCACAGCAAAAAAACCATGACTGCGGCAACCACGCTGTACGGAATCACGATGCAAGAGTCGGGCGTTTCAAAACGCGTCAGCGTTCGCTTTGAGGACGTCAGCGAAGATGGCCACATTAGCGAAGAAGCCATCAAACGCGAAAGCGCTTGATCACATTGGGGACATCGGGGGAACCTTAACCTTGATAATTAGAAGGGCATATAATTTTACCTTGATCATTTTATATTGCGCCAATTTGACACCTTGACATTGCCGCGGCTCACAATGAAATTGTCGGTTGAAAGTATCAATCTCAGTTGAGCCCATTTGCAATGATTAAAATTTACCCATTCAAGCCATTGATGCCAGCAGCAGCTAACGCGTCTAAGATCGCTTGCGAGCCCTACGATGTCATCAATACTCAAGAAGCCAAGCAGGCTGCCGAAGGCAACGACATCAGTTTCTTGCATGTCATTCGACCGGAAATCGGATTTTCGGCAGACACGGATCCGTATAGCGAACCCATTTATCAGAAAGCTGCCGAGAATTTAAACTCGTTGCAGCAAGCGGGTCACCTGTCTCCTGCTGACGAACCGTCAATTTATATCTATCGCCAGATCTACCAAGGGCGGGCTCAGCACGGCGTCGTTTGCTGCTACGATGTTCAGCATTACCGCAGTGGTGAGATCAAAAAACATGAAAAAACGCGTCCTGTCAAAGAAGACGATCGAACTCGGCATTTGACGACGTGCAGTGCTCACGCTGAGCCTGTGTTTTTGACGTTCAAAGATGATCCAACCATCAATCAATTGATCGAAAGCGACATCGTCGGCGGTCACATGATTGATTTTGAAGCCGAAGACGGCGTGCAGCATACCATCTGGAAAGCAGCCGATGCACAAGCCTATGTCGATGCCTTTGCCAAACTGAATGCAGTTTACATTGCCGACGGACACCACCGTACCGCTGCGGGAGAACGAGCCGCGACGCAGCGACAATCAGAGAACAACGGCCATACCGGTGACGAAGAATACAATCGCGTGCTGAGCGTCATGTTCCCTGACAGTCAACTACGGATTCTTTCTTACAACCGCGTAGTTGCCGATCTGAATGGCCTGACCGGCGCGGACTTGCTGGAGAAACTTAAAAGCATTGGTACGCTCGAACCGACCAGTAACCCACAGCCTGATTCGGCTGGCAGCGTTTGCGTTTACTTGGGCGACGGCTGGCACAAATTTACGTTCGCCGCCGATTCTTTTGATTCAAACGATCCGATTAATTCATTGGATGTTGCGCTGTTACAGTCTCAAATCCTATCTCCAATCCTCGGAGTGGGTGATCCACGGACAGACAATCGCATTGGATTTGTCGGTGGCATTCGAGGAACAGAGGAGCTTGAACGGGTGGTTGATTCGGGAAAGCAAGCGATTGCGTTTTCAATGTTCCCGACTTCGATCGAGCAATTGATTAATGTTAGCGACGCTGACAAAATCATGCCACCAAAATCGACTTGGTTTGAACCCAAACTTCGTAGCGGATTATTCGTTCATCGCTTTGAAAGCTATTAATTTATGAAAATTCTTATCGCAGACAAATTCCAAGCCGGCGGAATCGAAAATCTAAAAAGTGCCGGGTGTGAAGTTATTTTTGAACCGGACACCAGTGCCGACCAACTCGCGGATGCACTTGCTGAACATCAACCGAATGTCTTGGTGGTTCGCAGCACGAAAGTTTCAGCCGCAGCAATCCAAGCCGGTGAAAAACTAGCACTGATCGTTCGTGCCGGTGCAGGTTACGACACCATCGATGTTGCGGAAGCTAGCCGCCGAGGAGTTTACCTAGCGAACTGTCCCGGCAAAAATTCGGTTGCGGTGGCGGAACTCGCTTGGGGCTTAATCCTTGCTTGCGACCGACGAATTCCGGACCAAACGGAGGACTTGCGCGCCGGTAAATGGAACAAGAAGAAATATGCCAAAGCCGCTGGTTTGAAGGGCCGAACACTCGGCGTTATTGGAACCGGGCAAATCGGCATGGCAATCGCCGAACGTGGTAAGGGTTTTGAAATGAACGTGGTTGGGTGGAGTCGTAGTCTCACGGCGGACAAAGCTGAACAACTGGGGATCGGATTTTGCGATTCGTTGCAACAACTGGCACAAGAAAGCGACGTGGTCAGTGTCTCGGTCGCCGCGAATGCCGAAACCAGCCAACTGATCGATGCCACGTTTTTGTCGCACATGAAACCGGGCGCGTTCCTGATCAACACAAGTCGTGGTAGCGTCGTGGATCAAACGGCTCTTGAAGCCGCGATCACCGAAAAGGGTATCCGAGCGGGATTGGATGTTTACGCCGACGAACCGGGATCAGGAGTCGCTGATTTTTCTGCTGATATCGTTGGCATGCCAGGCGTTTACGGCACGCATCATGTTGGCGCTTCAACGGACCAGTCTCAAGAGGCGATTGCAGCTGAAGCAGTACGAGTTATTTTGACTTATAACGATACTGGAAACGTTGAGAATTGCGTCAATTTGGCATCGCGAACTCCAGCGACCACGTTACTTTCAATTCGGCACATGAATCGGCCAGGCGTTCTGGCTCATGTTTTTCAAGTCGTTGGCGACGCCAAGATCAACGTCGAGGAAATGCACAACATCATTTACGATGGAGCTGAAGCGGCTTGTGCACGAATTCAGATCGATGACCAATTGTCTGCTGATCAACTACAAGCCATCAAGCAGAACGAATTTGTCTTGAGCGTGGAATCAGCGAAGATCGTTTAGCAGCCACTTTTAGGTGGCTAGTGGTTCGCAGTAATGCCTTTAGGCTTATCGCTCCGACGTGAACTCGCTAAACCGCTGCGAAAACCTGACACGAGAAACAGCTCAGCTGACGCAACGCCCCCCGGATCAAATGTCACGCTCTACCAAGCAGACATTTGGAGGGGGGCATGCGCGCTTTTGCCGATCGAATGCGGAGACCGGACAAGCCGTATATCTGGAGTTTCCGGAATCAACCGCTAGGTCCGGTACTTGTTTGAGGGCATTTCCCAATGATTACTCGCAGGCCGGGCTTCCGTGAGTAACATTTCTGAAACAGATACTCCCTCCTCTGGCAGTAACTGAAATACGCTTCGTTTTCCTACGCGTTTTCAGGCAACTCCCGATCGTCAATCAAAAGTGTGTTTTTGTAAAACGCCATTCTTATCAATGTCATCCGCCAACTCAAAAAACTCGGGACTACTGCCAGTTGATTTAGGGCATGCGACTGTCGACCAGCAATCCAAGCCCAGGCGGCGCCGTGAAATGGTGTCCGATTCGATTGCGACGGGATTGATTTTTGCGCTAATACTGACAGTGGGTCAGCGAGTTATCGGATTTGTTCGCGGGATTTTGTTCTGTCATTACATGACCGATCAAGAGCTTGGTCAGTGGTCGATGGTGTACAGCTATTTGATGTTATTGGCTCCTTTGGCAGTTCTAGGACTGCCCGGCTGTTTCGGAAAGTACAGCGAGTACTACCGGCAGCGCGGCCAGTTACGATCATTCCTTGGACGCATTTCGATGATCAGCGTTGTGATGACCGGTACTCTGGCCGTCACCGTATTTTTGATGCCAAAAACGTTCAGCTGGATTTTGTTCCGCGACGGCGAAAACGTTCTATTGGTGCGTTGGATCTCAGTGGGATTGCTGTTTGTTGGAGCTTCGAACTTTCTGTCGTCGCTAATGGAGTCGTTGCGACAAGTCAGAGTCGTCACGCTCATGCGGTTCATTACGGGAGCGGGATTCGCATTCGTGGGGATCTTGTTAATGGCGAATTTCGAAGCCAAATCCTCCGCAGCGACCGCCGGGTTTGCGATCGCATGCTTCCTTGGCTCACTCCCCGCGTTTTGGGTTTTGTGGCATGGACGTGATACCATTAACAACGACGGCGACACGCTTTCTCACAGTCAAATGTGGAAACGCATTGCCCCCTTTGCAGCTTGGCTGTGGGTTTCCAATATGGCTCACAACCTGTTTGAAGTCGCCGACCGCTACATGCTGATCCATTGGTCCAGCGGCACAGCGGAATCGGCACAAGCCGCTGTTGGACAGTACCATTCGGGACGTGTGGTTCCATTGCTACTGGTTGGCGTTGCTTCGATGTTGGCTGGTGTGCTGATGCCTTACTTAAGCGAGTCGTGGGAAAAGGGACGCAAGGACCTCGCCGCCAGCCAACTGAATTTGGCCATTAAACTAGCTTCCGTTTGTTTCACGCTCGGAAGCGTTGCTTTGCTGTTGTTGTCCCCGATCCTGTTCGAATGGATTTTAGAGGGACGCTATGACGATGGTTTGTCGGTCTTGCCGCTGACATTGGTTTATTGCATTTGGTACGGCATGCATACCATTGGCCAAGATTACTTGTGGGTGTCAGAAAAAGGCAAATGGGCAACGTTTGCAACGGGCTTTGGGTTGGTCGTTAACTTGGTCTTGAACATGATGTTGATTCCGATCATCGGCTTGCATGGCGCCGTATTGGCGACCGCCGCAGGTAACTTATTGATCGTGGTTTTGATGTTCAGTTTCAACCACCGATTAGGCTGCAAAACCGATGCAGGTATTTGGCTGTGCGCTGCCATGCCGTTGATTTTGTTGCTGACTAAACCGTTAGCGATTGTTGCTGCTTTCGGTTTGATTGCAGTTTGCGCAGGTACGAACGTGTTCTTTAGCAAAACTGAACGTACCGAAATGATTGATCTGGTTAAAAAACGGCTTGGGCTAAGCTAAGTTAGTTTCCTTGGTCGCCGGTGATGTCTTCTTCTGCCGAAGCCTGCTTGACGTTTGACGCTTCATTTTGTGCAGTTGGTTGTTGGAAAGTGAAGGCATCGCGGTAGCTTATCGGATGGTCGGTGACTTTTTCAGGATCTTTTTTGTCTGCCAACGTTCGTTTGCCGAGGAAACCGTTTTTGGGGCCAATCATTTTTCCGGCAAAACGGTTGCCATCATAGATGCTGCCTTTTTGGAAAGGTCCTGCGCCCAGCACCCAAGTGTGAGAGCTATTGCTTTCGGCTTTGGCCACGCCTGACTGCCAGATTGGTTCTCTTGTTTTTTGGTCGTAGGCAAACACAATCACTTTCGCTACCGCGGCATGCGAGTTGGTTTGTGCAAACGAAACTTCCGGAAGCGCTCCCACTGGGGAATTTGACAACACCGATGCAGCTGCTGTTAAACCACCTGTTTTGGGAATGCCATAGGTGATCTCGTGATCATCCGTTCCCAACGCACCTACCCGAGCTTCAACGATCGTGTCGGCGGATTCCCGTGAGTCTTGCACCAACGCGCCATTAGCAACCAGTTGATGCCGAATCGCACTGATCACGTAATCTTTGCTGACAAAATTATCAGAGCGAACTGATTTTAAAAAATCGGTATCAAAGAAAACCTTATGACCACTCAGCTCATGAAAATCCAATTTCTCGACGGCGTTGTCGACTGCGTTTGAAATCAGCAGTTGTTCCGTGCCAGCGCGTTTGACGGTGGTACCACAACCGACCACGATGACCGAGCATGCGACTGCCAATGCGAAGCAGGTGAATCTTAAACGCACTGTCTTTGTGCTGCGTGTTGGTTGTTGAAAGGCCACGATGGAAATCAAGCGGTTGGATTTTTGAAGTAGGTCGAGATCGATCGACTGCTAGAAAATAGAGATTTGTAAAGGACACTGGAACCTTGATTACGCCACCTCCTCAACCCCAGCCACCCAAAGCCCCTATTTTTCATTCTCGATCGTGACCAGTTTCACCAATGGCGACCGCTTCACGGATTCTCTGCATCGATTCCGGTTAATTCATCAAAACCAAATCGTCGCGATGGACCATTTCAACGCGATAGTTTTCACCCAGCACCGACTCAATCCCTTCGCTCTGCATGCCAGCGATACGAGCGGCATCGGTTAAATCGTATTGGATCAAACCGCGGGCAACTTTGTTTTCTTCGAATAAAATTTCGACCGTGTCACCGCGTTGAAAGGTCCCGGTCACTCGAATCACACCAGCAGGTAGCAGCGAACTTCCCTTCCGCAACGCGTTCCAGGCTCCGGAATCAATTTCGATTTGGCCACTGATTTCAAGTCCACCGGCAATCCATTTTTTTCGCTGGTTCACGGGTTTATCTGCAGGCGAAAAGAACGTGCACTTACCGCCTGCTTGAATCGCCGCAACTGGATGGTTTTCTTTGCCCGAAGCAATGAACATCGCCGCTCCACCGGTCGTAGCGATTTGGGCTGCGGCGATTTTGGTTACCATACCGCCACGAGATAAATTACTTGCGGCCTCCCCTGCCATCGCTTGGATGGTTTCGTTGATTTCAGGGACAAAATTGATGAACTGGGCGTCCGGGTTAGTAGCAGGCGGTGCCGAGTACAGTCCGTCGATGTCCGACAATAAGATCAGTAGATCCGCGTCGACCATCGTTGCCACACGAGCCGCTAAACGATCGTTGTCGCCATAACGAATTTCGCTGGTCGCGACAGTGTCGTTTTCGTTGATGATTGGGATCGCTTTCCATTCGAGCAACGAATTGATGGTTGCTCGAGCGTTTAAGTAACGCCGTCTTGTTTCCGTGTCGCCAATCGTGACTAAAACCAAACCGGTCGGGACATTGAGTTTGCCAAAAATTTCATCAAAGGTTCGCCCAAGTGCAATTTGGCCGATCGCAGCAGCGGCTTGGCTTTGTGCTAGACTTAGCTTGCCGTCGCTGGTGAGTGACGGGATTTGATTTCGCCCCAACGCGATCGCTCCCGACGAAACAATTAATACGTCAGCTCCTTGCTGTCGCAATTTCAACACATCCAACGCCAGCGATTCCAACCACGCACGTCGCACACCGCTATTGGGATCAACAACCAACGACGAACCAATTTTGATCACGATACGCCGAAAGCGACTAAAATTGGTTGGAGACAGGGAGTTCATCGATTTTCAAAGGCCTACGTCTATAAAATAAAACGAACGGTAAAACGAGTGGTTAACGTAGAATTGGCAAGTCGGTATAGAAGTTACCGATTATTGTCCAAAGCGACCGGAAACATCGATGTCCTGACCGTAATTTTTGGCGGTTGTAAATTAACCGTGCAATGATCTTAGAAATAAAATACCCTTTTAGCACCCCGAGTTATCCGACATTGGCTGACAATTGACCAAAACGCGGCTTATATTTTAGATGCCGCGTGCGAACAATGTGGCAGCAACGCATTTCCTTCACCCACTGGAACTACTCATGCACAAGCCATCGGCGAAACGTGAATCTGTGATCGAAATGCTCGAACACGGCGGCTTGACTGAAGAGAATGTTCGAAAGATTTCTCAGCAGACCGATGTGCCAGAAGCCGACATTTGGGGCGCTGGTTCGTTCTACCACCTGATCGATGATCAACAGCAAATCGACGCTGGTCCTCAAGTTCGTGTTTGCAACGGATTGACCTGTCGCATGCAAGGCGCCGACGAGCTCGCCGAACGTTTGACTGCCGACGGACGACCTGTCACGCGGATCAGTTGTTTGGGGCAATGCGATTTAGCGCCCGCTTTACTAAACGAACAAACCGAATTGGAAACCTTCGCCGCTAACTCGACCGCCGTCACTCCCGACAATCCGGAGTTGCCGATGAATCTGGGCGGACCACTGGATGATTCCTATCGCAATCTGGCCAAAGCAAAACAAATGTCGGCCGAACAAATCATCCAGCAGGTCGAAGCGTCGGGTTTGCAAGGTCGTGGCGGCGCGGGGTTTCCGGCTCATTTCAAATGGACGTCCGTTTGCCAACAAGCGGAAACCGAACGCTACGTGATTTGCAACGCGGACGAAGCCGAACCGGGAACCTTCAAAGACCGCGAGACCATGTTGCGACAACCGCACAAAATGTTTGAAGGCCTGGCCATTGCCGCTCACGCCATACAAGCGACCAGTATCTACATCTACATCCGTGGCGAATACGTTAACGAGTACCGAGTGATCTCGGACGCTCTCCAACAGGCCCAGTCTCATTTAGCTGACTTTGACATCCAAATCGTTCGCGGCCACGGTGCTTACATTTGCGGCGAAGAAACCGCACTGCTGGAATCACTCGAAGGCAAACGCGGAATGCCACGACTAAAACCGCCCTACCCTACCGAAGTCGGTTTTCGTGGAAAGCCATCTTTGATTCACAACGTGGAAACCATCGCTTGTGTGCCCGCGATCATCGAAAACGGCGGTGAGTGGTTTCGCGCACTAGGCCGTACCGAACCGGGCACCAAACTGTATTGCATCTCGGGGCACATCAACGCACCGGGAGTCTACGAGCTTCCCCTAGGCGTGACTTTGGACGAACTGGTCGAAGCGGCTGGTGGTTATCAGGGCACTCCGATCGGATTTTCACCCGGCGGAGCTAGTTCTGGTTTTTTGCCAATTAGCAATCGCGATTTGCCGTTGGACTACAAGCACCTTTCCGAAGCCGGATCGATGATGGGTAGTGCCGGTGTGGTCGTGATCAATGATACCGTGGACATGGCGAAAGCAGCGGCGTGGCAATCCGAATTTTTTGCGATCGAAAGCTGCGGTCAGTGTGCCCCGTGCCGCATTGGTACGCAGTACATCCGCCGCCAAGTTGACCAGTTCGTGCAACTGGGTGATTCGGCTTCGTTAGAAATGACCGCCGACGTCGGTTGGGAGATGGAAGAAGGCTCCATTTGTGGGCTGGGCATGGTCGCCGCGAAACCACTTGAATCGGCAATGAAGCACTTTCCGGACGCGTTTAAAAACCGTAACAAAACGAGCTAGAGATAGGGTTACCATGAATCGCCCCCATCAAAATCAAACAGCAACACAAACCTTCACCGTTCAAATCAACGGCGTTAAGTGTGCTGCTTCCACCGGCGAAACCGTCTTCAATGTGGCCAAACGAAACGGGGTCGACATCCCCGTTCTCTGCCATGACGATCGATTGGCCCCCGCGGGTGCATGTCGAGTTTGCTTGGTTGAAGTTGCCGGTCAGCGTCGCTTGCAGCCAGGGTGTGCTTGGGTCGTTACACCCGACATGGAAATCACTACCGAATCCGAACGGATCGAAAAGCATCGCACCGTTTTGTACAACTTGTACATGGCCGATCATGAACTGGACGCCGAAGGACTGCCCGTTGAAACCGACAACAACAATCAGCTTCGGGAACTGTGTAAAACCGTCAAACCAATGAACTTGGCGCCCGTGAATGCCCCCCGTTCGGCTCGCCCGGCCGACGACAATCCCTACATCGAATTCATTCCAGACCTGTGCATTCTGTGCGCCCGGTGTACTCGTTACTGCGACGAAGTCGAAGCCGTCAACGCGATCACGTTGGCCAATCGCGGCGCCGAGACAACGATCGCTACTGCTGGCCAGCGGAGTTTGATTGATACCAGCTGCGAACTGTGCGGCGGATGCATTGATACTTGTCCAACCGGAGCGTTGGTAGAAAAGAAGAGCCCCGAGAACTTGGTTCAGCTAGAGACCGCCACCACGCGGACGACATGTAATTTCTGCGGTGTTGGCTGCCAAATGGATTTGCACACGCATAACGATCGATTGGTTAAAATCACCAGCCCGGAACCAGGCGAGACATTGAACGACGGCAACCTGTGTGTCAAAGGCCGATTCGCGTTTGACTTTGTCCATCATCAGGACCGGATCACCGAACCCTTGATTCGCGGGGACGATGGAAAGTTGCATCCCGCCAGTTGGGAACAAGCGATCGACGTTGCGGCCAAAGGCTTACTGGCCGTCAAAGCAAAGCATGGCGCGGACGCGTTGGGTTTTATTTCTTCGTCGCGTTGCACGGGGGAAGAAAACTACCTGATGCAAAAAGTATCACGAGCGGCATTCGGCACGAACAACATTCATCAGTGTGCCGCCACCTGACATGCTCCTACTGTCGCCGGTCTGGTGACAATGTTTGGTGCGGGTGCAATGACCAACGCAATTGATGAGATTCGCGATTCGGAAATGCTGTTCGTTACAGGATCCAATACAACCGAAGCCCATCCGATCATCGCGATGGAAATGAAACGAGCACGCCAACGCGGCGCGAAGCTGGTTGTAGCGGATCCGCGAGAAATTTGGTTGGCCGAGATGGCGGATTTGCATTTGCAACTCAAACCCGGAACCGACGTGTGGCTGTTGTCCGCGATGGCTCACGTGATCATCAACGAAGGTTTGCACGACCAAGGGTTCATTGACGCTCACACGGAGAATTTCCAGGCTGTCGTTGATAAGGTCCAAGCTTATTCGCCTGAACAAGCTGAAGAAGTAACCGGTGTACCTGCCGAAGATATTCGCACGGCCGCTCGCTGGTACGCGACCACTCGTCATGCCGGAATCTACTACACGCTGGGTATCACCGAACATACCCACGGCACGGACAACGTTTATTGTTTGGCAAATTTGGTTTTGATGACCGGTCATCTTGGCGTTCGTTCGGCGGGCATGAATCCGTTGCGAGGCCAGAACAATGTCCAAGGTGCAAACGATGCCGGTGCGACACCGATCTATTATCCTGGCTACCAAAAGGTTACCGACGACAGTGTTCGCGAAAAATTCGAAGCCGCGTGGAAAGTTCCGTTGTCGCCCGACGATGGCATGAACTTGAATGTGATGATGAAGGAAATGGAACACGGTCACATCAAGGGCCTCTACGTGATGGGCGAAGACATCGTCATCTCCGAACCCAATGTGTCTAAAGTTGAACGAGGATTGAACCAGTGTGAGTTCATTGTTTGTCAAGAAATTTTCCACAACGAGACCACTCGGTTTGCCAACGTCGTTTTACCGGGGGCTTGCTTTGCAGAAAAAGACGGCGTGTTCACCAACAGTGACCGCCGAATCCAGCGTGTTCGCAAAGCAGTCGATCCGCCGGGCAGTGCCAGACCAGATTGGTTGATTTTGTGTCAGATGGCTCGAGCGGCTGGGTATGCAATGCCGGAATACCCGTCCCCAAAAGAAGTGTTTGACGAATACGCTGCGTTGACGCCTAAGATTGCTGGGATTTCCTATGAGCGTTTAGAACAAAACCCATCCGGCTTGCAGTGGCCTTGCCCAACCGCGGAACATCCCGGCACGCCGTCTTTGCATTTGGACGGACCGATGATCGGGCGAGCTCCGTTTCAAGCGGTCGACTATCGACCGAGCGCGGAACTTCCGGACGACGAGTTTCCGTTGGTGTTGTCGACGGGCCGGACTTTGTATCACTACAACAGTGCAACGCAAACACGACGAGACGCGGGACCGGTTGCGAAACAGCGTTCGAACTTTTTGGAGATGCATCGCTACAACGCAAAGCAGTTGGGACTGAAGCACGGTGAAACCGTTAAGGTACTGTCGCGGCGTGGAGAAGTGGAAGCCGAGGTTTGGGTGTCACCGCGAGTGCGACCGGGTTGCGTGTGGATGCCAATGCACTTTGCCGAATCACGAGCGAACTTGTTGACCAACGACGCCGGTGACGCCGTGACCGGTACAGGAGAGTACAAAGTCTGTGCGGTAAGAGTTCAGAAGATTGACAGTTGAATCGTTTTTACGCTGTACTCGCTCATAAGGGGCGTACAGGTCCTTAGTAGAACTGGCCGTTTAGACAGGTTGATCGAAGCAATACACTGTTTGGCCACCTATTATTTGATGGCAATTCAGTTAAGATTAGCAACGAATAAGCGGCATTTGAGTGGCCCGAAAGGTGCATTTGAATTTCATTGGGGCAAACGAGCATGTTCGCTACCGTATGAAGGTCGCTACTAAGCTTGACTTGCAAACGATACGGTGGAGAACTTAATGGCGGACAACGCGGTAGGTCGCGAGGCGATCGATTTATTAACCAAAGCTCGCAAAGAAATCGGTGAAGAACTGGCTCAAGTCATTGTTGGCCAGACCGACGTTGTCGAACAAGTTTTGATTTCGATGTTCAGCCAAGGCCATTGCTTGCTAGAAGGCGTGCCGGGGCTGGCGAAAACGTTGATGATCAGCACGCTCGCTCAAACGCTGAGCCTTTCGTTTTCTCGAATTCAGTTTACGCCAGACTTGATGCCGGCGGACATCACCGGCACCGACATTTTGGAAGAAAACAAAACGTCTGGTGCCCGCGAACGCCGCTTCATGGAAGGTCCGATTTTCGCCAACATTGTATTGGCTGACGAAATCAACCGAACACCACCCAAAACCCAAGCCTCGCTACTGGAAGCAATGCAAGAGCGAACGGTCACTGTTGGCCGAGTCCGACATCAGTTGCCGGATCCATTTTTCGTACTGGCGACACAAAACCCGATCGAACAAGAGGGAACTTACCCGCTACCCGAAGCTCAGCAAGACCGTTTCATGTTCAAAGTGTTCGTCGACTACCCGACCTTTGACGACGAATTCGAAGTCGCCCGACGAACCACCAAGCGATCCACCCACAACGTCAAACCAGTGCTCTCTGGCGAAGACATTTTGAAACTGCAATCGACCATTCGTGATGTTCCAGTGTCGGATCACGTGCTTCGCTACGCGTTGACGTTGGTTCGCCAAACGCGAATCAATTCAGATGGTGCGCCCGATTTCATTAAAGATCAAATTGGTTGGGGAGCCGGCCCCCGAGCGGTGCAGTATTTGATCTTGGGCGGCAAGACGCGAGCATTGCTGTACGGACGGGCACACGTCGCGACCGAAGATATCGACGCCCTCGCAAAACCCGTGTTGCGACATCGCATTGCCGTAAACTTTGCGGCTCAATCGGATGGCGTGACATCAGATGACGTTATCGAACAATTGATCGCCAACACACCTTCTAAAGAAGATGAATTGACCAACGATGCCCGATTCCAAAAACTTTTTGCATCCTGAAGCAATCAAGCGAATCGATCGACTGGACTTGCGTGCCCAACACATTGTGGAAGGGTTCATGTCCGGCAGCCATCGCAGTCCGTACTTCGGGCAGTCGGTCGAGTTCTTGCAGCATCGCGAATACCAACTCGGCGACGACCTACGTCACGTCGATTGGCAGGTGTGGGCGCGGCAAGATCGTTTGTACGTTAAACAGTTCGAAGAAGAAACCAACATGCGCGTGCAAATGTTGGTCGACGTGTCCAGCAGCATGCAATACGGCAACGGTCCGCTGAACAAATACGAATACGCGGCAACGATTGTGACTTCATTGGCGTACTTGGTTTTGAAAAAGCACGATGCCGTTGGGTGTGTGACCTTCGACGAAAAAATTCGCGAAAACCTCCCCACTCGGTCGCAACACACTCAACTGAATTCGATCATCGCTTCGCTGGAAAACAGCAAACCCGCTGATAAAACCGACCTGAACGAAATCTTTACTACCGCCGCGGAATTGTTTTCGCGAAAGGGCGTCGTGATCGTCGTTTCGGATCTGTTTGGCGACACCGACGCAACACTTAAAGGGCTCCGGATGCTGCGGCAGCGCGGACACGATGTGTTGCTGTTTCATGTGCTTGACGATGACGAATTGGATTTCCCGTTTACTGGATCGACACAGTTCGACGATCTCGAATCCGATGTGCAATTGAACTGTAACCCGAAAGCTCTTCGCGATGGGTACTTGGAGGAGATCAATTCGTTTTTAGAGACGATCAAAATTGGATGTGCTCGGGCGTCAATTGATTACGCTTTGGTTCGGACTAGTGACTCAATGGGCGCCGTGTTGGCGTCGTTTTTGAGTCGCCGCATCGCACGGAATCGAGGCTGATTGTGTTTGAGAATATTTTTTCGCCCAGCCCACAGCTTTGGTCCGGCTTGATCGCCGCTGGGATCGCCGTGCCGATATTGATCCACTTGATCAACATGATGCGGCACAAAAAGGTCAAATGGGCTGCGATGGAGTTCTTGCTCAAGAGCCATCAAAAGAATCGTAGTTGGGTCTGGATCAAGCAACTGCTGTTGTTGCTCAGCCGGATTGCCTTGCTGCTGCTGGCATTATTCATGCTCGCCCAAGTCGGTTGTGAAAACGATCGAGTGGCTCGACTGCTGGGTGGTAAGAAGACTCATCATTACGTTTTGCTGGATGACAGTTATTCGATGGGGCAGAAGGACTTGGAAGGAGCTGTCTTTGACCGCGCCATCTCAATGATTAGTTCGGTGGCCGCCAGAGCCAAGAACCGCCAGAATCAAGTCTTTACTTTAATTCCCTACTCGCGAGCGAACCGATTCGCCAACCAAAATAACGTAAACACAGGTGCGCTCGACACGGAACAAAAAAACAAATCGATCGCGTTGCTCGATTCGCAATTGGTGGACACCGACTTTGACAGCACGATTGAAAGCCTTAAAGGCCAACTGCAACTTTCTGAAACTGCGGCAGACGTACGAGCATCGCTTGCTTGGGTCGCGGAGATGGTTCAAAACAGAACCGAAGAAAATGCAATCGTTTATTTAGTATCCGATTTTTGCGAACGAAATTGGAAAAACCCAGAAGAAATCAAAGCGTCGATCCTGAATATTGAACGGACTGGTGCGGCGGTTGAATTGATTGATTGCTCAAAGTCGAAAGCCACCAATCTCGCGGTTACTCAACTGGTGGCCGTTGGCAACGTACGAGCCGCCGAAACGCCGTTGATGATGGAATTGACCGTTAAGAACTTTTCGACGACGACTGCAAAGAAAGTCCAAGTTCAGGTTGAGTCTTGGGAGTATCCAGTGGTCGACCAAGGAAGTCGAATTGAAAGTGTGGCCCCAGAAGTCAGTCGACTGCCAACGGTGTTCATTGATTCGATCGACCCCGGTGAATCAGTTCAGCAAGCGTTTCCAGTGTTCTTTAATTCTGCTGGGCAACATACCGTGGTCGCCAAAGTCGAAAGTGATTCGCTGGCGGTCGACAATCAGCGTACTTGTGTGGTTTCAATTCAAAAAGCATCTCAAGTGCTGCTGGTGGAATCAAATCCGACATCGGCCAGTGAGATTTTCTCGATCGTGTTGAATCCAGGCGGGACGACAGGCATCGAAACTCAAACCGTCGACGAGGCTTTCTTGCGAGACTGCACGAACGAGCAGATCAGCCAATACGATACGTTGTTTTTGTTTGATGTTGGTAGTATCTCGGAAACAGGAGTCAAGACATTGGAACAATACGTGGCTGATGGTGGCGGCGTGGTGTTCTTTTTGGGCCCTAAAACCAATCTTGGATTTGTCACCCAAGACATGTACCGCGATGGAAGCGGTGTGTTCCCGATCCCGCTGGAACGGGTCTATGAAGTTCCTGAACGAATTGATGGGCAACCTGCCGACATTCAAGCGATCCAGCATCCCGTTTTCGCGCCCGCTAATTCGGTTAAAAACTCGTTGCTAGATCTGGTCCAAGTGAGCCAAATTGCGGCCCCGCCGTTAGAGTGGAGCAACCAAACCGATGACTTGACGGTCGAGGTTCTTGCCACTGTTCGCGGCGCAAAACAACACCCGTTGGTGGTCAGCAAAAACTTTGGTGCTGGACGCTGCGTCGCGGTGATGACCACCGCCGGTGCTCAATGGAACAACTGGATGCGAAATGCGACCTACCTGCCAATTATGCTACTACTACAAGACTTCGTTACTGCGGGTCGATTTTCGAGCCTTGATCAATTGGTTGATGAACCGATCGTTCCAAGCTATCCCAAAAACGAATTCCGCCAAGAAACAACGATGGTGGTGGGCGATTCCGAAGATCGAATTGAAATTCCGTTGAGCCTAGAGGCTGGACCCAAAAATGAGACGTGGACGACAAGTTTGGACACGGATAAGGCCAGTATCTACGAATTTTGGGGCAATCGCATTGATGGCGAGATCGACGTTCGTCGAGTCTCGGTGAATGTTGACACTTCAGAAAGCGATCTCGCACAGGCCGATCATAAAGAAATCGTGACTCGGTTGGCAGGTACGCAAATGAAATTGGTTGACTGGGATAACTTTAACCCCGAGCCTATAATCAAACCAGCATCGGTGCTCAATCGTTTGCTGTTTTGTCTGTTGATCGTTGTGCTGGTTGGTGAACAACTACTAGCTTATGCGACGAACTACCATCGATAGCCATTTTCGATAATGGAGGTTTAGATGTTCTGGGTGATCGCGGCAGTGCTGGTCGGCGTGTGGCTGTTGAGCCAACTTCTGAATCAATTGGAGATTAAACCGGGGCTGACGGAACTCCCAAACTTTGAAGCGATTTCTGACGAAGAGTTTTTGCGGCGGTGCTCGCCAGGCACGTCAAAGGAAGTCGCACTCAAGGTTCGTCGAATCGTCTCCGAACAGCTTGGAGTTCCATACGAGAAAATCCACCCCGAACATCGGCTTGTGGAAGACTTGGGCGCCGATTAAGTATTTACGAAGGTAAGCGTAGTGGCTGCCGGGGTTATCGCTGTAACGTGCCACTAGGTGACGTTGCGGATCGGATTGGATTCTGTTCGCCACGTTCGGATAGGATTTTTTGCATCGACTCACGAACGGATTCCCATTCAGAAGAACCTCCAGATTTTTCTTGGCGTCCGGGGATCAGTTTTTCAAAAGCCAGCGCCTTGGAGAAAAAGGCGTCTGTCTTTGTTTTCATTTTCCCCAAAAACGATTGTTGGTCGGATTCAGGCGGAGCCAACAGGTTGCCTAGCTTAGGCAGTTCGATTTTTGGCAATTTAAGATTTTCTAAGAAAGCCGGCTTTTTTAATAAGCCCGCTAATGGATTGTCAGTTGTCTGATTCAATTTCGCGGCAAGAGGATTTGAAAATTCTTGCGCGAACGTCGTTGATGGTGTCGTTACGAACCCAACAACGGTGGCGAACAAAACGCAAGTGACTGCTTTTAGAATTGAGCTTGGTTGCATTGGACCATCCATTTGAAAAACACATCTGAACGTTTATGAGATGTTGCGGAGTTTTTCAAAATTGTTAGCTGGCGTCCAGTCCGGATCGTTTTGAGCAGTGCAGGCCTAAAAATTGCAACCAAAAGGTGCTAGCAGAAGCGACTATTCCGTAATGGACGACCGTAGGTTGGGCACTCTCGCCCGAGGCCGAGTGCGATACTGACAACGGGCAAGAGTTCTTCTGCTCGTTAGCGCGACGT
>CAZORR010000028.1:0-22511 GCA_964582115.1 uncultured Pirellulaceae bacterium
CCAACTGGGATTTTCTGGGCTGTGGTGCAGCGTATGCGTCGCCCGAATAAAATCTTCTCGCTTGGCTTCGAAAATGTTGTCGACGTACTTTTGAGGGTTTCTGTCAATCAAAGGAAACCAAGTACTCTGCACGTGGACCATGATTCGATGGCCCCTTTTGAAAGTGTGACATACGTCTTGCAACGGCAAATTAATTTCGGCAACTTCGCCCGCCACAAACGGTTCTGGTTTTTCGTAACTGTTGCGGAAGCGGCCGCGAATGACTTCGCTGCGAACCATCTGCTGAAACCCACCGAAATTTAAGCCTTCGTCAGAGCCCGGCACAAACGGGTGATTATCGGGATAAACATCAATGAGCTTTACCACCCAGTCTGCCGACGTGCCAGTCGTGGAGACTTTTAAATGAGCCAGTATGTCACCGGTTAAAGTCATCGGTTGCTCAAGCGGTTCGGTTTGGAAGCTCAATACATCCGGTCGACTGGTCGCGAACCGTTGGTCGTCGGACATGTAAGGGCGTGGCGTAAATCGCAGCTGCAAGTCTTGACGAGCCCGGTAAGGGACGGGGTCGCCAGGATCGCTCACGAACGATGTTGATGCGTTGCCTTCAGCAGCTGGCGGAGTCATCGTTAGTTTTCGATCAGCCCCAAAGTGTAGTTTGACTTTCTTTGCTTCTGCCGGCGGCCACTGGGTGTACTTGTTCCATGTGTGAAGACCACAGTCATATACCAAAGCCTCAAAATCCGGTTTCTGCCCTTCCCCCTTTAAGAAATGGCGAAAGAACGGCGCTTCGACATCACGCTGATAAAACTCCGATACACGCTCGCCAAAAGCCAGCTTGCCAACTTTGGCCCGCGGATACAACGTTGACCAGTCGCCATGACTCCATGGTCCCATCACGATCGCATTGAAGGTATCGGGATTATTCTTTTCGATGTTTTGGTAAATGTTCAGTGGCCCGTACAGGTCTTCGGCGTCAAAGAAACCACCCACTACCAAGACGTTGGTTTTGACGTTTTTCAGGTGTGGCAAGATATTCCGCCGCTGCCAAAAATCGTCATAGTTTGGATGGGCGACGATTTGCTTCCAGAAGAAATCCTCACGATGAAAACGCCCTGCTTCGCTCATCGGCCCCAAATTCATATAGAACGTCCAAGGGTCTGGGTGGTTGGGTTTGATCGAGTTGTACCATCGCCGAGCAGTCGGGCCGCTGTGTTGAAAACCAAAGGTGCTGTTGGCCTGGAAATAGCCCAATAAATACGCTCCGTGATGGTGAAAGTCATCAAAAAAGAAGTCGGAAATCGGTGCTTGCGGTGATGATGCAACCAAAGCCGGATGGTGGTCCGGCAAAGCGGCGGCCGAGTAGAAACCGGGATAGGAGATCCCCCAAATGCCACACTTGCCGTTATTGTTTGCGACGTTCGTCAACAGCCAATCGATCGTGTCATACGTGTCGGAGCTCTCGTCGATGAGCTTTGGGTTGTCAACGTTGGGCCGCATGTTGTCGAAATCGCCTTCTGACATCCAACGCCCGCGTACGTCCTGATGCACGAAGATGTATCCCTCTCGCTGCATGAAAATTGAGGGGGCAATCTTCCGGGCCATCCGGTTGTCGTAAGGCTGAGTGTTATAAGGCGTGCGATTGATCATGATCGGATAGGTTCGTGATCGATCTCTGGGTTCGTAAATTGTTGTGAACAATTTTTTACCGTCCCGCATCGCGATTTGTACCGAACGCTTGGTGTAGGTTTGTTGAATTTCGGTTTGCTGAGCGACGATGACGCTGGGCGTAAGTGCCAACGATAAAAACAAGCAACAGCCAATTCCAAACGCAAACAGTGACAAGCAGTAACGATTCATTTTTGATAATTCTCGAATGATTTTTATAACGATACAGGCCGCGACAATGGCCGATTAGTTTTTCTTTAGACTCTGGCAGAAGCTCCAAGGCCAAAGTTCTGGCGAAGGTTACCTGCGTGAATTGCACGTTCCTACTAACAGTACGATAATCGTCGTTTTCGATGGGCGAAAGTCGACCTTGCCCGGTAGTTGAATTTTATGCCGATGAAGCAAAATTCAGTATCAAAAAGAGCGTCTTTAAGTGATTCTGGTTACACGCTATCATCACAAAATTGTCGTTCGAACGTTGTTGTATCTTTTGAAAACTTGCCGTGTGAACCAAGCATTTGCTGTCTCGGCGAGTATGCGCCCCATCATGAAGCCGCCATTAACCAATCCGACCGACGAATTATTCGAATTCGTGTTCGTCTACGGTACACTCAAACGAGGCCATCAACGCAACCATGTTCTTGCCGACCAAAGTTATTTGGGGTCGGCTACCACGATCGCCGATTATCGGATGTACGACTTGGGCGAATATCCAGGTTTGGTAGAAGTCGATGCCGGCTGTGGTGTTCAGGTACAAGGCGAGATCTATCGCGTTGATCAGACTTGCCTTCGCTTGCTCGATCAAATCGAAGCCGTCGATCAAGGGCTCTACCAGCGCCGTGAAATATGCTTGGAGCCAGATTTGGCGATGCTTGCGCCTGGGCTGATATCTACTGATGGCTGTGTCGTGGCTTACTTCTACCTTAATGGCATTGTCGGTTGTAGCGATTGTGGTGATTGTTGGTGAGCAAAATTTGCTTGCTCTGCCGGCACGAGCGGAGTAAAGACAAATCGGCCTATTAGACTGATTGTTTCAAACTGATCGTAATTGAAGCAGCATAAGCAAACGAAAGCTCGTTTTCACTCGCTTCAATCTCAAACTTCGAACTGAAAGTGTTTGATGACCATTCGTCGAGCCGTCATTACCGCCGCTGCGCCAGACCAAAAAGCTTTGCCTTTGCAACGGATCGTAGACCAACAGGGCCAGTCCAAAACCACGTTAGAATTGATTTTAGAAGAATCCATCGAAGCGGGTGCCGAAGAAATTTGCGTGATCATTTGCCCAGGCACTTCGGGCGACTACGCCCGCGCTGCGGGGCCGCATGCCAGCCGCCTAACTTTTATCGAACAAACCAACCCGCGCGGCTACGGTGATGCAATTTACCGCGCGAAAGATTTTGTTGGCGATGAATCGTTTTTGCACATGGTTAGCGACCACGTTTTCATTAGTCATAACCATCGGCGTTGCGCCGGGCAGGTCGTCGATGTGGCGAATCAAGAAAACTGCATCGTATCATCGGTTCAAGAGACTCGTGAGCATCTGTTGCCGTTTTTTGGAACCGTTGGGGCTCGCCCGGTTAGCAATCGCGATGACCTCTACAAGGTCGAAGTGGCAATCGAAAAACCAACGCCAACTCAGGCCGAACAAGAACTGATCGTAGCAGGTCTGCGTTCGAGTCATTATCTATGCTTGTCTGCGATCCATGTACTGACACCGGGGATCATGGACGTGCTGGAGGAACAAATCAAAAACACAACTGAGTCCGTACAGCTTACGCCGGCGCTGCATGCGATGGCTCAACGCGAACGCTATCTGGCTCTTGAAGTTGCTGGTGCCCGTTTTAATATCGGCGTCAAGTACGGCATGTTAAAAAGTCAATTAGCACTCGCGCTTTCTGGAGACGACCGAGACGACATCCTGACCCAGGTTTTGGAACTGGTCGCCACATCACGGAAAGAGAACTAGCGATGGCTTCATTAACCACGGACGATAATCGACTGGTGCAAATCATTTGTTCCAACGACGACGCGGTACGCAATTTGGCACTGGACGAAATCTGCCAAGGCGCGACCCTGCAAACGTTATTGGATCACTGTGCTGCATTGGATTTGTTTTGGCGAAACACTGACAATCTGTACCACCGTGTACGAGCGTTGTTTTTTCTGTTTTCGATACACCGATACCATCTTCCCAGTCGATTCGACAAATCACACTCTGGCAACATTCCGTTTTCGGCTTTTCAGCATTTACTTGAACGCCGGTTTGTCGAAGCGATTGACGAGCTACTAGAGTGCCAAAAAGACAACGGCCCTTGTGATGGTCTATCAAGTGCTCTGGCCAAGTCATACCACGAGTTTGCGTTTCAAACACTCGCCGATCAAGTTCGAAAAAGTGTTCGCACCGTTTACGGTAATCAATGGATGTTCCGCACAGGGCACCCTTTCGATCACCCGCTGCGTTTGCGTTCGGAGTTGCTGCAAAAGGCCCCGGAAGATGTTTCTTATCCAATGCTGAAAGAAACCACTGCCGTGCGCATGGATTTTACGCACAGTGCGTGGAGTGACATTTTCTTTTTGGGCATGGATTTTCCGGACGGCGCAAAAGTAATCAACGCGTCGGTCAACTTGGGTTTGATGGGCCGTGACAAAGAACCACGTCCGCCGATCGAGTGCTTTTTGCGAGTGATTGATCAACCGGTCTTGAAGCTTACCAGTACGGATTTGAATGCGTCGGCTGAGATTCATACGATCGCAGAAGTGTTTGACTTTGCGAAAGACTACTTGGGCCTTTTGAAAGCCGCTGTCATTGCCGCTGGGATCGTGCCACCGGGAATGGAAGGCTGTGGGCAAAACATTGAGAGTTTACTACGGCGTTTGGTTGGTCCCGGATTGGGCTTGGAGATCGTATCGAAAGTAAACGACATTCCTAAAGGCTCGCGTCTGGCGGTTTCAACCAACCTGCTAGGCAGCCTGATTTCGGTTTGTATGCGAGCCACTGGGCAGGTCAGTTCGTTGACGGGCGGGCTGAAGGAATCCGACCGACGTATCGTTGCCGCCCGAGCAATCTTGGGCGAATGGATTGGCGGTTCTGGCGGTGGCTGGCAAGACTCCGGCGGTGTGTGGCCGGGAATCAAATTGATTTGCGGAAGTGCTGCCACCGAAAACGATCCCGAACATGGTGTCAGTCGAGGCCGACTACTGCCCACTCATCGGGTGTTTACCGAACAAGAAATCTCACCGAAAACTCGACAAGCCCTCCAAGACTCGCTGGTGTTAGTGCATGGCGGAATGGCCCAGAATGTCGGTCCGATTTTAGAAATGGTGACCGAAAAATATTTGCTGCGGAGTCCCGACGAATGGGCGGCCCGCAAGGAAGCCATCGAGATCCTTGACGAAATCACCCGCGGATTGATGGAAGGCGACATCAAAGCCATCGGCGCTGCTACCCAACGAAACTTCTTTGGGCCTCTCCAGAAAATCATCCCTTGGTGTACGAACCTGTTCACCAATTCGATGATTAAACAATGTGAAGATCAATGGGGTGATCAGTTCTGGGGTTTTTGGATGCTCGGTGGTATGGCTGGCGGCGGCATGGGCTTTATCTTCGATCCCAAAGTCAAAGAAGAAGCCAAGGTTTGGTTGCAGACCGCAATGGTTGAAACCAAAGCTAACATGGAAACCCGCTTGCCGTTTGCGATGACACCCGTGGTTTACGATTTTGAAATCAACGACCGAGGCACTTGGTGTGAACTACAGGCAGGCGCCAAAGCACGAATGCCGATCGAGTATTACTCGTTACAGGTACCTGGGTGGTTGAAACAAGACGCACACGAGCTGCCGCCAATGGTCCGCCGTGAACTGGAGCAATTGGGAAGCGAGTACCGTGATGACGCTCAATCGCCCGTGCTAGCGAAGTTAGTCGAAAGCATCCTTCCGGGTCGCAAGACAAATGAACAGCGTGAGGTTTCGCTGGATGAACTGCTGGAGCGATTCGGTTTTGATCGTGAGCTACACGAGCAAATCCAATCGGATTTAAAATCTGGACGATTTGGTTTGTCGCAAAATCGCTTGCCACCTAGCACATCGCTGGAAGACGTACAGAGCGAACATGTTATTGACTGTCGTTCGCCGGGCGAGATAGATGCAAGCGCTTCTGCCTGTGGGCAAGCCGCGATTGCCGCCGGAGAAGTCGCTGTGGTGACGCTTGCTGCTGGAGTCGGTAGTCGTTGGACCGAAGGAGCTGGTGTTGTGAAAGGGCTGCATCCTTTTGCCCAGTTAAACGGTCAACACCGCAGTTTCCTTGAAGTCCATTTGGCTAAAAGCGCAAAGGTTTCGCTTGAGTTTGCCAGTTCCGACAAAGCAATGCCGCACGTGATCACGACCGGTTACCTGACGCACCAGCCGATCGAAGAACATTTGGCGGATGTTAACAACTATAACTATCCTGGTCAGGTCTTGTTATCGCCGGGATGCTATGTTGGTTTGCGGTCGGTACCGATGGTTCGCGATTTGAAATTTGCCTGGCAAGAAGTTGCGCAACAAGTTTTAGACCAGCAACAACAAAAAGTTCGAGACAGTCTCCGCGCAGCATTAATCCGCTGGGCTCAACAAGCCGGCGAAGGTACTGACTACCGTGACAACACGCCAATGCAATGTTTGCATCCAGTTGGTCACTGGTACGAGATTCCGAATATGTTGCGCAACGGCGTACTGCATAAGATGCTACAGCAGCGGCCCGAATTGAAGTACTTGATGCTGCACAATATCGATACGCTTGGAGCAACCGTTGACCCAGCACTGCTAGGCACGCATATCGAACAAGACGGTTGTTTGAGTTTTGAAGTGATCGAGCGCCGGCTAGAAGATCGTGGTGGCGGCTTGGCACTGGTCAACGGTCGTCCGCGACTGGTTGAAGGGCTTGCCATGCCCGACGAAAAAGACGAATTCAAACTGACCTATTACAACTCGTTGACGACTTGGATCACGATCGATCGCTTGCTCGATACCTTGCAACTAAAACGCGAAGATCTCAACGACGAAGCGAAAGTTGAACAAGCGGTGCGGCGGCTGAGCCAAAAAATGCCAACCTACATTACGCTCAAAGACGTCAAGAATCGCTGGGGACACGGACAAGAGGATGTGTTTCCCGTGGCCCAATTCGAAAAACTATGGGGTGACATGTCTGCCTTGTCTGATGTCGACTGCCGGTTCTTTGTGATCCCA
Source organism: uncultured Pirellulaceae bacterium (assembly GCA_964582115.1). Classification (GTDB taxonomy): domain Bacteria; phylum Planctomycetota; class Planctomycetia; order Pirellulales; family Pirellulaceae; genus Mariniblastus. Next base: position 6,889 of record CAZORR010000028.1, read on the forward strand.
CCGCAACGTGGCCAACAACTCAAAGAACAATCGCAACTCGATGGCTGGCTAAGAGACGGCTCGGCCGCTTTTGTAGAGCAGCTGTGTCATTGGCCTAAGTGATTGATGCTGAAGTTGACAGGCGAAAACGATAGCATCACTGCGTTGTTTTACGACGAGCCGTTTCCGCATTGAAGCTTGCGGGATCGTAGGGATCGATCGCGACGGGGGCAACGGCCCTCAAGCGATGACTTTTTTTCAGGTCGGGAATAGCGGCTACTTTTGAAAAACCGCGTTCATTGGTTTTGGCTATTTTAGACAGCGGTTTCAACGGCGGCGTTGTACTACGAGGCTGTTTGAGCGGTGCAGAGAAACTAGCTTGCTGAACCATTCTATCGTTCATCGTATCGACGAGTTGTTCGTTGGAGCTGGCTTTGGGCAAACGCTGGCTCCGGTTTGATGAACCGACTCCGTTAAACGAATCTGCTTTTGAGGCTTCTGCGATTCGTCGTTGTCGCTGTTCTCTCGCTTGGCTGGATCGCAATACGGTAAGTTGACGGTTCAGCGAAGCGAGTTCTGCGGCAGAAACATCACTGTTCATCAGGATGTTCAATTGACTTTCAGCGTGTTCAACTAGTTCGTGTTGCAAGCACCAACGAAATAAATTCACTTGCTGTTCAACATCAGAAGCGCGAATCCGAGCGGACTTGCCCCAAAACGCTTCTGACTTTGAATTGCAAACAAACTCTGCTTTGGCTTTGGCAATCACCAAGCGGCTGCCTTGCCGAACATGCACGATCAACGAAGCCGCATCTTGCTCGATGCGTCCAATTAGCATCTGACCGTTCTTTAACACTAGAATCTGTTCGCCGTTGGCAACATCAGCATCTTGCAAATTGGCCTGAGCTAAAAGTTGCGAAGGACCGCCGATGCAAATCAAGAGCGCAAGCAATCCCCACAGCCCAACAACGGTTTTGCGTTTTGATTCTGAGTGCAGCATGCCGGACAATAGAAAAACAGCAACCAACGGTCAAGACGAGCCCGTAGACCGTTAAACGGTAGTCGGTAGTCCTGCGTCCCCCGTAACGACTATCCGAAGGGGCTGCTAGAATCTAGCCGAGACACCGCAGTCGCTAGCACTTGTCGACGACCCTCCAAACAGGCCAAAGCCTAATTCATGCCAAAAAAAAACGCTCGTCAAATGACGAGCGTTTTTAAGATTTTCAATGCGACTGTTCAACTATTCGCGAGGGCGAACAGCTCCAGTCAAACCGCTGTAATCTTCACGGTCTTCTTGGTGCCAAAGTGGCTGACCTTTGAGAACACGCCGGCGGAGAGCTTCGATTTTTTCATCCGACCCCGCTGGTGCATCGGTAGCCGAAAAATCGATAGACTCGTGTGGCACGAAATCTTCGTCGTGCCCGTATTCAAGAATTGCTTCGAATACGTTGGTAATATTTTTCTTCGCGTTACTCACTATCGTATACCTTGAGAAATGTCTTTGAGCTAAAAAAGAGAGAGATTGAAAAACCAGAATGGTCAGAGACTTGAGTTTTAAGTGGGTAGCTCAATGTTCAAATTAATATCAGCATAACTCCAGAACTCCGACAACGTTCCGGTGCTGAGCCCACATTATTAACTCAGAAGGTCCAATGTCAAGAAAATTATTATGTTTTATTCATCTTAAGGCGAATCACTTTAGGGATTGCCGTTCACACACTCTCCGTCGATATTTCTTAACACAGGATTCGCTTTCCGATGACTCATGTTTTCGGTGTCTTTCCAGTGAACAATTGAACAATCCACCTGCTGCCCACCCAAGGGGGATTCGGGCACCTCAAGGGTCGCCTAATGTTGTATTAGGTGCCATGCATGCTATCTTGGCCCCCTCAAAGTCGGTAGAGTCGTTCACCAAGTTGTCGTAACCCAATCTGATACATTCAGTGAACTGGAAGACAGTAAACATAAAGCATTGTAATGAATCACTCAGTATTCAAAGTCAAGCGCTTCGCGCGATTGATCTGTCTTCCTAATTTTCAACCACTTAAACGGGAACAACCTTGTCTCTTTGGCACCAAAAAACAATTACCCTTCAGCCAAAACCACGTGGGTTTCATCTGGTCACGCAAGACATTTTGGCGGAACTTCCCGAACTTCGGGAAATCCGTATCGGAATTTTGCATGTCTTCATCCAACACACCTCAGCTGGCCTGACCATCAACGAGAATGCGGACCCAGACGTGCCAGTGGATTTGGAAACCGCTGCCAATCAACTGTGCCCGGAAGACTCTCCGTTTATTCATACTTGTGAGGGCCCTGACGATATGCCGGCTCATGTGAAGGCATCGCTATTTGGGTCCAGCGTCTCAGTGCCCATCACCGATGGACGCTTGCAGCTAGGAACGTGGCAAGGAATCTACTTGTGTGAACATCGCAATCGTGGTGGTCGCCGTCGATTGGTTTTGACGGTCCAAGGTACCTCCAATGAGTAACTCCCTGTCAGGCTCAGGCACTGAAGCGACTAGCTCAGGCTCGCAATCCCGGTCGCCTGCTGGCTTCATCCGGATCGCAGGGGCTCGAACGCACAATCTGAAAAACATTTCACTGCAAATCCCGCGGCAGCAATTGGTCGCCATTACCGGACGCAGCGGCAGCGGCAAAAGCAGCCTAGCCATCGATACGCTATTTGCCGAAGGGCAGCGGCAATATATCGAAAGCCTATCGCTGTACTCGCGGCAGTTCTTTTCGCAGTTGCCGCGTGCCGATGTGGATCGAATTGACGGTCTTCAGCCGACGCTTGCGATCGAGCAACTGCGACGTCGGTCCAATCGCCGCAGCACAGTAGGCACGATCACGGAGGTTTATGATTTTCTGCGTTTGCTAATGGCACGCGTTGGTGAGATTCATTGTTGGGGCTGCGGTTGTTTGATTCAGCAACAAACTCCTGTTGAGATTCGCGATCGCATTCTTGAGTTGCCCGAACGAACCAAAATCATGATCCTGTCGCCGTTTGCGATTGAACAAACCGGCGCCCATCAAGACATTTTTAAATCGATCCGCAAAGAAGGCCTTGTTCGGGTACGAGTCGATGGCACCATCCACGACATCGATCAGTTGCCAGTGCTGAATCCCAAAGAACCTCACACCATCGAAGCCGTCACCGATCGAATCATCGTTCGCGATGGTGTCGAAGATCGTCTGTTGGAAGCGATCGACAACGCGGTGCGTATCAGCGATGACGGCCAAATCGTTTGCTGCTGGCTGGAGAGCGGTTCGACCGACTGGCAAGACAAACTCTATTCCACCAAGTTTTCTTGCCGCCAGTGTGACGTCAACTACGCCGAAATTCAACCGAGGACCTTTAGCTTCAACAGCCCGCTTGGAGCTTGCGAAAACTGTTTTGGTTTGGGATCGTTCATTCAATTTGATCCCGCTTCGGTAGTCAATCGAAACTTGTCGATCAGTGGCGGCGCGGTGATCGCTTGGGAGTCGCTGGCCAAAACACAGCGAACAAAACTAACCGCTTCACTCAAACCAATCTTGAAAGTGGTCGACGCAGACTTGGATACACCGCTGAGTTCGTTGTCGGACCAGCAGTTCGAACGCTTCATGCACCAATACGACAAAGCAGCCCCAGGCCTGTCGTTGGTGCTGGAAAAAGAACTCGCCACCACGGCCTCCGAAGAACGTCAGTTTGAACTGGAGGCAATGCAGGACGAGATCGATTGTCATGAATGCGATGGGGCTCGGGTTTCACGACTGGCTCGGTCGGTTTTTATTAACGATCACCATATCGGCCAACTGCTGAACCTGTCGATCGAAGAACTCGATCAGTTCTTTGGTGGGCTGTCGTTTGATGCAACGCTTGCAGAGATCGCTGAACCGATCGTTAGCGAGATCAAACACCGGCTCCGTTTTTTGCTGAATGTTGGTGTTGGGTATCTGTCTTTGGGGCGAGCCGGAAACACGCTTTCGGGCGGTGAACACCAACGGGTGCGATTGGCGACGTCAATCGGTTCTGGCGTGACTGGCGTTTGTTTTGTTTTGGACGAACCTTCGACAGGCTTGCATCCCCGCGATACCGGCCGATTGATTGAGACGCTGCGCAACCTGCAAGCCACGGGTAATTCCGTCGTCGTCGTCGAGCACGATGACGCGATGATTGAGGCCGCCGATCATGTGATCGAAATCGGCCCCGGTGCCGGAGTCGCTGGCGGGCAAGTCGTTTGTGAAGGATCGCCTGATCAGATCAAAACCAGCGACAGCCTGACCGGTCAGTTCCTTTGCGGTTCGCAAACCATCAGCCGACCCAGCAAGGTCGTGGTTGACTTTGCAAAGTCGATCAAGATCAACGGTGCACAGGGGAACAACCTGAAAGGCATCGATGTCGAAATTCCGTTGGGAGTTTTGTGTGTGGTGACCGGCGTTAGCGGAAGCGGCAAGAGCACGCTTATCGGTCAGACGCTCGTGCCTGCGATCAAACACCAGCTTGAACTGGCCGCACCGACTCCGGCTAAACATGATTCCATCGAAGGCCTTGAACAAATCGAACACTGCGTTGTTGCCGATCAAAAACCGATTGGGCGAACCCCGCGCGGTTGTGCAGCGACTTTTTGTGGTTTGATGGAAGAGTTTCGCAAGTTGTTTGCGGCGACGAAGCTGGCAAAGCAACTCGGTTTCAAAAAAGGACGATTCACCTTCAACGCGAAATCCGGTTGGTGCCCAGCCTGCCAAGGGCTCGGCCATCGCAAAGTCGAGATGTCGTTCATGCCCGACGCATACGTGAAGTGCGATGCTTGTCAGGGACGGCGATTCAATTTGCAAACGCTGCGAGTTAAATACGCGGGCCACAGCATTGCCGACGTTTTGGAAATGTCAGTCGATCAAGCCAAGCAAGTCTTTGACGGGTTTAGTAAAGTCCGAACGGTGCTGGAGGTTTTGTCAGAAGTTGGCTTGGGGCATTTGAAGCTTGGCCAGCCAGCCACGACGCTGTCCGGTGGTGAAGCCCAACGAATAAAACTCGCCCGTGAATTGGCTCGGCCTGCGACCGATATTCGCAAAACGTTGTTTGTTTTGGATGAGCCTACCACCGGGCTGCATTCGGCGGACGTACAGTTGTTAGTCGGTTTGCTCGATCGATTGGTACAGCAAGGTCATTCGGTATTGGTGATCGAACATCACTTGGATGTGGTCCGCTGCGCCGATTGGGTTATTGACTTGGGCCCCGATGGTGGCAAAGCTGGGGGGCAGTTAGTTGCCGCTTGCCGGCCGGAAGATTTGAGTTTGGTTGCCGATTCAATCACGGGCAAGTGGTTGTAGTGACGCAAAAGAGTTTAACAACGATCCGGAAGACGACCGTGCGAGTGATTAATTTAGTGATGATCCGGAACAAAGTCTAAGCAGCCATGCAAGAAAGCCCCGACAACCAAGCTCCCGAAACTCAACCCGCTTCGGTTGAATCGGTTGATGGTTTGAGTTTGCAGGGTGAGGTGTCCGCGGAGAAGCCAAAGCCAGAGTCAACGTATGCCCCGTTTGCGACTTCGATGAACGTTCGGATGGGGTTGGCATTTTATGGGATTTTGGTGCCGATTGCTTGTCACTTGATAACAGTTCACGGCGTTCCAGAGAGTGCCGAATGGCAGTCGGGTGAGTTGTCCGACAAGCTGAGTTTTGTGCTGTCGGGTAGATGTGGCTGGCCGGTGTTTCCGTTTTTAATTTTTGCCATGGTCTGTCTTGGAATGGTGGTTCGAGACGAAACGCGGGCCTTTGCAAAGCCGTGGGTTCGCTACGGTGTTTTTTCGGGCACGATTGTTTGCAGTTGGTACTTGTTCGTATTCAGTTTGACGGTGATGGATAGTGTGTTTACTGTCATCGGTTTGCTGATTGGAGCGGCCGTTTGGTTGTTGGTGGTTCATGGGGTCATTTGGCTCTTGGTCAAGTTTAACGCAGTACCCATTGTGGCGATGATTGCTGGTGGTTTTGTCTTGCTGATCATGACTTCTGTAATCACAGGAGATGTCTCGTTTTTTGGGATATTGATGTTGCCGATCTTGATCGTTGTGATTCTTTCGACCCCGTTGGCGTTTCTAACTTACTTAGCCGTTTCCATTCGGATGTTAAAACTACATGCCCCATCGCGTCGTTTTACGCTCGCGGACTTGATGATTTGGGTGACTTGGCTGGCGACATTTTCATCTGCCATCAGGTCGACGATTAAGCTATCGTTGTACAAGTATTCTCAGCTACCACTCGAGCCACCTGAGGGTTGCTACGTTGCGACGGCGGCATCCAAAGGTTATCCCCGGATTGTTGGATCGCATCGTTTGTCGACTGCCGGACAACCGATGGTCGTCAACTCGCAGTTGGCGACCTTCAAAGCCGCCGAACTAACTCTACGCGCGGTCTCGCCCGCTGGGCATCGGGCGTTTCGATTTGTCTATAATCGCGTTGGCCCTGTCGCCGCTGGAATGCTCGTCAGTCCAATGGTCGCAACTGTTGCCTACTTGTGCTTGAAGCCGGCCGAGTGGATTTGTTGGGTCGTGTTGCGAATATTGCTTGGACGAAAAACACTTCGCCAGTCCCTGCGACTTTATCATTCGCGGGCCAAGCAGGTGAAACCGTAGGCAAACGCGGGGTCAGTAGCTTGCGGTTTTGAGCGAAACTGGTAAGTTCATCGGCTTCCATATTTACGAAAATTCGATCCCTGACCGGTGGCAGAGTGTCTGAAGAAATCGAAGTTCATTTGTTTACCGACGGCGGTTGTAGCGGAAACCCTGGCCCAGGCGGTTGGGGGTTTATTTTGCGACACCTTGCCAGCGGTAAAGAGATCGAGCGGTCTGGCGGGATGCCGGTGACCACCAACAACCAAATGGAGTTGGAGGCTGTGATTCAAGGTTTGACGACCTTGAAACGGCCTTGCCATGTCGAAGTGTTTACTGACAGCGTATACGTCGGTAAAGGTATATCGGAGTGGATGGTCAAGTGGAAAAGCAACGGCTGGAAACGCAAAGAAGGCGGCAGGTTAAAAGAAGTTAAAAATATCGAATTTTGGAAACGACTCGACGAACAAGTTCAACGACATAAAATTAAATACACTCGTGTTGCCGGACATAGCGGACACGAAGAAAACGATCGCGTCGATGGCTTGGCCGTCGCCGCTTACCAAAAATATCTTTAAGAATCAAACTCCATCATGCGTATCGGAATCTTTGGCGGTTCGTTCGACCCCATCCATCAAGGCCATTTAATTCTGGCTGAAAACTGCCGCGAGCAAGCTTCGTTGGATTTGGTTTTGTTCATTCCCTGTGCAACCAGTCCTCATAAGGCAGATGGGGCGTCCAGCACCGATCGGCAACGTTGCGAGATGGTCGAACTGGCCATCGCCGGCCACGAGTCCTTTCGGTTGTCTAAGATTGAATTGGAACGCGGCGGAATTAGCTACACGGTCGACACCTTGGCCGATCTAAAGGAACAGCATCCTGACGATGAACTGTTTCTGATGATGGGCGACGATTCACTTGAGAGTTTTGACAGTTGGCACGAGCCACAACGAATTTGCGAGCTTGCGGTTCCACTGGTCGCCAATCGACCGGGATCCGGAGAAATCGATTTGTCGGTGCTCAAAAAGCATGCCTCCGCCGAACGCTACCAACAGGCCTGCGATGCCACGGTCGACAGTCCGATGATCGAAATTAGTAGCAGCGTTATTCAATCACGTATCGTTGCGAACCAAAGCATCCGCTACTTGTTGCCGCGTGGTGTAGAGCGGTACATTGAATCGCAATCGGTTTATGCAGCCAAGGCCGTTAAGTAATCATGGCCGCCACCACGCCGAGTATACCTCGTATTGCAATCACGATGGGCGACCCCGCAGGTGTTGGCCCGGAGTTGTGTTGTCAGCTGCTGAATGACCAAGCGGTTTTAGACGTTTGCGTTCCCGTGATTTTTGGCAATGCACAGATCTTGCGGTTGGCGGCTGAGCGATGTGGGTATTCTTTTCAAGCACAAACGGTTGATGCCAGTAATCCGGAGACGTTGTTATCGGTTCAGTCGCCGGCGGTGTTTGATATGGGTGGGACTGACATCGAGAATTTTGAGCCGGGAGTGATCAGCCAAGCCACGGGTGCGGATTCTTTTGCGTTCATTGAAGCGGCCATCGATGCCGCTCGTGCCGGTCAGGTCGCTGGGGTTGCGACGGGACCGATCAACAAGGCTGCTTGGAAAATGGCAGGGATTCATTTTCCGGGGCATACGGAGTTGTTTGCGGAGCGTTTTGAAACCGAAGAGTTTTGCATGATGATGACCGCGCCGGCGTTTAGTTGTTCGCTGGTCACGACGCATATTGGTTATCATGAAGTGCCGCAGACGCTAACCGCTGATTTAATTTCCGAAGTGATCGAGCTGACCGACGCGGCGCTCAAACGAATCCTAGGACGCAAACCCAAACTGGTTGTGTTGGGCTTGAACCCTCATGCTGGCGAAGGTGGTTTGTTCGGAAACAAGGAAGAGGAAACCTTGATCGTTCCGGCGGTCGAACGAGCGACTGCGGCGGGCATCGACATCGAAGGTCCCATTCCGCCGGATACTGGGTTCTTGCCGTGGCGGCGAGAGCAAACCGATGGCTACGTTTGCATGTACCATGACCAAGGGTTGATTCCGTTCAAGGCGTTTAACTTCGATAGCGGCGTCAATGTGACATTGGGTTTGCCGATGGTTCGCACAAGCGTCGATCATGGCACCGCGCTGGATATCGCTTGGCAAGGCAAGGCGGATGTTTCCAGTTTTATTTCGGCCGTTAAACTGGCAGCCGGTTTGTCTGAGTGATACGAGCGACTACTTGGCGGGGCTCCAAACGGCCAATTCGTTTCCCGAGGGATCGGTAAAATGGAATCGACGGCCACCCGGGAAATCGAACGGCGGCACAGAAATATTTCCGCCTGAATCTGCCACCGCTCGCTGGCTGGCTGCTAGATCGTCCGAATACAAAATTACCAACGCGCCTTGGTTGGATGGTTTTCGCTGGCCCGAGTTCGCGTCAAAACCACCTTCGACACCAGCGCCTTGGATGGCAACGTAGGCGTCTCCCCAATCGACGAACGTCCAGCCAAACGCGTTGCCATAAAACAACTTCATGGCTGTCAGGTCAGTCGCTGGAAGTTCGATGTAGTTGAAGTGATGGTGCGCGTTCATTCGATTCACGCAGGCACTAACGGATTGAAACGGTTGACCCTTCGGACAGGATGGCGAACAAATCCGCTGCGTCTTTTTCGCTAAGTCCGATGCACCCTTGATGTCCATTGTCGGTGTTGGGGTCGACCGTGTGCAGACAAAGACTGCCTTCGAGGCCGATCCAGTTTTTGCCGTAGTGATTGTTAAGGTGCCCAGGTGGATAGGTGCCATTGGCATCTTGCCAAACTTGTCCTTCTGGTAGTTTACTGACGACTTTGAAATCGCCAGGGCCAGGCGATCCTGAGGTGCCTACTTTGATGTTAAATCGACCAGCGTACAGGCCTTCGACAAACATCGTCAGGGTGTTGCTTTCGAGATCGATGCTAGCGTTAATTGGACCCGTAATCTTTTTCAGTTCGGTGCCCGGAGAAATGGCTAAGGGATTGGGGATGTTGTTTTTGTTGATGTTATAAATCAACTGTCCCGGAACGCCCCATGCACGGCCAAGTTCGAGCAAGCTATCACCAGGCTGCGAAATGTAGGGAGTCGTCAAATGGTGTTCGTTGGAGAACACAACTTTCCTGGCCAAGCCGTCGAGCCATTCATTAAGTCGTTGTCGTTGTGGCCCGTTCAAATCGGGTTGGTTGTGAAAATGTGTTAATAACTGGAGCGTCTTGCGAAACTTTCCTTCGTCTACCAGCATGTTAGCCGTTGGCCAAACCGTTTCAAAAGTTAGATCCGCGTAGGGGTCGTTGTTGGTTGGCTGAAGTTCAAATCGATTCGAAGCATTGATGTCATCGATCTTTGATGCAGGGGCAACTGATGGATCTCTAATCAAAGAAATCTGTTGCGCAGGTACTTTAGCCGTTGGCTGAAATGCATTTGAAACTCTAGACTGGCTGCCGCCGGTCGCTTGCTGCTGTTTTTTTAATGCTGTGATCAAACTTTGGTCACGTTCTTGAGCGTTTGGCGGCGCTAATGCTGGACCAGTTGATTTTCTGGAAAAGTCAAATTCGGCTTCAGGTCGAGGTTGAGGCTGGCTCGACCCAATCGACTCATTAGGTTGCGTCGGGGTAGGCGGAACAAACGCCGGTCGGCTTGCCAGCGGGTTGGCGATTTTCGGTGCCTTTAGCTTAAGGTCGTGAGGTTTACTGGCCTCCAGCTTTAAAGGACTGCTTCCTAAGGGGTGGTTTCCGCTTTCGAACTCGGGGCCACTTAGGCTCGGAAGTCGCAGTTTGTCGGCAGGTGCTACTTCGGCCAATTCTGATTGAAGACCAGTAACGATCGGTGGAGTCAGTTCCGCTAAATTGCTTTGGTTTGGAGCCGACATTTGATAAAAAACAAATGACAGGCCGAGTAAACCAACGGCAACGATTGTATTTTTTAGGGAGTGCATTCGATTCTCCAAGTCCACCTTAGTCTTTTCTGGTTGCCCGTATTAGGAACCAACAATTGTGAAGAAGACGAAGAACTTGAAGGAACAGCGGCTGTGGGTCCACGTGACGGCCGAGTCGTTTACGACCAGTCGAGGTGTATTGGCGCTGCGCCTTGGTCTTCGTTTCCGGCGGACAGGATAGCAACGCATCGCGTTGGCAGCGATAGATTTCCTGTGAGGATGCTAGCAGCCTCCAGTGAGTGAAGTCACGAACTTAATGCATTCATCAAACGCATTGACTCACGTTAATTCAAACTAACTTTCAAGCTAACTAAGCGCACTTTCAACTTGCTTTTTAATTTGCTGTTCGATTTGTCCGCGAAACGGAACGGCAGCAAAGGGTAGCTTCCCCGCGACGACGACCTGAGAGTCGGAAGTCACTACCGAGCCAGAGACGGTCATGCCCATTGCCTTAAAGGCGAATTGGAGGTTTCCGTCGTCATCCCAAGACTCAGTGATGTCGGTGAGCTCCACAGGAGAATCGGCTCTTACTTTTTCGGAGAAGTTTTTAAGTTTGGCAATCGCGTCAGGACGAGGAGTCTCGTGATCAACGGAGACGTTGAATTTTGGCATGGAAAAAAGTTCGTATTGAAAGCTGATTCGGGCTCAGCTTAGGTTGCTATCAAAAATACTGCGGTCGTCAGGATGCCACAGCGGCAAACCGTTTAACGCCCGAGCGGCCATCAACCCGACCTTTTCTTGGGAACCGGGTAATGCTGAGGTCGCATCATAGTCTTTTTTGTCGACTGCTGGGGGCTCGTAGCTCCACTCTCCGTTCCTAATCGCTTCTAAAACCGATTCAGCCACAATCATCTCCTTGTCGCGGATCTTTGTTATCAAGATCCATTTTAAAAGAATTGTAGGCCTTCCATGATGTCGTGCTCCAAGTGCCCCGGTAATATCTGATAACCAAAACGGAATGTCAAATTTTTTTTGAAATTACTTTTTGGAAAATAAATAATGTGATACCCACCACTCCTGGCCGTTACGAAATCCAAACAGTTCGCTGCAGGCCAAATAGAACATTCGCCAGCGGTTAAACCAACGAATCGCCTGATCTTTTCCGTACGTTTTTTCAAGCAAAGGCATGATCTTTGCCCGATTTTGATCCATGTTTTGTAGCCATGCTTCACAAGTTTTTTGGTAGTGCGTGCCGTCCCACTTCCATTGCGTTTGAAGTTTTAAATCATCTTGATACTGCAAAAACAATTCATTGCCCGGCATGATCCCGCCTGAGAAGAAATAGCGGCTCATCCAGTCGCTGCTGCCTTGGTCTTGGAATTTGTAGGTCCATTCACGATGGCAAAAAATATGTGCGAATAACTTGCCGTCGTCCTTTAGCCAACCAGCAATCCGACGAAATAACTCTTTGTGGTTTCGTACGTGCTCAAACATCTCAATCGATACCACTCGATCGAACTTTTGCTCGCACTGTAGATCATTGATGTCACAGGTAACCACGTTTAGATTCGCCTCAATGCCTCTTGCTTTGGCTCGTCGCAATATAAACTCACGTTGCGATGCCGAATTCGACACGGACGTAATGTTTGCATTTGGGTAGTGCTCCGCCATCCACAATGACAATGAACCCCATCCACACCCAAGTTCCAAAATCTCTGCCCCGTCACTTAGCTCCGCATGTTCGCAGCTTTTGCCAAGTGCAATTTCTTCGGCCTGATTCAAATCTGTCGACTCGTCTGGCCAGTAACAGCCAGAGTACTTCAGTCTCGTCCCAAGCGTCCGCACAAATAACTCAGCTGGAACCTCGTAATGTTGTTCGTTGGCTTTTTCGGGCACTAACGCTAACGGGCCACTTGAAAATTCTTCGACCAAAGAATTCAGTCGTTCTTGATTGGCAGACGGGCTGCCCAGGTCGACCGACGCAAGACGTTTTTTTAGTAACCGTCGAATTCCCATTCGTACCAGAATGTCTGGAGCATACCCGCGTTCGGCCAAGTCAATGAATTGCTGGATCATTTTTCAGCCACGACATTTTGAGTTTTAGGGAACCAAGGAAAGAACGCGTTGGTTGTCTGTTGGTACTGTCGGTACTCATCACCTCTTGATTGAACCGCCCGAGCTTCGGTGGCTGGAATTCCGGTCACGTTAACCAAGAAATGCCACATCGCCAGCGGTGCCAGCAAAGTCACCAGCACCCACGGACTGGTCGCTGCCAGTAAGACGTAGGTCCACCAGTGCAACCATTCGAAAAAGTAATTTGGATGGCGCGAGTATCGCCAAAATCCGACCCGGCAAACCTTGCCTTGATTGGCTTCTTTTTGCTTAAACCATTTCAACTGCAAATCGGAGAGTGCTTCACCCACAATCGAAATCACCCAAACGACAATCGCAAAAGAATCTAATCCGCCCAGCGGAGAATTGAGATTGGCAACCACCAGCAGCGGCCACGTGAAAATAAACGCTCCGACCGCTTGCAGTTGATAGAATCGAAACATGCGAAATTGAGCTTGGTCGCCCCATTTTTCTTTTAACGCAGTGTATCGTTCGTCTTCGGGATGCTGACACCAACGGCGATACAAATGCAAACTCAGCCGAGTCGCCCAGCTCAGAATCAACACCGCCAACAGCCCGCGCCGACTGATGTCTCCTGCGCCAACCGCACAGTAAAACATGCCTACCAACCCAACGGACATCGCCCAGCCAACGTCTACGACGGCCGAATTGCCGATGGCTCGTTGCAGCACCCAGAACGCGGCAAAATAAAGAATCAAAGCGGCCAAGCCGATTGTGAGGGTAACGATTGGGCTCATGAGTTGTTGCTGGTGGTCACAGGATTCTTAGCCATGCAAAATTAAGTAATTTTTTGGTAAACGCTGGTATGACTCATTGGAACCGAAAAATCACTCAATCGGCAACGGTGCGATTAATTTTTATTCCGTTACAATCATCTGTTGCCTTTCGAGCGTATCAAAATAATTTCCATCGAGACCTTGGCACGGCGACTGCTACGCCAATTCAACCGACAACAAAGGTTCTGTCAATGCACTACCGCTTTAAAACCTGTTCCATTTCTAGTTCGTTCATGCAGGTCATCGCACTGATGATCGGTTTGCACGTTTTGGCGATCAATCAAACTGCTCAAGCACAATTGTTGCCGCATTCGCACGCCAGGCCCGATCAAGTCAAAATTAGGCACTTGCACTTGGACGCGAAAGTCGATTTTGACACCAAACGCATTTCCGGTTCTGCGACGTTGACGCTGGAACGCACCGATCCGCAAGCCATGTTGCAGATCGACGCCGACGGGCTTGAGATTCGTAGTGTTAAAGCAGTGGGTGGCCAAGCGTTGAACTTCAAACAACCGCCGATGCGCAAGGGCATTGGCGAGGGGCTGTACGTCGAGTTGCCAGCGGTAGCGGAGAAAGCAACTGAGGTGATCATTGAATATGCGACCGACCCGACCGCCGCGGCGGTTCAATGGTTGTCTCCCGAACAGACCACCGACAAAAAGCATCCGTTTCTCTTTACGCAGTCGCAGGCGATTTTGGCCCGAACTTGGGTGCCCTGCCAAGATACTCCCGCCGTTCGCATGACGTACTCGGCCAAGCTCCAAGTGCCCAAAGAACTGCTTGCCGTCATGAGCGCTGCGAATCCGCAAAAGAAAAACGATACCGGTGTTTATGAATTTCAGATGAAACAACCCATCCCGTCGTACTTGCTCGCATTGGCAGTTGGCGATTTAAAGTTCGTTGGCCTGAGTGAGCGTAGCGGCGTGTATGCCGAGCGGTCGGTTTTGAAAAAAGCAGCTTGGGAACTCGCCGATACCGAACGAATGATTGTTGCGGCTGAAAAACTATATGGTCCCTACCGTTGGGATCGATACGACGTGATCTTCCTGCCGTCGAGTTTTCCTTTTGGCGGGATGGAGAACCCAAGGCTCACGTTTGCCACGCCAACGATTTTGGCGGGTGATCGTTCGCTGGTCGCTCTGGTTGCTCACGAACTGGCTCATTCTTGGTCGGGTAACTTGGTGACCAACGCAGCTTGGGACGATTTCTGGCTCAACGAAGGATTTACGGTGTACTTCGAACAGCGAATTATGGAAGCCGTTTACGGTCGTCGTTACTCGGAGATGCTTGCAAAACTAAACCTTGATGGCCTGCAACGCGAATTGGTTCAACTGAAAAAACGCGATACTTGGCTTAAGTTGGACCTCACCGGACGCAACCCGGATGATGGGCTAACCGCGATCGCGTACGACAAAGGGTATTTCTTTTTGCGAATGCTAGAAGAGAATGTTGGCCGCGAGAAGTGGGACGTATTCTTGAAAAACTACTTTGATAAGTTTGCGTTTCAAAGCATGACCACCGAGGGATTTCTGAAGCATCTGAAAGCTAACTTAGCAGTCGATGTGGATCTTGATTCGTGGGTATATTCGCCAGGCTTGCCCACCAGCTTGCCGGTCGTTCAGACGGAAGAGTTGGAAAAAGTCGCCGCCGCGGTCAAAGCCTTCACCGATGGAACGGAACCTGCAAAAATTGCCAATGAGTTCAACACCACCGATTGGACCACTCACCACTGGAACCATTTCTTGCGTTCGCTGAAAACGGCGACGCTATCGAAAGAGCAAATGGCAGCGTTAGACGGTCAGTTTAAATTCACTGAATCTGGCAATTCGGAAATCACGCACGACTGGTTGTTGCTGGTGATCGCTGCGGATTATCAGCCGGCAATGAATAAACTGGAAGCGTTCTTGACAGGCCAAGGGCGACGCAAGTTTCTAACGCAGTTGTATACCAAGTTGGTGGAAACCGAATCCGGCAAACAACTCGCCAAAAAAATCTACGCGATCGCACGACCCGGTTATCACTCGGTTTCTCGCGATACGATCGACAAGATTTTGAACGAGTGATTTTTGTTGGGTAGCCGCTGTCGCCAGGCTTCTGGAGACGATCGGTTGATTTGAACCTTGGTTGCGTTATTGGTTTGCTGGGCTGCCTGAACTCTGGCAAGCTTGTCGCTTTATTCAAATTTCGAATAACAACGTGAGCCTTTTTGGCGATAGCCACGGTTTATGGGC
>CAZORR010000029.1:0-1733 GCA_964582115.1 uncultured Pirellulaceae bacterium
AATCTGCCGATTCGGTGATTATCTACCTTGTTACAACCAGGCAAATCAAACGAAAGCTTGACACGCCAGTAACAAGACATTTTGTAAAACACAGGCTCCTCGCTGACCAGCGAGGAGCTTTTTTCACGCCAGTCCCGAGACTTCTCGGTGAACGCCACCAATCTGGCTTTTGTAAGAAACCGTGTGTGCAGAAAGTCTGAAAAAAAGCCTCACGCAAAGGCGCAAAGTCAATGAATTAACAATCTTTGCGCCTTCG
This sequence comes from uncultured Pirellulaceae bacterium, assembly GCA_964582115.1. Taxonomy (GTDB): domain Bacteria; phylum Planctomycetota; class Planctomycetia; order Pirellulales; family Pirellulaceae; genus Mariniblastus. Next base: position 257 of record CAZORR010000029.1, read on the forward strand.
CGCCTTTGCGTGAGAAATTCCACGCTGCGATTTTCTTGTTGTTGAGGGTTTTAAAATTACCTTGCAGTGGCGTTCACCGAGGAGTGTCCCAGTCCCTATTAAAAGAAAGCAGAACAGCCAAAAACCGCCGTCTATTTTTGTGGATCATCCACATCAGCGATCACAACGTTGTCTCGGCGGCTGGACGTTACGAACAGAGATTTCCCGTTGGGGAGCTGGCAATAACCTTCCAGCTCTGTTGATGGCGAGAAAATCAAACTTGGTGAACCACTCAAATCCACAACTTGTTTGGATTCTTCGGACATCACCGATTGATTCTGCAAATCGGCAAGACTCGGCGACAGCGTCTGCAAACGCCAACCTCTCCCCGCAATCACATTTTGCACACAAACGATCTTACCCGCTTCGGCATCCCAGTGCAGATTCTGATTAAACGGTCCACACAAAAATCGCGCAACCAAAACCCCAGCAGCTGAAGTTTTTGACGCTTTGGCCAGCGCCTGCGCCGCATACAACCTGATCTCATTTCCTTGGTTGCCATAATCCGAAGTCGCAATCAATCGACGTCCGTTAACAGCCACCGCAACAGGGCGGCATCCGTTGATCATTTTATCGTCGACAACTTCATGCTTGATCGCTCGATCGAGTTTGCCATCCTGCCAGGCCAGCTCCCAATCAATTAAAAAAATCGTACCTTTCTGATCGACCGTGTTACCAATGAACACATTGTTTTTATCAAGGTAGGCGATTCCAGTTGGATGAGTCAAACGTGGCGTTTTATTTTGATTTAACCACAGTTGTCGTCCCGTCGGTTTCATATCCAAAGTGTATTCTTTGATAACGCCTTGTCGCGGAACAACGTCATAACGATCACCGTAAAAGTACAGTTTGTTATTGACGATCGCGACTCCTTGGCATGCGCCAATTTCAGGGACCGTAAATTTTTGAATATTGCTTAAGGTCGCATTCGGCTTCCATGGCAGCTTTTTAACCTGCGCATCAACACGTCGAAGCTGACCACTAAGTACAAAGTTGAAAGTTACGATACATGCAACTAACAAAAAAAATTTCGGTTTCGGCAGCACACTAGAGCCTTCAAAAAGCCTTTAAAGAAATGAAATAACTATGTGCATGATTCTGGAGAATACCGACCTATCAAATAGTCCGCCTCCAGCCGATAAAACGAGGCCTTCCACGCTCATAGCCAAAGTCTTCAAACTACCAGTCAAATTCAGAGATAAAAAGCCGCCTCAAACATAAAACACTGTTGTTTTACAGTCAATTTTAACTATTTTCGAAAATGCTGATTTTTTACCGTCACAAACATCCAAACAAAACGCCCTAACTTATCTGGCACTGATTAGCCCATTTTAGACATTACCGCTGCCAATTTTATATCTATAGATGAATCCATTTCCACTTGAGGCTTTCATGAGATTTCGTTGTCATCGCCAGCGTGGATTTACTCTTGTCGAGC
>CAZORR010000029.1:1833-22372 GCA_964582115.1 uncultured Pirellulaceae bacterium
GAGGCTTTCATGAGATTTCGTTGTCATCGCCAGCGTGGATTTACTCTTGTCGAGCTATTAGTTGTGATCGCGATCATCGGAATCTTGATCGCGATGCTATTACCTGCAGTCCAACAAGTCCGCGAAGCTGCTCGACGAGTAAGTTGCAGCAACAATATGAGGCAGATCGGGCTGGCTGCACTCAACTACGAATCTGCTCAACGAAAGTTACCCGGGGGACTATTTGTTACGCTCGGTCCGGACCCTGGAACCCCGGGCCAACCGGGCTTCCCCTATCCGGGCATCGCTCACTCATGGGCAGGCCAACTGTTACCTCACCTTGAACAAGGCCGGTTGGCGGATCTGTATGATTGCAACTTTCCCTGGTTTTCGTCACCGGACATTATACCGGGAACTCCTGACAACCAAGCTGTCCTTCGTAACCGCGTCCCAACACTAGAGTGTCCGTCAGCGCCAGCACCTGACCCCAACGGGAACACAGGTGAGTTCGCTTTTGGCCCAAGAACTTTTCCATACCGTGGACTGGCATCATCCGATTACGCACCATGCACTAACATCGAAGATATCGCACACGAGTTTTTTGGATACGCCGCCCGCGACAACGCTGGTTGGCTCAGCACTTTAGCGCCAGTTTTTACGGGACCAGGCGTGGCTGCATTGGGGGCTTCTCCGTCGAAAGCAAATCGGATCGCTAGTATCGCAGACGGAACTTCCAACACGATTATGATCAGCGAATCCGCCGGCCGGCCAGCTTTGTATATCAAAAACCAGTTACAGGACCGGCAGATTCCCAATGGAGGCTGGGGGCACCATGAGAGTTTCTACGGATTAAGTGGCGCCGTCGATGGCACCGTTGACGAACCAGGCGAGTGTGTCATCAATTGCCACAACGAACGAGAAACCTACGCGTTCCACCCGGGGGGGGCGAACCATGTGTTTGCTGATGGTTCGGTGCATTTCATTGCTGAATCCGTTCTAGCTCGCACCTACGCAGCACTTGTAACTGCCGCCGGTGAGTCCGCAACGGCCGAAGAAGTGAACCCTTGGAATGGGGGGAGGTGACCTTTTTACTGGAAAACAGTTGACACGAATCACTCTGCTAACTTAAATGGGCAGCCTACCTTATGTTCGAAGATACACCGTCCTAAGTCGGCGCCAGAGGAGTTCCTTAACTTTCTGGCGAATCTAATCTCCTTGCGTTCAATGGGAATGACGTTGTGAGTAAAGTAACAGAAGACAATTCGATAGAATGGACTAATTTGATTCGCCAAGCCCGTGAAGGCGACGATTCGGCATTGGGGCTTATCGTTTCGCGATTGCGAAACTATTTACTATTGGTTGCAAACGCTGAAATGCAGCCATCAATTCGCAGCAAATTCTGCGGATCAGACATCATCCAACAAAGCATGTTGGAAGCCCACCAAGCGATTGGTGCATTCCGAGGCACGACCGAGAGTGAGCTCAAAGCTTGGCTAAAGAAAATTGTTTTGTCGAACTTAGTTGATGAAACTCGTCGCTACCAAAAGACCAGAAAACGGGACACAAGCCGTGAGGTTCCCGTTGATTGGCACGCACAACCACTAGCTCAACCAAATGGACAAACGGCTAGTTGGATGGTCAGCAAAAACGAGTTTGACCAACAGCTTTTCATCGCCATTCATGAGCTACCCGCCCGCCAACGACATGTAATTGAAGCGAGACACCGTGACGCGATGCCGTATTCCAAGATCGCAGTCGAGCTGAATATCACCGAAGACGCCGCTCGAAAGCTCTGGACTCGAGGCGTGAACTCGCTTAAACGCACCTTAAGCAAATCCGCTTCCGGCAACCTGTAAGTTCGTCGCTCTATGGAACCTTCTCTGCCCAGTGGCCCAGACGAACTTCAACCCGATCCATTGGGCGAGGACGAACAAGCCGTCGACCAAGATATCGTTGATCGGTTGGATCGGCTGTGGCCAAGCATGCCACTCAACAAAACGGCACAATCGGCAAGCTCGCGATCGATTGGTAAATACCAATTGCAGCGAATTATTGGCAGCGGATCGTTCGGGGTTGTGTACTTAGCGTTTGACACCGTTCTAGATCGTCAAGTCGCACTGAAGCTTCCGCGACTAGAGGTCTTGCTGGACAAAAACAAACGCGATCGATTCAACCTAGAGGCAGAACTCGCCGCCAGTTTAGAGCACCCAGGAATCATACGAGTTTATGAAGCGGACCTCATTGGACCAGAACCGTTTATCGCAATGGCGCATGGTGACGGACCTAATCTAGCTGAATGGATGACGGCTAATTCGCAAAAACATTCGTGGCAATCGCTGACCGCATTAGTGGCAGAAATCGCTCTCTCTGTCGATCACGCCCACCAACAAGGGATCTTGCATCGTGACCTCAAGCCTGCCAATATTTTGATGATTCATCGGACAGCCCCCGTAGCGTTGCAGCTACAAGAAGAACTTTCACCGCTGGGGCGTTTACCTGCGCTAACGGACTTTGGACTGGCTAGATTCATAGGCGATGTTGGGAGCGACACCCGATCAAGTGTCTTACTCGGCACGCCACTCTATGTGGCGCCCGAACAATTGCTTGGGTCCAAGGCTAAGTCCCAATGCCCCCCCACAGCAGCGGTTGATATTTATAGCTTGGGTGTAATCCTATTTGAGCTTTTGACCGGCCAAACACCGCTCGACGGCGACGACTACCTGCAAGTCATCGAGTCGGTTCGGAAACAGAAACCGCTATCACTACGGAAGCTGCGTCCTGATTTACCCAAGTCGCTAGACACGATCTGCGCAAAGTGCCTAGAGAAAGAACCAGCACACCGTTACCACACAGCTGCTGCGCTTGCGAGGGACTTGGAACGTAGTATTCACTCTGATTCTATCGAAGGCCGTCTCCCATCAAAACGACAGCGCGCGGCGATTTGGATAACTGCGCCGCAGCGCATAGCCTGGGCTGGTTGGTTTGCCATCACTTGGCACATGATCGTAACGCTGTGGATGGGGTTGGCGCTTGCGGTAGTACCTTTCAAAGTCACACTGGAAACTGGAGAATGGTGGGCCCTGGCATTCCGCTACGGCTACGGCCTAGTTTTTAGCTTTTCGCTGGTGTTCTTTTTTGGCTGGTGGACCATTAAGAAAAAACGATGGGCAATCTACAGTGGATTTTTGTTATCGTTCGGGAAAACGCTGGCCTTCGCGAACGCCAGCTTTGGGAAACCAATTAATTTTTACAATCTCACAAAGGTTTTCGAAGATGTGCCGGCCTACTCTTTTGTAGACCGTTTTTTATTTTTGATATGCATCATGTTACAGACATTTTTATATGGCTGCGCAATCGCTGCACAACGAAAACACAAAGTTTGTGATTAATCTTGTGTGAGAAGTAAAGTGTAACGTGAGAACGGAAACGAAATCATGACAGACCCCGGAAAAACAAATTCCGATCATGCGTCGTCAGAAAATGAAAACAAAGCGTTTGACGATAACTCACTGGCGGATCGACTAGATCGGCTGTGGACTAGTGGACCGCTCGCCGTTCCAAGCCTCCAAACCGAACAAAGAATCGGACCGTACATACTACAGCAAGTAGTCGGCGCCGGTTCGTTTGGTGTGGTCTACCTAGCGCGCGACACAAAACTTGAAAGAGCCGTCGCGATCAAGCTGCCGCGATTAGAAGTACTCCTAGACGCTGATAAGCGAGAACGATTTGCCGCCGAGGCAGCGATGGTGGCAAAACTGGATCATCCGGGAATTGTTCGTGTCTACGAAGCCCAACTGGACGGACCACAGCCGTACATTGCATCCGCTTTCTGCGACGGTCCAAACCTAGCCGAGTGGCTGGCCGAACAAAAACATCCTTCGACTTGGCAAGCGATCGCACCGATGATGGCAGATATCGCCGAAGCAGTGCAGTACGCCCATTCGAAAGATGTACTTCATCGTGACCTCAAACCTGCAAACATCCTATTGGTATCCCCCGAAGACGCCAACGACGACCTGATCGAACAGCATGCAGAGAACACCTTTCCCTTTTCGCCGCAGCTTACTGATTTTGGATTGGCTAAGTTTTCCAACTTAGAAACCGCCGACACACGATCCAGCCAGATGATCGGAACTCCTTTATACATGGCCCCCGAACGACTAGAAGGCTGCCAAGCCACTGCCGTCGCCGATGTATACAGTTTGGGAGTTATTTTGTTCGAAACATTGACCGGTCAAATGCCGATCGACGGCGACAATTACTTGGAACTGCTCGAAAGGATTCGCCGTCAATCACCTCAGCGGCTACGCACGCTCCGACGCGATGTTCCAGCAGATCTCGATCGAATTTGTGCAAAATGTTTGGAGAAAGAACCCAAAGCTCGCTATCAAACCGCCGCCGATTTAGCAAATGACTTGCGACGCTGTGTTGCCAACCAGTCGATTCAAGGCCAATTGCCGAACTGGTGGCATCGATTGTCTTATTGGTGTGCTCGACCAGAACGAGTTGCCAATGCGGGGTGGTATGCGATTGTTTCACATTTGGTCTTAATCGCATGGATGGCGTCGGCCGTAATGCTACTTCCACTTCAGTTTGAAATGGAAAACGTTCAATGGACAAAGCAGATCTACGAAATGCTATATGGCGCTTGCTTTAGCTTCGGCCCTATCATCGTGTTCGGTTTGTTTGTTTTGCGGGGCCACCGATGGGCGATTTACATTGGCTTTATTGTGACCTTACTTAAAATCCCGGCTCAGTTTCGCGCCATGGTATTTAAGCCAATGTATTTTGCTGACTTATACGAAACAGGTGGTGTTTATGTTTTCATGGACCATTTTATTGTGGCCATACTATTGCTGTTTCAGTTGTTCTTCTTTGGCTGTGCAATTGCTGCGGATCTAAAACGCCGAAGACTTCAGTAGCTAATCAACGCCACTGGGCATTTCGTTTTTCACATTTTCATAATAAAAAAAGACTCACACCCAACCGATTTTACTCGATTGGGTGGAGTCCCTCGCTCTAAGAGGTGGCGTCTAACAATTGCCAGACGCCAGTCCATCATGGTGCTCGATTTGGCTGACTACTTGCGGCGACGTCGCAACAAGACAAGTCCACTCAAGGCCAACACAGTGAAAGAAGACGGCTCTGGCACAGCAGCAGCAACTGCTCCTTCTGCGAATGCAGATACCGTAACCGTTCCGTCAGTAGTCAGGTCACCGAAGTCCAGTGACAAAGGTCCCGCAAGAATGTTGTCAAACGATCCTACTGCAGTTCCGAAATCAAACAGGTCAATTGTCTGTCCAACTTCAAACGCGAATGGGTCAAGGAAGTTCAACTCAAGCGTTCCACCGAACTCCAACTCACCTGCGATGTCGACTGTATCGAAATCTGTCAAGCTATCGATCGACAAAGAAAGGATACTGCTGTCAAGCAATTCAAAATCGCCAGTCGCCAGGGAAACACTTCCGTCAATTTGACCAGCGTTAATGAGTGAACCATTAAACAACACGTTGTCTTCAACCAGTACGGCTGGGCTTCCATCGGAGGTAATCAAACCACCAACTTCGTTAACAATGTCGCCATTGAACTTGGTAACACTAGCACCGGCAAACAATCGGACACCTGCATCGATTCCAGAATCACCACTTCCGATGATTGAACCACTATTAACAATGCTACCAGTCTGAATATCGCCAGCGAAGCTACCAACTTGAATCGAAAGTGCTGAACCAGAACCACCTGTCGCATCAATCGAACCACTGTTGGTAATTGAGAAGTTGTCCGCAGTTCCGTCCACATAGAACGTACCGTTGCGTTGAGCTCCTGTTGCTAGGATGTCACCATGGTTATTGACTTGCAAGCCATTACCGTCAAGGTTGAAGGCTCGACTATCAGAGCTGATGACTCCGAAGTTATTGACAACACCACCAGTATGATCGCCACCGCCAGCACCAACTGGGTTACCAAAGTAAACACCGTTTTGAACACCAGAGATAGTACCTGTGTTGTTCAAAGTTCCCTGGAAATCGACACCATTGACTGCTCGGAAGCCGCCAGTCGTTCCAGAATCACCTTCAGAAGTCACAACGCCTGAGTTGTTGATCGTTCCTGTAAACAAACCAGTTGTCGTAGCGTCCAACGCACCATCAACTCGAGTTCGTTCAAGACGAATACCGTCGCCTGCGGTTGCCAATCCAGCACCGGCAGTACCACGACCTCGGATCTCGCCACTGTTGTTGATTGTGAAATCGTTTCCAGTAGCAGCCAATTCAACCGAGAAGCCTGCACCTTCGTTGCCAGCACCAGCATCGATTGATCCACCGTTGTTCAGTGTGAAATCTTGAGCTGTTGAATCTGCATAAACGGTACCGTTTCGCTGGTTGCCAGTTCCTAAAATCGTGCCTTCGTTGTTGATTTCCAGACCAGTACCGTCAATGTTGACAGCTCGGCTGTCAGAACTGATCACGCCACTGTTGTTAACAACACCGCCAGTATGATCAGCACCTTCACCGTTAACTGCATTTCCGAAATACAGACCGTTGGTTGTTCCGGAAATGACGCCAGTGTTGTCCAGCGTTCCCTGGAAGCTTAAACCGTTAACGGCTCGGACACCTGCAACGGTTCCGGCTGTGTTGTCGCCTGATGCGATCTTGCCTGAGTTAGAAATAGTTCCAACAAAGGCACCTGGTGCAAAGGCTACGCTTCCGTCAGGATTCGTACTGCGAACTCCTTCTAGACGCAGTCCGTCACCCGCTTGGGCATCGGCTGAGCTAAGTGGTGCTCCAGACTGAGTTCTTCCTTGGATAGTTCCGCTGTTGTCAATTGAGGCATTCAAAGATTCGCCAATTGAAAGCGAAACACCCGATCCTGCGTTGCCAATACCGGCATCAATAGTACCAGAGTTATCTAGCGAAAAGTTGCTGGCAGTGTCATCTGAGTAAACAGTACCGTTACGTTGATTACCAGTACCGATAATTGAACCTTCGTTGACGACTGTTAGGCCTTCACCATCGATGTTCAATGCGCGACTACCAGAACTAATAGTTCCTTGGTTGAGAACAACGCCGCCAGTGTGATCACCACCACCTGCTGGAGTTGCGTTACCGAAGTAAACTCCGTTTTGCTCACCAGAGATCTCGCCACCCGCTTCGTTGATTAGCGTTCCCTGAAAGTCGACACCATTAACAGCCCGGAAACCACCTACAGTTCCGTTAGCTCCTTCTGAGCTAATGGTTCCACTGTTGGTAATGTCGCCGGTAAACAAGCCAGTTGTTGTACCGTCCAACGCTCCACTAACTCGAGTTCGCTCAAGGCGAATTCCGTCACCGGCAGTCGCCAGTCCAGCACCAGCGTCGCCGCGGCCAGCTAGTGTACCTGAGTTGTTGATGCTGAAATCATTGCCAGCTTCGCTAAGTTCTACTGAAAAACCAGCACCTTCGTTGCCAACACCAGCGTCGATAGAACCACTGTTGTTCAAGCTGAAGTCTTGAGCGGTTGAATCTGCGTAGACAGTACCGTTTCGTTGGTCGCCCGTTCCCAAGATGCTTCCGCTGTTGTTCACTTCAAGCCCAGTGCCATCGATGTTCAATGCTCGGCTGCCTGATTCAATTCTGCCGGAATTGTTAACAACTCCACCAGTATGATCACCACCCAAGCCATCAACTGGATTACCAAAGTACAAGCCGTTGCGTTGGCCTTCGATCAATCCTTCGTTGTCAAGTGTTCCCTGAAAACCAACGGTGTTGGCCACTCTCAGGCCAGCTGTGGTGCCACTGTCGCTTTCACTGCTGATGACGCCCGACGCTTCATTGGTAATGGTACCATCAAAAACTCGGTCGGCAGCAGGACCAAAATTAGCCAAGCGAACACCATCGCCCGACAGACCACTTCCACTAGAAACACCAGGGGTATTAGTGCGGCCTTGAATTGTACCTGAGTTGACAATATCAGCCGTTGTTCGGCTGCCAATTTCCAACGCAACGCCAGAACCTTGATTGCCAGCACCAGCATCAATGGTCCCGCTATTGTTTATCGAAAAATTATTGGCAACAGAATCTGAGTAAACGGTACCGTTACGCTGATCGCCAGTACCAATGATTGTTCCAGCATTCTTAACGGCAACCGGGCCACCAATATTGATAGCGCGACTGTCACTGCTGATCACACCGCTAGCGAGGTTGGTAACTGAACCCGAACCAGCACCGTTAACAAAATTGATCGCGTTGACTCCACCTGAAATATTACCGGCGTTGACGATGGTTGTATCCGCTTGAGTTACAATCGCATCTAGTGGAGCGGTGATTACACCACCAGCGCCGTTACTGATGACCACGCCATCAGCACCTGCTGGAATGTCGATTCCGTTAGCTTGCAGGACTTGAATCCATGTTGACGAATCTGAAGTGACTGCGACTTCTTGATTTGCAGTAGGCGACGCTGTTGTAGTCGTCTGCGCTGATACACTTGCACCATTAACGGTTGCAAGTACACACGTTGCAGAAAGTGCAACCATCAATTTCTTAAATCTCGTGACTTTCATTGAATTGGTTTCCCAAAAAAATATGGAGCGAATAGTTTCTGTTTTCTTTTCCTTGAGGGACATCTCCTCCAAGGGACACTGACAGATGTCGCCAACCCGCATAACCATTGCACTCTCATGAGAAAAAAATTGAATATTCGGATTTTGCACTCAAGCACTAAAAAGCTAGCGGTCTCTTGTGTAAACAATTTCGCAAACAACGGCGCGCGCACCTTTGTGAATACAAACGAATCAGTTTTACAATTTAGAAACAGCAACCCGCCGCATAAGTAAGCATTTGCACTGACACTGAACTCGCGCATCGGACACAAAAACAACCAGCTGCAAAAACTGATTTTCCCTGGCTTGAGATAGCGCGCCAAAATCGCGCTCGACTATTCGCGATTGCTACCGAAACACATCTTTAGCGCAAAGCTTGCGTCACACTGGGCAGTTTCTAAATCTTGCCAATCAGCCAGCCAGACGATTTTTGAGCGTGGCGGTGTCGATGTGAAAAGCGGTTCGTCAAATACGAACGAAAACCACTAGGGAGTAGAACCGATGGCTTCACCACCGTTGATCGTTGAAAGATCTTGATACAGCTGCTGCTGGACATTGTCTGAGATAAACTGAACATGCCCATCTCCATAAAGGAACTGACTACCGCCAGGATGATTACTAGCGAATGCTCCGTTACGCCGTTCCTGGACGTCTCCAGCTCCCGGAGGCGTGTTCAAAAGATTGTCTGTTGTACGCAGACAATCAGCATTGGCACGCGTATAACTCCAAACATTAGACGATTCCCAAAGGTCAGGTCGAATCACCTCGCCCACAAAAAACGAGGTAGAAAGGCCATCTGCAACCTCGCGAAACGACCTTGGCCTCTTATAAGCAAAAGCACCGTTGTTACTATACTTGGTTACAAGATCAGGAGAGTTTGGCCCCAGGCTGCCATTGCTAAAAGCGTAGCTGGAAGTCGCAGAAATGACCGGCTGGTAGACACTACTGACTCGTTCGCCATTTTCACTGGGGCACCACAAAACCGATATCTCTTCTTGAATTCCTTCACGTTTGTCGGCGTTACTCTGCCACCACGCGAGGTCGTCAACATCTCGATTCCAAAGGCCACCATCATTCACGGCCAACTGCTGTTCAAGATTACCCAATTCCAGAAAAGGAAGAAGAAGCACAAACCCACTGGCCCCATTCTTTTCCTCACTCGTCAAACCCGGTGGACAATCGGGGACCGACATGCTCTCCCCGATATCGTCACATCCCAAGCGGCCAGGTGGAAGCTCTTGCCGAGCAGATTCGTAATTACTGATTGCCAAGCCAATCTGGCGAAAATTATTCAGGCAAGACGTACGACGCGCCGCTTCCCTCACACTCTGCACAGCCGGTAATAACATACCGATCAGAATCCCAATAATCGCAATCACGACCAACAATTCAACTAGTGTAAATCCATACCGTTTCGAGGAACGTTTGTCGGAACTCGCAAAAAAACGATGATTCATCAGGCGATTCGGTCCAAATTAAGGCTGGAAAAAACAAAGCGACTAAATGTCTGGCTTAATTTTTATAAAGATTGTGAATTGGTGAAAGATTCCAACGGATTGGTAACATTACAATGGTGTGCAGTCTAGACGGCATGATGAAGTAAAGCAGTTCTTCCTTTACAGACGACATGGCGTTATGAGCCTTACACTCCCTTTATCTACTAATACCAATCATTTGAATACGAAAACCGCTAATACGGCTCGAAACTTTGCAGAACGATGTCGATCAGCCTCGCCCCGTTTGGCTTGTTTAGCTGCTGGAATCATGGGTGATCGTCGTGACGCAGAAGACATAGTTCAGCAAGCAATCTTAATTGCAATTGAAAAAAATAACGAATTTGAATCGGAAGCTCACTTCCTAGGCTGGTTGGCCGGCATTGTTCGAAACTGTGCATTAAACTACAGACGAAAATCCGCGAGACGCAAAACTCAACCAACCGATCCTGCCGATATGGAAGTAGGAACCGTCGGTACCGTGCCTAGCCCGGTAAATCGAGAAACAGGCAACCTAAAGCCCTTACAAGGATCGTTCGACGATCGAATGAAAAGCGCCTTACAACAAATCACACCAAAAGCTCGAAGCTGTTTGCTTTTACGCACAGTTGAGGGACTAGACTACAAAGAAATTTCAATACTGATGGATATGCCAGAAGGAACTGCGATGAACCTAGTACACCGCAGCAAGAAAAAACTTCGAACTATCCTTCAATCCTCCGGCCCTGGCCAACAAAACGTTCCTTCACCCGAAGGAGACAACGATGAATAATAAAAACGACCAACTTGACGAACTAGAAATGTACCTTGACGGCATGATGTCGGAGAGTGAAAGCAATGCATTTCTCAAGCATTACGATCCCGTTAAACTAAAAGAAGCACAAGCCGCCCAAGATCAAATCGACGATTCATTGCGGTCCATGTTCCAATTTGATTCGTTAGATTCGACACAGGTCCAAGAGCTGACTCGAAAAGCGTTTCAAAGTGATTCGCCTGCTTCTGGTATTGATAATCTATCACCCACTGTAGAGCTAAAAGAAAACAAACCGGCCACTCGGAAATCGTTCGCTTTAGCGGCTTTAACAGCTGCCATTTTAGCTATGGTCAGTGTTGGCATTTGGTTGATGAACGATCCGGTACCAACTGGCCCCTACTTTGAAAATCGGCCTGTGGCGTTGTTGTATCAGGAATCCGTACAAGCAGGCTTTCAACCGTACTATCGCTGCGAGGATGAACAGCGTTTTCGAAATGAGTTCAAATTTCGCCTTGGTAAGACCGTGGCTCTAGCTAAATCCGAGATGCCTGAGGGAACTCGTATGCTGGGTCTTTCGTATCTTGGCGGAACAAGCCGCGAGTCAATCGCCATGTTGAGTGAAGTGGATGGGCATCAAGTCATCGTGTTTGTCGATCGCGACACAGCCAGCCAACCAAATGTTTCAACCACAGGAACAGAAGGCTTAAATGTATTCGTTGTCGAACGGGACGGCTTTGTGTTCGCCGAAGTTTCTCCGCTAGAAGAATCCCGGATGATTCAACATCTAAAGGTACCAAACGAATAAAAACCTATTCCAACAATTGGCGGGCATGCTGTGCCCGCCAATTGTTGGAATCAACAGCCATTCAATCAACAACCGAGCTAGGCTCGGACGCTTGCTCATCGCTCATCGATCGCATCCGAAGCTAACGCCCACAGTCTAGTTTTCGGCCGTCACGGCAAAAACTTTATCACCACGGCGAAGTAGCAAACGCTCACCCGATATTATCGCCGCGTACAAAACTAAGCCGGAAAACGAATTAGGCGATTGATCATCTTTCGCCTCCAATTCCCAAAGTTGATTCTTGCTTATTATCTTTAGCTCGTCCGCCGGTTGCACAATCGTGGTCACCCCTGAGTTCCCAAAAAAGTACAACAAGTTATTGGCAGCCAACGGTGTGGCCCACATTTGACCGCCCGTAATACGGCCAGTGTAAACCTTTTCACCGCTGTCCAAATCATGGCAATTCACGATCCCAGTGCGGTTCACGAAGTACGCGCGGCGATCAAAAACTAGCGGTGAGCCAAAGGAACAGGTCAGTTTTTTGCTAGACCACCGCCACGAAACATCATAACCGTTCTCTTCAGCTTTGACCTCCAACACACCACTGCAAGGTTTTACTGGCGTTCCCTCGCGACTGCCTGTTGAACCAATCAAAAGGGCTCCACTTCCTAGAGGAATTGGGGTGACTGAAGTATTGCCAGCGATATCATCAAATTCCCATAATCGTTCTCCCGATTTTGGGTTGAGCCCGACGAGTTTTCCGGACGCCGATAGCACCAAATGCTTGGTATTCCCAATCGCTATCAAACGTGGACTGCCCCATGAGGTTCCGCCTACACCATCTACCTTCCAAGCCGTCTGGCCGTTAGTTTTGTCAATCGCCACAATGTAGGGTTTTTCAGTTCGTTCCACCCAAACAAAAACAAGATCGTCATTTTGTTCGAGCGATGCTGCTAAACCATGCCTTGCTTTGACATCGCCGTATTCGTCAGCAAAATCACGTTGCCAACGCAATTGCCCTTCATGGTCCAACGCGAGCAAATTCCCGCCGCCGAACATCGCAATGACGCCGAGTTCGTCGCATGCCGGCGTGGGAGCTGCTCGACTAATCATCACCGTGTTTTCTTGCGGGGTACTATTGGCGTGCGAGTAAATCCATTTCCGACTCCCGTCAGTGACCGACAAAGCCTCAACGTTAATCTTTTCTTTATTAGGCCCCGTTACTGAAGTAACGAAAATCGTATTCTTGAACACCACCGGCGACGACTGACCATAACCAGCCAACTTCTTTTGCCATGCGATCCCACTTTCGGGAGACCACTTCGTTGCCAGTTTACCGGGCTGATTGACCGCCCCACCGTTTTGAAACGTCGACCAGTGCTGAGCCTGCAAGGTACCAACCTGACAAACCAGTAAAGCCCAAACCAAAACCAAAATTACTCTCATCGAAAACTCATTGGTTGATGTATCAATTGCCCAAACCAAACCAGCATAACCATGCCGCCAGCCGAATTACTTAGTCGAATCAATCACTTTGTAGACCTCGATTTTCTGCAAGCGACCTTGTTTCATGTGAGTCCCACCCACCAAAGCGAAACTGGATTCATCGATTGGCACCATGTGATGGAAGAATCGACCAGGCTCTAACTGGTGTATCTTCTCCCAACTGTTCTGACCGTCGGACAATTGATAGATTCCGTCATAAGTACTAACCAAGAACCGACCATTCAACGGTGTTGCCGAACAACCAAATCCCAACATGCCGCTGTCCGAAGGAATTTCGGGCCCCTCAGACCATGTTTGGCTTTTCAAATCAAAAACATGCACTTCGTCGGTTGTTCCGTCTTCGTTAATTCCTCCGATTGCAAACAGCTTGTCCTTGAAAGCACGAACAGCTAACGCGCGATTTTGGAATGGTACTTCGACACTTTTCCATTCTGGTTTGTCAGCACTGGCATCCAAAACTAGCATGTCCGATGCCCACTGAGAGTCTTTCCCGATCGCCATCGTCCAGCCACCTACAACGTAAACTTTGTTTTGGTGGACACAAGCATCAAACGACGATCGGCCTTGCGGAAGCGATGGCCACTTGGTCCATTTTTTAGTTTCCGGGTTAAAGGCTTTGACATCCGTCAGCGACCGCAACTCGTGTTCTTCACCTTCTTCGTTACGAGCTTCCAAACCGCCAATACGAACGATCAGTCCGCCATGACTGACAACCGCCAGTCCCTGTAGGCCCAGTGTTTCACCGACGGTTTCCCACTTTCTACTTTCAAAGTCCAAGCAATAAACATCACGATTCTGGTAAGAACGAGCGTACGAATGGGCTCGCCCCGACTTACCACCAATCACAAACAATTTATTGTCCATCACGGTCGCACCGAAACTTGTCATCCCGCGAGGAAAGTCTTCAATTTGAGCGTCCACACGTTCTAGCTTTACGTTGCTGGTATTTTCTTCGACCACCTTTCCGGTCGCAGGTACTTCTGAATCTGATAAATCGCCACCCAAATCCAGAACCATCGTGCAGTAGTATCGCTTTTCAGAGTACTTCTTGCCGTCGACTTCACCCGATTCAGATAAAACGTGCTTGGCTCGAACCAGATACCGAACCGACGGCGTCAAAACAGCAGTGCCAGTATCGCCACTGTTGGTTTTGAACGAGCTCGCGTCAATTCGGATCAAAGACACTTCCGCTCCCTCCAACGGCATGCCTTTAAAATAGACACCGACTTTCAACTGGCCGTTTTCAAAAGAGGGGATCATGTCAAGCGACAGACCATCGGCAGGTTTACGAGGTAACGCGTTGCCCGAGTACCGAACGTACTTACCGCTGTAGTCCAGAAACATGGCCAAATCACCTCGGTTGAACACCCCGTACGGACACGACACATTAACAATCGGCCCAAGTCCATCTAAAGACGTTTCGTACCAGCCGAGTTCGTCATCCATCTTCTTCTGAAACGTGACTTCTTTGGCAGTTCCGTCAACAACCGAGTGGGATTTCATGGCCGCCAAACTACCAAGGAATTTCGCTCGGTCAGGTTCAAGAGCCTCGCCAAAGACAACTTTGACATCGCCGCCTTCACCGTAAACGTACAAAAAGTGCCCTTGAGCTTCGTTCAACGAAGTCGTCAGCAGTACCACGACTGTCAAAAGTGAAACGATTTTTTGCAACATAGAACTCTTTCTTAACGTTTATTATTAGAATTGATTTTGTCTTTTGTCGAATCAAATTGATTCATGTTAGGCACCACTTCTTCGACGAGAAACTGTTGCCATTTTTGATCATCCCGATATTCGGGAACAGATTCTTTCAAACGCTCCAATGTATCCAATTCATACTTGGACGCTTCATCCATCTGCTGCCACTCTGCCAAAGTTAACGATGCAGCCAAGCCTTTTGCTTGTTCACTACCACTGCATCCGATCAACGCACATAGCAGTAATAATACCATAACGATTTTCATAGATTCCCTTTTGCAACTACGGCAGTGAAACCACTTCACCACCGCCACGAGTAACCAATCGGTCAAGTACATCGGGTGTGATACTATCCACCAAACATGCAAGAGTTAAAAATAAATTTTCTTGGCAGGTCGTTTTTCAATAGCCAACCAAACCAAGACGCTGACTAAGTGGCATGAACTCTGAGACTGACATTTTTTACGTGGTGTGTTCGTAGTAATGCCTTTTAGGCCAATGACAGAGCAAGCATAAAAAAACACGCGACCCTGCGATCGCGTGTTTTTGATTTGTTAGTCAACCGAAACAAAAGCTCCAGTCATACGCCGGCTGACTTAGCCGGGATGCTGACTGAGCAAGTCCACATAGTCAGACGTGATGCGAAGCACTTCGTCCAAATAGAACTCTCGCTCGATGCGATCATCACTGTCTAACTGATCTTCGATCAAACTTTTATCCTCATCGTCTGCATTAAGCTCTTTACGACGAGCCTTGAACTTTTCAGCATTCAACGAAACCGTTTTCAGTTTCTTCTGCTCGACATACTTGGCGATTTTCCCATTCAACTTCATGAAATCCTCGGAAGCACCAACCCTCGCTGCCGACTTGCCTTGCAAGCTACGGATCATATCTGGATTGACCATCGTCACTGGCGAAAATGCAGCTCGTCGAACTCGATCGAACTCAACTGGGAAATCCAAATCCGCTTCGGCAATGCCTTCCATATTGTCAGTGATCGAAGGCAAAACCAAATCTGACAACACGCCACGCTTCTGAGTACTATCACCGTTTGGCCGATAAAACTGCGCTGTTGTGATTTTCAGAGCACCGTGCTTACTTGGAACGCCGCGTACTTTACTCAGGATTTCACTCAAGTTTCGCAAACTCTGGACCGTGCCTTTACCGTGAGTCGTTGTGTCACCAACCACGATTCCACGACCGTAATCCTGAATCGCTCCGGCGAGAATCTCACTGGCACTCGCACTAAACTTACTCGTCAACACAATCAGTGGCTTTTTCCAAGCCATTCCAGCAGCCTCATCAGACAGCTCTTCGATACGGCCAAGAGGATCTTTGACCTGAACCACTGGCCCCAGATCAATAAATAGCCCAGTCAAATTGATCGCTTCCGGCAAGCTTCCGCCACCGTTCATTCGCAGATCCAAAACCAAACCATCAACGCCTTTCGAATTAAAGTCGTCAATAATTTTGCGAACGTCGCGTGTCGTACTACGTCCATCTCCACCAGAAAAGTCAGCGTAAAAACTTGGCAGCTCAATGACGCCTAGTTTACGAGCCGAACCATCAGCATTTTTGCCTTCTTCAAAGATCTCTCCACGAGCGGCTTGATCTTCCAGCTTAATTTTCTCTCGAACGATGTTTACGGTGTGCAAATCGCCGTCCTCGGACATCACTGACAACCGAACCGTTGTGCCGGCCTTTCCGCGAATCATACCAACAACATCATCCAATTTCATACCGGCAACATCGATGAATTCAGTGCCGTGCTTGGCAACCAATGTGGCGTCGAGCTTCGTGCCATCCTCTTCGCCCTGTCCTACAGCGTGAATCTTGTCTTCAACTTTTAGTCCACCTTGCTTGAATGCAGCTCCACCCCTGACGACCGCTTTGATCGTTGTGTAGCCGTCATCAGTTCCCTGCAACGTCGCGCCGATTCCCTCTAGTTCCAAACCCATCTGAATAATGAAATTCTCGTAGGTCTTCCGTGACATGAAGGTGGTATGCGGATCGAAGCTAGTCGTGACTGCTGTAATGTATCGTTCGATCACGTCCTCAGTGTCCAACTGGTGCATCCGGCGACTGAAAGCCGTATATCGCTTCCGCAACATTTCTTCTGGCGGATCTTTTTTTCTGGTAACGACAGGTTTAGGATCTTCCTCTGTGTCAGCAGAGGCCTCTTTCGCAGCTTCTTTTTCTTTTTTCTTTTGGTCGCTTATTTCTTTAGCAGACCGCAACACCAACAAACTGTACTTAACACGCTTGCGCCATTTCTCCCGAGTTTCGTCATCCGTTTTAGCGAAGGTCAGCAAATCAGCATCGGTGACGATTGTTTCGTCCAGCGTAAAATCGTATGGCTGATCGATCATTTGCAGCGCGAGCTGGGTTCGTTGGTCAACGCGTTCAAGGAACCGCCGAAAAATCACCAACGCAATTTCGAAGTTGCCAGCTTGAACTTTGTCGTCGATCTGCTTTTCAAAAACAGTGAACTCTTCAATGTCCGATTGCAGGAAGTAATCCTTCAACGGATCCAAAACTTTGATATATCTTTCAAAGGCTCGCTCCGAAATCGTATCGTCCAAAGGCAACTTAGATAGATGCATTTGCTCCATCAAAACCGCAACGACACGCGCCGAAAGCCCTTGATCAACCGTTGGCCGAGTAAGTTGAACGGACTCTTGTTTTATATCCTGTTGGGCATAGCTGGTTGCCGTTGTGATAAACAACCCTAAAACAGCCGCAATTGCCGCCATCCTGCAACGACCACAAACCACTTTATGATTCGATAAAAAAGCCAACATTCGGTCTCCTATATTTAAAGGGGCCCATTCTCGCCCAACTTGCACCAAACACAATATTGTCGATGAACAGCGGGGAATCGTAGGTACTAGCAACTTACAAGGCAATACTGATCCAAAATGTGAATCCCAGGCAGATTGCTCGAAAATTTTGTTCGCTTTCTAAAGCGCCCAAAAATCTTCAAATAGCCAGCCCAAGATCCCGATTTGCTACGAAACGCAATCGGGCCTAAATTATAGCCCATAGTATCAACACTCGTGCAGCCCAAAAGTTCCTTTCTCAATTTAGCAATGTCCACCAAATCCGTCCCAGCCTTTCTTGTAATGAATACCGGTGCCAGTGCCGGTGCGCGATTTGAGCTGCTACCCACCCAAGAAAACATGCTCGGCCGCGACTGGGAATGCAAAATTGTCCTAAATGACCCGCAATGCTCGCGCGTCCATGCTTGCGTCTTCCGAAACGAAGATGGCTGGTGGATTCGCGATAACAGCAGCAGTAATGGAACTTTTGTTAACGGCCAAACAGTTCGCGAAGCCCGCTTAGTCGACGGCTCGGAAGTCCGAATTGGCAACAGTGTTTTTTCATTTACCGAAAGAATCAAACCTCAAACGTCGCCTGCGGCTCCAGAACAACCCTCTGTCGAATCATGCCCAGAGACCACTGGATTGACTGTAATCCACGACCGCGAAATGGATCCTCAAGAAACAGGCCATTACACGCTCGACTTTCTCAAGGGACACAATTGGGGCAAAGATTTCTTCTTTTTGTTTCAGCTGAGTGTTAAACTTCTCTCGGTTTCCGATCCAGAAACCGTCCTCGAAATCAGCGTGGAGCGACTCTGCGATCGCACCGAATCCACCGCAGCTGGATTCCTTTGGCTATCCGAAGACGGTCGTCTAACTCCCAAGAAAGTCTTCCCCGCGGACGAAGCTGACAAAGTTCAACTCGACTCTGAACTTACCAACCGCGTTGTCAAACAAAAAAAGGCAATCCGAGTTGAACATGAAACCAACGACAAATGGGCCGACTCAATCTGCGTCCCACTAATCAACACGGAAAGCAAAGTCGTAGGAGCGATCCACTTGTATCGCGACACCAATCCATTTCACACTTCTCATTTCCAACTTGCCGGTGCAACCGCCAACATTATCGAGCGCGCACTCGCCAACGCAAACAGCTTCTCGTCATTGCAAGCACAACACAATCGACTCGTTGAAAAAAGCGCTAACTTTGACGAACTCAAAGGTGAGTGCGAAGAGATGTTGGAGCTCAAATCCAAGATCACCCGTATCGCCAAAGCGTCCGGCAGCGTGCTTGTTCGCGGCGAAAGCGGCGCTGGCAAAGAACTCGTCGCTCGCGCGATCCATCGTTCAAGCCCACGTTCCAAACGACCGATGCTGAGTGTTAACTGCGCGGCGATGCCTCGTGACCTGATGGAAAGCCAACTGTTTGGTCACAAGAAAGGCTCTTTCACCGGCGCCGAACGTGACCATGTGGGCTGGTTCCAACAAGCTGACTTGGGCACGCTGTTCCTAGACGAAGTCGGAGAACTGACCCTCGAAGGACAAGCCAAACTCTTGCGAACACTCGAAGGCCACCCCTTCCTGCCTGTCGGTGGAACCGAAGAAATCAGCGTCGACGTTCGCGTGATCTGTGCTACCAATCGCGACCTCAAAGAGTTTGTTGTCGAGAAAAAGTTCCGTGAAGATTTGTATTATCGTTTGAGCGTATACGAACTTTACATCCCGCCACTGCGTGACCGGGGTAGTGACATTCAAATGTTAATTGAATTCTTCTTAGACCACTTCAAGGTCCAACACGGCAAACCCGAAACCAAACTCTCCGCTAGCGCCAACTCGCGACTTTTAGAATACCATTGGCCTGGTAACGTGCGCCAACTCCGCAACGTAATCGACAGTGCGGTCGTGATGTCCGAAGGCGACATGATCGAACTGACAGACCTTGGAATACGCGACGCTGGTGACGGCGAACTAGATACTTTACGCATTGATCACTGGGAACAGAAACTAATCCGCGATGCCCTCAAACGCACCAAAAACAGCGTCCCCAAAGCCGCCAAACTGCTCGGCATCAGTCGAGCAACACTGTACCGAAAAATCGACGAATACAATATCGAACGATAACCCCACAGTGGCATAAGCTTCTAGCTTGTGGTCATCACGTTCACGATCTCAACGAGACTACGCCGCCTCACTACCCCGCAGCGGCAACTGGTTGCAGATCTTTTAAGTTCTTGATGTAAAGATCCTGTTGCGGGAACGCGATTTCAATATTCTTTTGACGGAACGCTTCCTCGACCGCCATGTGCAATTCATGCGTGACCTTGAAAAACATATCTCGAGTCGGAATCACAACACGCAACTCAAAGTCCAACGTACTATTGCCAAACCCACAAAAAGCAGCCCTCGGCTCCGGCTCGCGAACCACCAACGGATGTCTCGCTGCCACCTTCATTAACGTGTTCTGCACCAACGAAGTATCCGAACCGTAAGCCACACCGACTTTGATCACCAAGCGAGACTTGTGATCGGACAACGTCCAATTCATTACATCCTCAGTGATGAACTTTTTGTTAGGCACAATCAACTCGCGATAGTCATGATCCAAAATTGTGGTCGCTCGTAACGCCATCTTCGTTACCGTCCCAGTCGTCCCACTGACGGTCACCACATCACCAACGCGAATCGGGCGTTCGATCAAAATGATAATCCCCGAGACCAAGTTCGCAAAAATCTCTTGCAAACCAAAACCCAAACCAACCGTCAAACCGGCTGCCAACCACTGAACACGATTCCAAGCAAAACCCAACAACCGGCAGGCCAAAAAGATACCGATCACAAGCACTAAATACTTAACCACAAAGGACACCGCATACCGTCCGCCTCGGTCTAGATTCAATCGATCCAACAACGTCACTTCCAGCAAAC
>CAZORR010000030.1:0-22258 GCA_964582115.1 uncultured Pirellulaceae bacterium
AAGTTCCATGCGTTCAAGTTGAGCCAGCAATGAGGGGCTAAGCAACGCAGTGGGGTTGTCGGTTGTCGTCGGTGATGAAGGAGGCATGAAAGCTGTCGTTAGAGTCTGATACGGAAGGTACAGTTTATCGAGTTCAGGCCCAAC
The DNA here is from genome assembly GCA_964582115.1 of uncultured Pirellulaceae bacterium. Lineage (GTDB taxonomy): Bacteria > Planctomycetota > Planctomycetia > Pirellulales > Pirellulaceae > Mariniblastus. The sequence continues at coordinate 145 of CAZORR010000030.1, forward strand.
CGTCAAAAAGTAGTCAGATTTCTTGTGTGGCTAAAAGTGGCGGGTTTAGTTTTCGGGTTGGACCGGATCTGATGATCTTGATGGTGCCAGTGATCCGTAACTTCTGAGAATGGTGTGCTTCATATCGCGAAAATGGCTGATTTGCGTCGTAAAAAGTTTTATGCAAAAAGTTGGAATTCACCCTTGGCATTCAAATCCGAACCTGCGTATAATCTCGCCGCGGGGTGGAGCAGTCCGGTAGCTCGCGAGGCTCATAACCTCGAGGTCGCAGGTTCAAATCCTGTCTCCGCAACTTTTAAAGCCAGTCTTAGCTAAATTGCTTCGACTGGCTTTTTTTATGGGGCAGGGGCAGGCAGTATAAGTAGCGATCGTGGAAACTCGTCGTGTGTGCAAGGAACGGGTGCCCTCAGTCAAAGCGATAAAACCATCTAAGTCATTAAACGCAGGAGCTTCAATGGAATCTGAATTCATTCAAATCAGCACCACTTGCGACCAGCGAGAGATTTTAGAGCAGATCGCGGCCAAATTGGTTGCCGACAAAACTGCCGCATGTTGCCAGTTGGAACGTCCGATAACCAGTGTTTATTGCTGGGAGGGAAAAACAGAGTCGACCGAAGAGTTTCGATTGTTGATCAAGACCAAGGCCGAGTTGTTTTCTGCCGTGGAGACGAGTGTCATCGAATTGCACAGCTACCAACAGCCGCAGATTACCGCCGTGCCGATCGTCGCCGTCAGTGATGGCTATGCAAGTTGGATCCGAGATAATGTCGGTGGTTCAAACATAGCATAAAAATTAACGCAAAGCCGCCAAGACGCTAGGACGCAAAAAGTCATTCGCATACATTCTTTGCGTTAAACTAAGTTCAAACCAGTACACAGTACACAGAATCTAATTCAACAAATTTTGGCTACGGTCTTTTTGTATTAAAAACGAAACCGCAATCCAAAAATCACGCCATCCAATTCAGCGCCGCCAATGTCGTAGTAATTGTATCCGGCGAACACCTCTCGATTGCCAAAGACGGCACCAAGTGTCACTTGAGTGTGAAGTAAGTCAGAATCTCCAAGCGTTCCATAGTCGATTTCGCCAGTCAGAACCCAACGGTTGGTCAATTGAATGTCAGTGCCAGCTGTCAAATTAAAACCAGCCTCTCCGCCGAATGTGTCACCAAGCCAGTTCAGACCGATGCCAAATCGAAGTCGAACGTCGCCTGAGACCGGTTCAAAAAGCAAATTGACATCGCCGAGCCAAAGGTGGTCACGAAATTCCGTTCCCGATTCACGAAACAATGTGGCGGATGCTTCGATTCCCAACGAGTTTGCTGGCTGAAGTAACAAACCAATACCGCCCTGCCCTAGCCCGTCAAAGTCACTTCCTCCTTGAACGGTGAACCGACTGAACCAGTCACTGGGTGAAGAAAAGTAAGCATCGCCAATGCGAGTATCGACTGCTGATGCCGATGACGAGTCGAATGATTCTGATGAAACAATCAACGGCTGAGCAACGACAGTTTCTTCAGGGCGTGGAATCGAACTGTCAACGGGAACATACGCTTGCTCGACCGCGGGTACGTAAACGGTTTCGTGGACGTGAATTTGATTGACTACAGGACGTGGACGGATTCGTGGGATAAATAGGCTCGTAAGCAGTGGAACGCTGCTGGAGCGAGGTTTCCGACGTGACGGTTTGTTGGTTTTTCGCTTTTTCTTCCGTTGCTTGTTGCGATCATCGTCCTCGTCGGTCTTTTCTTTGTGAACCCGAGCAGCAGGTTTGGGCTTGGATCGCCGGACCGACTCACGGGCTCGGCCAAGCTTGCCTTGGGCCTGAACCCAGGCGGGGCAAACCAAAGTGATCAGAAGCAACAGCCCGACTATTTGTAACTTATTCATTGCCGTCTTCCTTGACTTTGTCATGTGAACAGAATGTCAGAAGAGCAATGGAGATGCCAAAGTCGCGTCCCAAATCGGTTAAACCGTTTCGATTCAAAAAACGCAGGGATTAGGTTAAGAAATCAATAATCAACGCCCTAGAGAATGCGTGCTGTCATCTACTTGCTATCGACATCAAACCGATACGTTCGAATGCAATTTGATGACATAACTCACTCCGAATTCACGAGGAGAGGGGGCTTTCTGGTTGGTCTTTATTTGTTACCGGTGCCGACGGCTTCGGCCACGGTGTTGAAGCCGCGTTGTTTTAGCTGGGCTGCAATGTGGCGGTTGATGTCGCGGACCATGCCCGGGCCGCCGTAGATGAAGCCTGTGTAAACTTGCACCAATGATGCGCCGGCTAAAATCATCTGCCAGGCGTCTTCGCCGCACATCACGCCGCCAACGCCGATGATCGGTACTTGGCCTTTGAGTTCGTCGTGTAATTGCTTGACGACCATTCGGCTGCGAGTGGTTAACGGAGCACCTGACAGACCGCCAGCGCCGATTTCCTCTACGGTGGTCGGGTTTGTTTTTAAATCAGCTCGCGATAACGTTGTGTTGGTGGCGATGATGCCCGACATTTCAATCTCGCGAAGAATCGAAATGATGTCCGTTAGCTGTTCGTCCGTCACGTCGGGTGCGATTTTCAGCAACACAGGTTTGGGAGCAATTTCGTGATCGGCGGCCAAACGTTGGTTCAGCTCCAAAATCGATGACAGCAATCGCATCAACGGTTCTTTGTTTTGCAGCTTTCGTAGCCCCGGCGTATTGGGGGAGCTGACGTTGACGGTGAAATAGTCGGCGTAGGTAAACAGTCGCTCAAAGCTAAACAAGTAGTCTTGGTCGGCTTCTTCGACTGGTACAACTTTGGTTTTACCGATGTTGACGCCAACGATATCGTCTGGGCTGGAGCGGGCGGTTTTGGCAAGCCGAGCGGCGGCGTTGTCGGCGCCATCGTTATTGAAACCCATTCGGTTGATGATGGCTTTGTCTTGTGGCAACCGAAACAAACGCGGCTGTGGGTTGCCCGGTTGGGCTTGGCCGGTGATCGTGCCGACTTCCACATGACCAAACCCAAGCGTTGCTAGTTCAGGAAACCAACGAGCGTCCTTGTCGAATCCAGCTGCTAAGCCGATCGGGTTTTTGAAGTCCAAACCAAAAACGGTCGTCGCTAATGAAGGATCATTGACTTGATAACGCGAACGAAATTGATTCGAGATCAACTTCGGTGTTAGCAAGCAATCGAAAGCGCCCATCGAAAGGTAATGAGCTTTTTCGGCCGGTAGTTTGAACAGCAGCGGACGAGCGATTTTGTCCCAGAGCATGTTTACCACTTTAGCCCGATAGATTCGCCACCCGATTTACGATCGTTGCCGCCTTTAAGCGGTTCAGTTCGGGACGGCACGGCCAATTCGCGGGCCGGTACGTCGGCTTCTTCAACAGCGGGTTTGCCATCGACCTTTTTCGGCGGTGGGGTCAAACAGGCTTTGTGCGACAATGAGATCTTTTGTGCGTCTTTGTCGATCGACAGGATTTTGACTTCTAAGTCTTGGCCTTCGGAAATCACGCTGCTAACTTTGGCAACGCGTTTGTAGGAGAGTTCAGAAATGTGAACCAAGCCTTCGACTCCCGGCATCAGTTGAACAAACGCACCAAAATCGGCAATCCGAGTGACCTTGCCGGTGACAATTTCGTCGACCGAGTAATCGCTGCCGACGTTCTTCCATGGGTGGTCCGTGGTGTCACGCAAGGACAGTGAAATGCGGTTGGATTCGGTGTCGATGCTTTCGACTTTGACGCGAACGCCTTCGCCTTCTTTGACTGCTTCGGAGGGGTGTTTGATGCGTGACCAGCTAAGTTTGCTGATATGGATCAAACCTTCGATGCCGCCAAGATCGCAGAAAGCACCGAAGTCCATCAGCTTAGTGATGACACCTTCGCGAATCTGGCCAGCTTCTAGCTCTTTCAGCAGTTCGACTCTTTTTTCTTCGTTCTCGCGGTCTAGGATTGCGCGATGGCTTAGCACGAGTCGACGTTTTTCTGGTTTGACTTCGACTGCCACGCAGGTGAGTTTCTTACCGACGTAGGGAGAAAAATCTTCGACGCGGAAACGGCTGACTTGGCTGGCAGGGATGAATCCGCGAAGCGCGCCGATGGCGGCTTCGAGTCCGCCGGTGTTGGTACCGGTGACGGTGGCTTCGACGACATCGCCTTCGTTTAAGTCTTCCCAGTCTGACGCACCGATGGCCGCGCCGGGAACGGCGAGTTCGTATAAGCCGTCTTCGCCGCTGAGCGATCGTACGATCAGTTCAACCAAGTCTCCTTCTTTGGGAGCTTCTTTGAAGTGGTGGAGGGTTGCGACGCCTTCGAGTTGTCCTTCGAGTTTCACGAACACGCTGTCGTTGTGAATTTTCGTGATCGGAGCTTTAACTCGCGTGCCGGGTTCAATTTCTGTTTTGGCGGTTTCGGTGACCGAAACAACTTCGTCCATCGAAATGTCGCCTAGAGCGGCTTCGATTTCGGCGTCGATGTCATCGGACAGTCCTGCCGTGGATTTGACTTGGACTTCTTCGACTTTGATCTCTTCGGCCGGCGTTGCAGTTTCGGAAAGGCTGATTGGATTAGCAACGGCTGCTTGGACGGCTTTGGGTGCCGAAGGCGATAGCGATTTGTCAGCGGGGTCGCGTTGCGAGCCGATGGCCATGGCAGGCTTGGCTGGTTGAGTGGCCGCAGCTGGTGCGGGCGGCGGTGTAGGGTTGCCAGTTGCGGCTGCAGGTTCCGGCTTGCTTACTGGGGTAGCGGCGGACGGGGCAACCGGAGCAGGGTTTGTGTTTTGTTCTTCGTTGGTCATGAGAAACTTGGACTAATGCTGGTAATTTTAACTAACAATCAATCGGCTTTGAGTGCCCGGTCGGCAAGCTTGAACTCTGGTGAGTTTAATTGCGACGGTCGGGCGCTCGAAGTCTGGCGAATCCGCTAAATTCTTGCGATTTAATCGCGGGCGAATTCTAACAGGTTTTTGGACCTGTGCAGACTAAATTAAAAGTCTTTTCCTTCAGATAGCAGTGGAAAATTGTCCGTTCGAAACGAAGACGCCGGAAAACCAGCTGCGTTAGTGATGGGCGAGACAAAGGTGTCGGTCCAGCCAAAACGGACCGCGACGGGCGTGATTTCGGCTGGGTAGGATAATTCGACGGTGTCGTTGACGATGGTTGCGTGCACGGGAGAAAACTTTTGGTCAGCGCCGGCAATTTGAAAGCCGGTAATTTTTTCGTCTGGATTGCGAGCTTTCAGACCGTCTGCGTTGTCAAACAACAGGTGAATTTTTTGGCCGTCAATCCGCATCGATTGGAAGATCGGCCCATTACAGACTTGTAATTGTTTGTCCGTCGGTGGCTGGTCGGGGTAGATGTTGTGTGATGCCAGTAAGGCCAACCGGCGGGCGACTTCTTGTTTGTTTTTGGGATGAGGTTCTTTTACATCGGCAATGTCAGAGGTGACTACCATGCCCACGTGCTTTGAGTGATTGAGTGTTTTAAGCTGCGCGTCCCAAAGTTCTGGTAGCGATTCGGGGGGCTTTTGTTCGTATCGATACGGGGGTAGTTGCACAAAGTAGAACGGCAATTTAGGAGTTTCAAAGAACTGCCGCCAGTCAGCGATCATCGCCGGGAAAAGCTCCGCGTATTGCTCGCCACGTCCGTGATTGCTTTCGCCTTGATACCAGAGTACGCCGCGGAATTGAACTTCTTTGAGGGGGGCGATCATGGCGTTGAATAGAACGTTGGGGCGATTATGGTTTTCGTCGTCGCGACCATCCCAGTATTCCAACATCGCTTGAAAGCGTGGTACGGCTTCCAGGCCTTTGCGTGAAGTCCAAGCCTCGCAGGTACCATCGTGTGTCGACATAATGATTCCGATCGGTATGTCGGGTAAGGTTTTACTTAGTTCGCGAGCAAAAAAGTAGCCGACGCCGGAAAAGTTCTCAGTGGTTTCGGGGGAGCATACGCTCCAGCCAGAAACGTTTTGAAAGTTAGGCAGGGGCAGACGAGATGCGTTTTCTTTGGCGGAGAAAAAGCGAATGTTAGGGAAGTTAACTGACTTTTCGATCTCGCGGCTTGCGTTGAGTACTTTGCTGACTGGCCAGCTCATATTCGATTCGCCAGCGCACAACCAGACTTCACCGACCATCACGTTACTGAGTTTAATCTGTGGCTGGCCTTCGGCGGCGGTTACAGTTAGCTCAAAAGGGCCGCCGGCTTTTCCGGTAGGCATCAGCACCGACCAGTTCCCATCGGCACCGGTCGTTGTTTTTAAAATCATATCTCCCAGTTGCACCGATAGTTTTTGCTTGGGATCAGCCGTGCCGTAAATTTTGGTTTGTGATTCTCGTTGCAGGACCATGTTGTCCGAAAATATCGACGGCAACGAAATGTCGGCTCGGCATTGTCCGGTGAGTATCGTCAGAAAGATAACCGGGGCGATGAGGCGTACAGTACACCAGTTCATAAAGCCGTGCCTTGGGAGGACTGAAGTTGATTGCATTGGTCTCAATTTAACGTTAATCGAGTAGGAGAACTAACGTTGGCTGAGATTTTAATCCAATTTCTCACGGATTTAAACGGTCAGTTTGTGCGCCAGCGACGAATTTTCGAACGAGCTGTCCGTTATTGCGAATGTTAGATGTATTCTTGGTGATCCAAGATTGATCTTGTTGGCTGAGTTTGTGGGTGTCGACGGGGATGATTTTTCGGTCGGTAGTTTTCAGTAAATAGACTTTGCCGCGAGATACTGCAACGGCGTAGGCATCCAGCGAGAATCGTCCGTCTCGGCTAACAAAGACTCGGCGGTAAGTGTTGGCTGCAGCAAGTTGGTCGGAATTTGAGCTGGAGACTTTAACGGCAGACTCACTCTTTTTGGGAGAGGGAGCGTCGGGGTCGCCGGTGATGATTTCGCCGGCGATCATCACAGGGCTAGGTTTTAGGCTAGGTTTCAGTTGGGTATGTCGCCGAAGCTTGTTGGATGGTTTTTTGGGTTTGTCCTCACGAACGTTTTTGTTGACCAGCAAGCGTTTGGGTGTGGTTAGCGCTCGCGTGCCATTGATGACTTGGCGAGCTTCTTGGACTGTGAGTGTGCCGTCGGGGATGTTTACAAACTTGGGAACGTTAATCGACAAGCAGTGGAGGGCACCTTCGAGTTTTTGCATCGAAGTTAGGTCAATCGTGTCCACGTGCTTGCCCGGTAAAAGGCGGCGGTAGGTTTGTAACGCGCGACTAACGAGGGCGGGGGAATCGGTTTTGTAGACAGGAACCAGTACCAAGTCGTTTGCAAAAATCACGTTGGTGTAGGGGCTCCAGTATTTATCTTGCCGCGGCGGAATGTCGATCCGGTCAACTCGCATCGGGTGGCCGTCGACTTGAACGGTTCGAAGGAATCGAGCATTTTCGTCCAAGATTCTAGCGTTAACAGGGTCGATGCGAGGGTCCACGCGTGCAACCAGCATGTGGTCGGCAGCCAAAAAGGTCGTCAGCATGTCAACGTGCTTGGTGGCTTCGGGGGTGAGCGGTTTTAGGAAAAGCAAACGGTCGATGTTGCATTCGGTTTTGAAAGCATCGACGACCAACTTACGGCGTTCGTATTCGACGTTGCCTGGGCGGTTTTTGAAAGGGAACTTCACGTGGTTGTCTTCAAAAAATCGAGTTGAAGTAAACGCCAATCCCTGACCGTTGCTGATTAGGTTTCCGCCTTGCAGTGTCCACTCGACGGTTGTGTTTTTGATTCCGGCTAGTTCTCCCCACTTGTTCGGGAACTGGTCGTCTTTGGGGCGAGTGCCATCGTAAAAGAAATCGATCGACTGGGGATCGGATTCGGTTTCTAAGAATCGAGGCCCAAAGTCGCGCAACCAAATCGTGTCCAATTGAAACACAAAAAAGGAGATGTGGTCCAAGTTCGCGCCGCTGGATTCTGCAATGTTGACGGCGGTTTTAAGTTGCTTTTTGTCGTTGACTAAAATGACTAACGGCAAATGCCCTGATGTTTTTGCAATCAACTCTTCTAGCACGTGATAGTGTTGTGGCATCAAATCGCCAGTGCTCAACAGCATTGCTTGCTGTGGCTCGAACTCCCCCGATAGACGGGGGAATTTTGAGTAAGGTTTGTCGGGCGAGAGTGCGGGCTTTTCTTCGCCAAGTCGGCGCAGTAGGTCGAGGCTTGGGTTGTTGAAGTTTTGTCGGCTAAGGTCGTTGGCGTTTGGTTGGGGCGTTGGCAGTGTAGGGTGGCCAGCGGTTAGTTGACCGGTTTGAGTTGGGATGCGGTTCCGGTCGACTGGTGTGGGGGTAGTTGGCGCTGGGCGGTAGACCGGTTGAGGTCGGTAGGTTGGTTGCGGCCGGTAAGTGGGTTGCGGCCGGTAAGTAGGTTGAGATTGGTACACACGTTGCGGGCGGAAGTACTGTGGCTGAGCGGGCCGGTAGCCTGGTTGCTGGTAGCGTTGGTAGGTGGGCTGGTACCGAAATTGTGCTTGAGCCAGTGAACATAGACTTAGGAGAACAATGGTGGTGGTCAAAATAGCAAGGCAAAATCGTTTCATCGGAGTTTGTAGCAATCTTGGGAATGAAGTGATGTTTGAGGCAAAAACGAGCGCAGTGGAAGAACGTTGTTTGTTTAAGGATAATTTAAAGGGGGATTTCTTAAAGTAGCCAGTAGTTAATTTACCCCGTAGGTAGCTGATGTTCTAGCTTTAAAAGCCTTTGCCGCCTTAAGTCTTTGTGGCTTGTGTGATCGACTTATTGGACATTGAGTGAGTTTTGACTAACTTTCGCGGTTACGGGGGTGACTGGTTTTGGTTTCTGGTTGGGTGTTTTATAATCCCCGTGTCCAAATCCTACCCACCTTCTCGACGGAACAACCGTGACAGACCGACCTGTTGTCATTCAAAAAATCTCATGGGCTGACTTATGTCCATGGACAATTATATTTAAGACCTTACCGATTGCGACGAGTTTTACGGTTCTCGCACTGGCCTTGCTGGCGGTGGCGGCGACGCCCATGGGGTGGATGCTGAGCGAGATGTGCTTGTCGAAGGAGTCTCGGGCGGCGAATATCGAGGAACTGCGAAACAACACCAGTGCTTATCGAGGTGTGTTTTCTGATACGCCGGATGGGCAAGAACCGATCGAAATGCTGGGTGTTCGAATCACGGGACCGCGAGAGGTTTTTCGGCAGTTGGTGGCGCCGGTCCGAAAAATGTTTGATCGAGGGATCGGGCTGGACGAGTTTTTCTATTACTTGTTCGGATCGCTGTGGACTACGCTGACGTGGAGTTTTGCGGGGGTCGCGATCTGTCGAGTTTGTTTGTTGCGGCTGACTCGAGGCGAAAACGCGGGGCTGGATGATGCGTTCGAGTTTGCGATCGAAAATTGGAGCAAGGCCTTTGGGGCTATACTTGCGCCATTGCTGGCGGTGGCAGCGTTGTGCATTCCGACTTTCGCATTGGGGCTGTTGCTCGGGTTTGATATTGGCGTGATGGTGGTTGGGATTTTGTGGTTCGTCGTCGTCGGGATCTCGATTGTGATGGGGATCCTGCTATTGGGCTCGTTCTTTGGCTGGCCGTTGATGGTTGCGAGTGTTGCTTGCGAGAGCCAGAATTCTTTCGATAGCATGACTCGTTCGTTTGCTTATGTGTTCCAACGCCCGTTTCATTATTTGTGTTATGCATTGATTGCGATTTTATTCGGCGGCCTGGCGTGGATGATCGTTTCATCGGTTGCTGATGGGATGGTGGCGTTGACGTATTGGTCGGTGTCCTGGGGAGCGAACCTAGTCAATGAAAACAGAATCGACCAGTTGGTGATCGGAATGCCTTTGGATGCTGACGGAGATCCAACGGAGTCGCCGTCGATGTATGCTGGGCGATCAGCAATTAATTTTTGGAATGCAGTAATTAAATCGTTGGCAGCCGCGTTTTTGCACGGGCTGTTTTGGTGCATGGCTTCGACGGTTTATTTGCTGTTGCGGAAAGATGTTGACCAGACCGAGATGGATGAAATCTATTTGGTGGACGAAAAACGGACTTACACGTTGCCGCCATTGCAGTCCGACGAAAATGGTATTCCGCAAATTCGTAGGCCTGAACCTGAATTCTACAAAGACGGTGGTGGTCAGGCGCCGGAGACGTCATCAGGGGAGTGATCGATTACTCCTAGAAGTGTTGCGAACAAACTTCATATCGTTAGAATGTAAGTGAGCTGTATTGGCGAGCTTGGTTGTTTTCGCATCGTGGCAGATTCATTGGCCGGCCAGTTAGGTGACGCGGTGATGCAATCACAGTTGTCTTTGTCGATACGAATCACTAAAAAAATGGGATTAAACGATGAGTTTAGATTTAGATAACCAAGCTACGGTCAATGCAAACAACTTTGATTCGCAACCTCCTAAAAAAGGCGGCGCTCTAAAATGGATTTTGGGTGGCTGCGGATGCTTGGGGTTGTTGCTGGTGCTGTGTGTGGGGGGCGCATTCTATTATGGGTTCAGTGTACTCGACCAAGTTCGGCAAGAAGCGAGAAGCTTTGTTGAAAGTTCATCCGTGGTTCAAGAGAAACTTGGTAGCCCGGTTACGATCGACGGAGAAACACTCGCTACTGGTCCCGATGGAGCGCCATCGTTTCGCTTTGATGTGTCAGGGCCGGACGGACGTGGTACGGTGACAGCTTCTAGTAAGGTTGACAATCAAGCCGGCGCGTTCGTCGTTTCTGATTATGTCTTGGAGGTAGACGGTGAAGAGTTCGACTTGAATGCAGCGGACGATTTCGACGTTGGCGTTGAAGGCATCGACGACTTCTAGTGGTTTGACGTGGCTGATTAAATTGTAGTCGGACTGACCGCATTCGAGAATCGTGAAGTCTGGCGACTCCAGCTACTGTTGTTGCTGTGATGAAACATTAAATTGCATGGGCTGCGTTCCATTCAATCAAATCAAAAATTACTTAACGGAAGCGATTTTTGTTTCTGTTTCAATTAATTCAATTTACATTAACTCGTGTCCCTGGCACAAAACTTCGGAAAGACGAATCGTGGCTGAAATTACTCTTAAAGGAAACGCTTGCAATACTTGTGGTGACCTACCAGCAGTGGGCGCAGATGCTCCTGAATTCACACTGGTTGGTGGCGACTTGAGCGATGCAACGCTGGCATCGTTTGCTGGTAAGAAAGTCATCATCAATACCATGCCAAGCTTCGATACGCCCGTGTGTGCGTTGTCGGTGAAAGCTTTTAACGAAAAAGTTGGTAGCTTGGACAACACCGTTGTTGTGAATGTCTCCAAGGATTTGCCGTTTGCGCAAAAGCGTTTTTGTGAAAGCAACCAGCTTGAGCACGTGACGAATCTTTCAGCGTTTCGCTGTGATGGGTTTGGTAATTCGTTTGGAGTCTCGATTGTTGATGGTCCATTGAAAGGCCTATTGGCTCGATCGGTTGTCGTTTTGGACACCGAAGGAAAAGTGACTTACTCGGAACTTGTTTCTGAAATTGCTCAGGAACCAAATTACGACGCTGCGGTTGCTGCTGTAAGCTAGTCGCCGTCGACGAAGGCTCCCTTTATTAGGAGATGCCATGTCTGGTTTTCCAGATAACGCCAGTATGGCGTCTAAATTTCAAAAACAGCACCGCCATTTGTTCGATTTGCTTAGCATGATCGAGCAACCGGCGTGGTGTTTTCATGTTTTGACAGGGGAAGTGTTGGTGGCAAACCCGGAAGCTGCGGCAATCGCAGTGCTTCCGTCACAAAGCTGGTTTGACATCATCGATCCGAATGATCTTGGTTTGATCACGGGGATTACCGATTGGTCGCGGATTGAAAAAACACTCAAGTTGCGATTGAACGTGGCCAAGCAGGTCGTCCATTATACGGTTCGACTGCGAGGTTGTTCGCCCGATGAAGAACTGAACGTTTCGAATACGGCGATTGCGATTGCGTCGCGGACTCGCAAAGATTCAAACGATCAGCGGATGGCCGAATCGGCTCGATTTAAATCGTTGGTGGATGATTTGCCGCTGAGCGTAGTTCATAAAGACGTGGAGGGGCGATTCATATTTGCGAATCGGCGGTATTATGAATCGGCGGGACTGACGTCGATGGCGCCGTTGATCGGCCAAACCTACGATGATTTGTTCGAGCCTGAATTCTCGGCCAAATTTCTGAAGGACGACGAGTGGGTCATGCGGACTCGGCAGACGTTCCGTGATGTGGAAGCTCATCCGTCCAGTAAGCATCTGTTTGTTGAGACCATTAAATCGCCACTGTTGGACAATGAGGGAAAGTTGATCGGCGTCCAGTGTGTTTTTTGGGACGTAACCGGCCAAAAAAGGGCCGAAGAGGCTTTGCGGCAGGCCAAAGAGATTGCGGAAGCGGCGAGTCAGGCCAAGAGTGATTTTTTGGCGAACATGAGCCATGAAATTCGAACGCCGATGAATGGTATCATCGGATTGACGGATTTGATGTTGGCGACGTCAAAGAATCCAGATGATCGAGAGCATTTAGAGTTAGTCCAAATTTCGGCGGAATCGTTGTTGGCTTTGATCAACAATATTTTAGATTTCTCCAAGATTGAATCTGGCAAGATTGAGCTTGAGCATCGACGATTCGATCTTCGTGAAAGCCTTGGTGACACACTGCGTTCGCTGGGATTGCGAGCACATGACAAGGGGATTGAATTATTTTGTTCGTTTTCGGCTGATACGCCGGTCGAAATCATTGGTGATTCGGTGCGTCTTCGGCAGGTGATTGTGAACTTGGTTTCCAATGCCGTTAAGTTTACCGAAACAGGGCATGTTCAATTGTCGGTGGTGCGTGATGAAACGACTCGTCCGGATGACGACAATAAAAACTTAGTGCGGTTGAATTTTTCGGTGACTGACACTGGAGTTGGGATTCCTTCGGAGAAACAAAAGAGGATTTTCCAAGAGTTTGAGCAAGCGGACACCTCAATTACGCGAAACTATGGTGGCACCGGGCTTGGGTTGGCAATTTCGGCACGGCTGGTTGGGTTGATGGGCGGCGTTTTGGAAGTTCAAAGCCAGCCAAACGTAGGTTCGACGTTTAGCTTTTCAATTGACACGCAAGTTGATGGGCGTCCGGTGGTAAATCCTGCTGTTGGGTTGCCACTGTTAGTAGGATGTCGCGCTTTGGTGGTGACAAAATCAATTCCGTTAGGGGACAATTTTCTAGAGCGTTTACAGTCACAAGGGATATTGGCTGAAGTCGTCAATTCAGGTAGTGATGCGGTCGAAACGTATAAACAGTATTGCGATGCCGGTCAGCCTTTCGATTTGATGCTGACCGATATTGAACTGCCCGATCAAACTGCTTTTTCGCTTGTTGAGCGGATTCGAATGGATGATCGGGGCTGTGGCATACGCATTGTTTTTCTGGCCAATGCAAACACAAAAGATATTAGTGAGGCACGCGCGGCACTGGGCATTGATCAACAATTGATCAAGCCTGTCAAAGACAGTGATTTGTTCGAGTGCATTGCTTCTTTGTGCGACCAGAGTTACACGATGGATACCACGTCGGAACAACCGAGTGACGATTTGTTCGAGGTGCAGTCGCAAAATCCGTTGCGAGTTTTGGTGGCTGAAGATAACGCCGTTAATCAAACTTTAATGAACGCGTTGATGAGGCGGGCAGGGCATGACCCGGTGGTGGCCAACAATGGATTGGAAGCGGTTGAATTGTTCGCCAAAGAGTCGTTCGATATTGTTTTGATGGACGTGCAAATGCCAGAGATGGACGGCTTTGAAGCGGCGAGTGAGATCGTTCGGTTGCAGGCTGATAGTGGTAATCGAGTCCCCATCATTGCGTTGACAGCTCACGCTAGTCCGGCAGATCGAAGCCGATGCTTGGCAGCAGGAATGGATGATTATCTGGCCAAGCCTATTCGGGCGTCGGCACTGTATGCATTGATTGATCGTTTGACTGGACACCATACGACAATCAACGTTACTAAGGTGGAAAAGAAAGCGGAGTCGACCTCGGTTGATTGGAAGACCGCTTTTGAAACCGTGGGTGGTGATGAGGGTTTGTTAAAAGAGTTGCTGCGGGTGTTTGTCGATGATCAGGCTAAGTTGGTCAAGAAGTTTAAGTTTGCGATCGAGTCTGGTAATCCGAGGGAGGTTCGTTTGAGTGCCCATAGTTTTCGCGGATCGTTGCGGCATCTTGGAGTGGTCGCAGCGTCACAAGTTGCAGGCCGGATCGAAGAACTGGCTACTACGGATCCTAGTTTGGCCGGAGCCAGTGAGTTGTGTGAAGAATTTAGCGCCCTTGTTGACGAGGCGGTAGTGGAAATTACTCGTTATCTCGAATGAGTTTTAATTCGACTACAAAGTACGTGCTTAATGAAAACACCTGAAATACAAGCTCGCAGCGCAAGCAAGTGCATTTGCATGAAATTGACCGATGCACTCGCTCGCGCGTCGAGCTTGTATGTAGATTTTGTCTCACGGGATGAACCCTCTTTTTGAAAATCGCCTGTCGTTCCGCTGAAGAAGACTGCTTTCACATGACCAAGGGTGACGATGGTCGTTGTAGAGTAACCATCAACCGTTTCGCTTTCTCGAAGATCAATTTTTATGTTTCGAATCGACCTGACTCTTAGTGACCCACTCGCGAATGTCGCATTGGACGAAGCCCTGTTAGAAGTAGCGGAAGCATCGGAAGAACATTCGGAGGTGCTTAGGTTGTGGCAACCGGCGTCGCCGTTGGTGGTGATTGGTCGTAGTTCGCCGTGGCAGACCGAGGTCAAGCATTCGTTTTGCCAGCAGCACCAGATTCCAGTCGTGCGTCGCTGTAGTGGAGGACAGTCGATTGTCACGGGGCCTGGATGTTTGATGTATGCGGTGTTGTTGGACTATCGTTTGCGACCTGAATTGCGACTGCTTGATCGGGCTCATCAGTTTGTGATGTCGAAAATGCAGGCTGCGGTTAAAACGTTAGGCATTAATGCAGAAATCAGCGGAACGTCGGATTTAACGGTCGACGGTCAAAAAGTATCCGGTAACGCGTTGCGCTGTAAACGAAATTGGTTCGTCTATCACGGAACAATGATTTGTGATTTGGATATTGATCTGATTGCTAATTGTTTGGGAAAGCCAATTCGGCAGCCGGCTTATCGGCAACAACGCGACCACCGAAGTTTTTTGGCTCAGTTGGATACGTCGGTTGGCGAGCTGATGGAAGCCATCGCTACAACTTGGTCGGCTACTTTTGAGGCAGACCCAAACGTAGCAACGCTTGAAAAACTAAAAGAACAGTGTGAACGGTTGACGCGAGAAAAGTACTCCACGGTACAGTGGAATGAAAAAGTTTGAGACTGGGGCAGGAGCATTGTCCTGCAGGAATGGCGTCGTGTTCGTAAGTGCGGTTACATATTCGGTTTTACCACCGATCAAAGCTGAGTATGTTCGAACACGAGAGTGTTGGGTTCTTGAAAAAAAGCGGTTTAAGATTACAAGTATCAGCATGAATTGAAAGAGTGAAGTTGGTAAGACAAAGCTTCTTGGTAAGCCAATTGATGTGTTTTTCTTGCTGAAAATTTATCCTGCCTGCGTTAGCTTGGCATAGTTTAGTCTTGTTGACTTTTTCAGGCACACTTTTTTCCTTGCGACTGATCGCACACGAATATGAAGAGCATTTATAGTTTGGTTGTTGTCCTTTGGTTGGCTTTGGTTGTTAGCCCGGTTGTGGCAACCGATTATTACATCGAATCGCAGGCTGACTTTGACAAGCTGAAGCAGGCTACCTTTTCTGCTGGAGACAATATTGTCTTTCAGAAAGGAAGGCGGTTCAAAGGCATGTTTGCACCCCAAGGCCAGGGGGAGCGGGGGGCGCCGATTCGAATTGGCAGTATCGGTAAAGGAAAAAAAAGACCGCGAATCGATGCCGAAGGAAAGGAACAGGCTGGGGTCTTTCTGAAAAATCCTTCGTTTTGGGAGATCGATGGACTGGAGATCACTAATACCAATGGCTCTCGCAAGGACCAAGGTGAGCTCTTTGGTATTAGGGTGTTGGCGACCAGCGGAAAAAGGAAGAAGAGTAAGGAGAGTGGCGAAGGCGTTTTTGAGCACGTTTATATAACGAACTGCTACGTCCACGACGTTAATGGAAAGGTTGCGGGTAAGAAACGCGGAGGGATTCATGTTCACATGACTCAGCTTAACGAGTCCATCTTTCATGATCTTCGAATTACCAATAACCGCATCGAAGATGTTGGCGGAGTTGGGATTGGCAATGATTCTTCAGCGGCCGCGGTGATGTTTCATAAAAACAGATATGAAACGAAAAACCTCTGGACCGATGTTTATGTAGCCGACAATTTTATTGATAGAACAGGGCGCAATAGCATCATTGCAAGGGCAAGCAAAGACGCAATTTATGAACGCAATACGCTTGCCAATAGTAGTCGTTACGATACAGGTCACAGTATTTTTTGCTTCAATACAGACGGCATTAAAATTCAATACAACGAAGCTTACGGGAACGTCGGCGCCGGCGATAAAGACCGAGGTGGTTTCGACGCAGATTTTAGCTGCGTCAATACGTTTATTCAGTACAACTACAGTCACGACAATCTATGGTTTTGTGGGATTATGAAGCGTCCCAATCGCCATGTGGTCATTCGATATAATTTGAGCGTGAATGATCGTCAGGGAATCTACTTTTATGGATTCGATAGCAATACGGAATCCGAAGACATTCATATCTATAACAACACTCATTTCATCAGCAAAAAATATCGGGCGAGTGTTTTTCCGAACGGGCGAACGCCAATTAATTCGGTATTCGAAAACAACGTGTTTTACTTTGAAGGCCGAGGATCGTGGGGCAAGAAAAAGTCTGGGCCAGGTGTTAAGTTTCGCAATAACCAGTACATCGGCATCTCGCCACACCCTAGCGATTCGTCGCCAGTCGAAGGCAAGATGCGTTTTAAATCGCCAGGAAAAGCGCCGCAGGATATTGATCTCAAGAACATGAAGAAGCTGTTAGGCTATCAGTTGCGGCGAGGGTCTTCCGGAATTAAGGCGGGGAAGAAAATCAAAGACAATGGTGGTATCACGCTGGAGAAGAAAAAGGTTTCTTCGAAGAAACCAAACATTGGAGCGTTGGACTCAAATTAGAACGTCGAGTGTGACGTTTTGGGGAGGGGGGATCTAGTGCGGGTGAGTTGCGATGTTTCGTTAGATCATGATTCAGCTTCAATTTCAGTAACCGTGATCACGTTGCCATTAATCTTTATCACCTGAATTGGTACACCTGGATCGACGAACGATCCGTCGCTGACCACATCCACCACGCGACCGTTAATTTTGACTCGGCCTGCTGGGCGGAGTAGCGAATCCGCAACGCCTCGGTCGCCGACGGAGACCCCTGCATGAGTGGGCGGAGTGTGAGTAGGGTCAGCATCTAGCGCGGTTTCTTTGGGTTCGCGTCCAATATCGGAATCCAAAACAATGCCCTTGAAAATCGGCATGCTGCCCATTCGGCGAGTGATGAAAAATGCTGCAATCAGAAAGCAAACACCAACAACGGTGATTACCAGAATGGAAGTAAAAAGTTGGTTCCAATCCGTTGCTGTCGCTGGTATGACAAAATCTTGGCTGGCCAAAACGACGCTGACGAACAATAGGCCCAGTCCGGCGATTCCAGCCACACCAAACCCAGGGATCACGAACAACTCGGCCGCAATAAAAACAATCCCGGCCACGAATAACGTGACCTCAAGCCAGCCTGCTGTGCCACCTAAGAAGTGGCTCCAGAAAAAGATCAGCGCGCATAAACCAGCGATCAAGCCGCCAATTCCCAAACCGGGAGCGCTCAGTTCCACCCACAATCCAATCAACCCAAACAAAATGATCAGACCCGTTACCAAGGGGTTGTTCAGGACCGCAATCAAATAATCAGTGATCGTAGGTCGGTAGACCGTCGCTTGGTCTAAATCGAAGTTCAGTTCATCCGCGATGGCTGGTCGAGACGACGCGTGGCCTTGGGCGATTCCGAGTTCTACGGCTCGTTGGCCACTGACGGTTAAGAAGCGATCTTTTTTGGTTTCGATTATCAAGTCCCAAGACGGATCGAGTACTTCGTCTTCCGTGATGCCCCGTAGCTCTAGTGTTTTATCGTCGGAGATACGAGAGTAAACCAAATGATCCGAGTCGACCATCGCTTCCGCTAAGTCTGGGTTGCGGCCTTTCGATTCTGCTAGGTCCCTTGCGTCTCGCGAGAGGTATGATTCAATTTTAGGTTCGATTAATCGCCACGCCCATTGTTCGGTATCAAAACCAATTTCTCCTGAATCACCAAACTTCGCGTCGGGATTGATTTGAATTTCATCGCAACCTAGCGAGACCAAGCTGCCGCCGGAAATTGCTTCGTTTTCTATGATGACAACGGTATAGGCCTTACAGTCGCGCAGGCGTCGAGCCATCTGTAGGCTTTCGACTTTCAGCCCACCCGGGCTGTCAACTTCCAGCAAGATTAAATCAGCGCCCGCCGCTTCGGCGCTGTCCATCGCTCGATTAAAAAAACCTGTCAGCAGGCCGTCGATCTCGCCGTGAAACTCGATTAATACGGGTTTGCTAAAAGTTGTTGGCCGCGGCCGGCTATGGTCGCGGACCGTTCGGGCGTCTTGCTGAGCGATGACGGGCAGCGCTGAAATCAAAACAAGAAATATGGCAATCGAAATCTTTCCCGAAAGTGATTTAAGCCAGTCAAGAGAACTGCTGCAATCGTACTTTGTATCCATGTCGCAATCTTAAAATTATTCCGGTTAAAAGCCAGCCAACTGCAACAGGGGTAAAAAAATCAACGGATTTTTAGATCGACAGTAACTGTTCGGGCGGCATTTTTGAACGGCGAAAACAATGCCATTTGTTTTAGTTTTATCGCATTATCGGCTTAATGCTAGCTCGTGAATGTTGATTTTGAATGCATGTTGAATCGAGCTTTGTCAAATTCGAGCGATGGTTTCTAATTCGTAACCCAGTCGGTCTGGATTGTCGCAATTTTTAGACTGACCGTTCGATCAATGTTTCGCAATGGAATGCGATAGATTCGAACAAGTTTATAACGGTCATCCAGTCCAAGGAGGGAACGGATGTTTGCGAAGTATCAATGCCTGCGCGCGGGTCAATGGTTGTTGCTGACGACCATCGTGGCGTTTTATTTGGGAACAACGACAGCCAAGTCCGTTGTCGCTCAACAAAATCAAACGCCGATCTTGTATTTTTTCACCAACGATGGCTGTGCGCCTTGCTTGGCGGTTAAGCCGGTGATCGATCAATTGGCGGAAAATGGTTACCCAGTCAAGACGTTGAAAGCGGCCGACTATAGTCAGTTCGCTCAGCAGTTGGGGGTGGATCGGACACCGACGGTCGTGTTGATCGCCGATAACCAAATTGTTGGCCGATACGCGGGTTTGATCGACGGTTCGACATTGCAACAGTGGTTTGCCAGTGTCGGTGTTTCAGCGAAGCCAGTTTTTGATCGAATTGCTAATGGAAATAGCCAAAACCGAGGCAGCAACCGACGCCCCAATGCTGATCGACCATCGCCACAAAATCCATTGGTCGCCACCAAGCCCCCAGAAGCCAAAGTGGTTATCGACCGCCACGTATCCAACCAAGATCCCGATCGACGTAGCGGATCGTCATACAATTCCCCAACGATGATTCGTGGTACATCACAGCCACGTAGTTTGGCCGAACAACGAGCGATGAATGCGACCGTGCGGTTGAAAGTCGCCGATAGTGAAGGCACATCGTACGCGACAGGAACCGTGATTCATTCACACGGCAATGAAAGCCTTGTGATGACTTGTGGTCACGTGTTTCGTGATTCACAAGGGCAAGGAAAGATTACAGCAGAATACGATTTATACAAGCAACCCAGAATCGCGTCAGGGCGATTGGTAGATTACGATGCCAAGTCCAAGGACATCGCGTTGGTAGTGATCCGTACGGATAAACCAGTGACACCCGTGCTGTTGGCTGAAAAACGAGCACCAATTCGGTCAGGGGTCGATGTGTTTAGCATTGGCTGCGATCACGGTGAAGACCCAACGATACGTCACTCACAGATTAAGAATCGAGCCACCTACGATGGGTCGTTGAAGTACGACATCTTCGGTCGACCGGTGGACGGTCGCAGCGGTGGAGGGTTGTTTACCGAAGCGGGCGAATTGATCGGCGTTTGTAACGCGGCAGCCGTGGAAGTCGATGAAGGTATCTACAGCGCGCTTGATACGCTCTACTGGCAGCTCGCCGCGACTGGATTGGAGCATCTGTTTGAGGGACACGCCAATCAAAGGTTGGCGAGGGCTACGCCTGGAACGCCAAGTAGTCCCTCATCGATTGTCCGAGAGCCACCCGTTGGAGATCGTTTCGCTGAAGTAGGACCCGGTAACCAGCGATTTGCAGATCAGTTGAACCAAGAACGATTAAGACAAGTTCCCGCCAGCCCGCCGAGCCGTAGTCAAGGACTGGCGTTTGCACGTCGGAGTTCAGATTCAGGTTCACGTCAGCCGATGGCTCCCATTGGTTCCTTTGGTGGGGCAGACCCAGGACAGGTGACAGGTGTTAGTGGGGCACGCCCTTATCATCAACGTACCGATGGTAATTCATCGGAGGTCGTGATCATGGTTCGGTCAAAGCAAGACCCGCAAGCGACTGAAAGAATTGTGATTGACGACCCAACTCCTGAACTACTCGAGTATCTTGGTAAGATGCAAACCCAATGAAGTTAGATCTAGATAGCATTCAGACCGAAGAGTTTTGGCGGGACCTTTGCCCGCAGCTTTCGATTTCCAATCAGCCGCTGGCCGAACGGTCGGACTGGGGGCAATCGCGGACACTGGATCACGATACTTGGGCGACGTGCCAGCAAACGATCGCCCAAGATGGTTACTTTGCTTACGACGCTTGGTTTGACCAACGGCAAATCGATCGGATGCAGGCTTGTTTTGAACAGTTAGAGGCAAACGGGATTCACCCAGTGTTCGCGTTTGTGTACGACGAGTTTTGGGATTTGTTGTTGCAAATGGATCCGTTGTTTTCGGAGCTACTGGACGATTACGAGTGTTTGCCGGCGGTATGGAGTTGGTTTGTGCGGCCGGACAACCAGTCGGCGTTTGCCCCGCATCGCGATCAGGTTCGCGAGGTAGATATCGACGATGAAGAGCACTTGGACTATTTGACGATCTGGGTTCCGTTGACCGATTTGAATCATTTGAGTTCGGCGATGTGTGTTTTACCGGCATCGCTTGACCCTGACTACGAAAATTGTACCGCCGAGATTAACGTCGATAGTTTGCAAAACGTACGTTCGTTACAAGGCAAACGAGGTTCGGTGTTTTGTTGGACGACTCAGTTGGCTCATTGGGGTACTCGGCAGTCGGTTCATGGCCCTCCGCGGATGAGTGTCGGTTACTATATCAAACGGACTGAGGCGGAAAATCTGGAAGAGCAACCGCCGTTGGATTTTTCGGACCCGCTTACATTGCTGCAACGGTTGTCGATCATCGGCCAGCAGATCAAGAATTATTCTCGTTCGGCATCGGCGGAAGAACTAGAGTTTGCTGAACAGCTGATCGGTTTTGATTCAGATTCGTAATGTCGGGTGAAGACGCGTCAGGAAATAGTTACTATTATCGAATGAGGACGGGTTCGCTGTAAGGAAGGTCACTTGGAAGTTCGGCTTCTCTACGCTCGATTGAAGAAAGGACCCTTAGATCCTTAAATTTGTCATCTCGTAAAATAATCGGCTTGATGAAGACGAAAAGACGATCCCGTTCAGTTCCATTAGAAGTACTGCTTGCCAACCGTTTGATGATTGGAATATTCTGCAAGAAAGGCAGGCCTGTGAAATTATGCGCGTCACTTCGGCCTTTCAGTCCACCCACGATAACCGTATGCCCATCTGGAATGCTGACTTGACTGGTGATCTGGTCCGTCACTCTCTCGGGCGGCACCGCGTCAGATATCGCTGGCCCCAGAAAATCATTGACTGTGATATCGAATTCAAGGTTTAAATAGTTGGCGTCAGAGATTTGCGGGGTGACACTTAATGTGGTGCCTGCCTGCGCGAAGGGTAGACTACGGCTACGATGTTACGGGTAAACGAGTATTCAAACAGAATGCT
>CAZORR010000031.1:0-5144 GCA_964582115.1 uncultured Pirellulaceae bacterium
CATCTGGGTCGGAATAAACATGTAATCGCTAATTAGGCTGAGCAAGTGTCCGTACTGACTCATCCGTTACGACATCAGTCATACAACCAACATCAGTAGACTTATCGCCACAACTAACACGAACCTGTGACGGTTCAATATCAATCGGCAAAGTCAACGTATCTTGATCGAGTGACGGCGAAGATATCGCCTGGGAAGAAACACGACGCAGTGGATCTCGTTGGGTCTAGAAAACCGCCACGTGTTTAAACCAGACTTGAAGCCTGGCATCGAATCCCCCCCCGGGGTTGTCTTTTCTCGATCAGGTGACAAATCTGAAAATCCGCACGCTCAATAATAAAAGTAAGCGATTGGTTAAGAACGAAAAATGACTTCCTAGGATATGTTTCGTTTATTCCGGACACATTCTTTAGCCTCTTTCAACAATCATTCCGTTCATTCTTGTTTGTCCGGCGGCTCCGAGTGTTGCTATGAGTCCAAAGATGCATAAAAACCTAGTTGATCCGCTCGTCCGCGGGCGCAATTCCGCCGACCACAAAAATCTACCTGCCCATTTCGACGCTGTTAAAATTTAACAACCACGCAAAATCCTCAGCCCAATGGAGATCGAAATACTGCTGAAGTGAGTAGCGATCCAGTGTCCCGCTATAACCAGAATTGAACCTACTGGTATAAAACTGCTGTGAGGCGAAAATCCAACACATTGTTGACTTGCCGCACTAATTTGTCGGTTGATATCACCAAGTTGGCATCAAATCGCAGCCCGTAAAAGGATGCCTTAGGCTTCCGACTGGTCCTCTTCAACACCCCAGATAGCATGTGGATCAAAGCAGATCGAAGCCAACATACTCATCGAAACACAACCAACGAATGCGAAAATAGCGGGCCCAAAATGAAACTCAACTAAATCACCTAACTTAACAAGCATGACTAAGAAGGCCAGTAACATCACATCCATCATGCTCCACTTTCCAAGCTGTTCCATCAATCGAAGCATAAAAGCCTTATGCTGGCGCTTTAGAATCCGCAGGCAACTGAGTTCGAACAAAACCACGATTTTCGTTAGTGGAAACAGGATTGAAAACAAAAACACAACCCCGCCAACAAAATAGCTACCATGCTGAAACAGTTCGATAATCCCACTTAATATGCTCGAACGGCTGTGATTACCTAATTGTTCAACTTCTAAAATTGGCATCAATATTGCAGGCCAAAACAGGCAAAACGCCCCCAATGCTGCCGCAGCAGTCCTACTCGCCGATTTTTCGG
Organism: uncultured Pirellulaceae bacterium; assembly: GCA_964582115.1. Taxonomy (GTDB): domain Bacteria; phylum Planctomycetota; class Planctomycetia; order Pirellulales; family Pirellulaceae; genus Mariniblastus. The sequence goes on from CAZORR010000031.1 coordinate 1,270, forward strand.
CCGTTATTGGAGGTTGAAACGTTGTTTCGCATCGAAAACACACTAACTTTTCGGATTTCAGCTCGATATCCGGTAGTTCTTGAACCTGTCCACAACAGTGGCATGCCTTTAAATGTCTATAAGAAGTACCCATTTTATTGATTGTTCCGAATACGCTTAAATTTAGGTGTTTTTGTCAAGATAAGCAGTATTTAATAGTTTTTTCTAAAGCTTAGATAGCATTTAAATGGCTAATGAGTACCTTGTCTCTGTGCGCCAAATTTAAACTTTTCTGTTGCAAACACAACTATCCTCCCAATCGGAGCTCCTCCAACCAACTGCCTCAATCTCGTCAAGACTCGAAAAACGACTACTCGTTAGCCTAGCTTAGCACCTTTGAAACTTCCTCCCAAATTGCAACCTTGTATGTCCTTTAAAAACGATCAAAAATCAATTGCATGTGCTCAAGAAGCACTTGCGAATGGATCAAGCCTCGACCACGCGGACGAATCTTCTTCGTGGGTTCAGTTTTTGAAAAATCATCGCATGGTCTTCCTGATCGTGTTGCACTCAATGCTATTCTGCCTTGTCTACTGGTTCGCCTTTTTGATGAGGTTTTCTCTTGTTGTACCATCGCGGTACATCGAACTGTATGGCATTTCAGTCGGCCCCGTAATCGCAATTAAGCTGGTCGTGTTTTACTGCCTACATAGCTTCCACGGTTGGTGGCGCCATGTAAACTTTTCAGATGTGATTTCGTTAGTCAGAAGCTCGTGCATTGCGACTCTTATCTTGATTGCCTTAGATTCGCTGCTTTTGCCTGGGCAAATTCCACGAATCGTGATTGCGAATGATTTCTTCGTGACAATCGTGTTGATCGGTGCGTTGAGGTCCACTTGGCGGGTATGGGACGAACGAATCGCACCCTTAGACAGTAAGCGTAATATCACCCGAGCTTTGCTGGTAGGGAATTCTACTAGTGCGGCTCGCATTGCTCACATGATCAACAGTCAACTTGATTTGAATGTTCGAATTCGCGCCATGGTTTCGCCCAATAAACCGCGAAAGCGCACCCAGTTCAGTGACATTCCGGTTGTCGCTGGGTTCGACGATTTGCCAAAAACAATGCTGGAACACAAAGCGAGCATCCTGTTCGTCATCGCGAGCAGCATTCCAGCTAAATCTCTTCGCAATCTATTGGACCTCGCATCAGAGCATGAATTTACAATCAAAATCCTGCCAACGCTCAGTGAACACCTGCGTGGTATGGATCAAATGCCAATTCGAGAGGTTTCTTGCGACGACCTGCTACGGCGAGAGCCAGCTAAACTTGATGTTGCGGCTATCACCCAGTTCGTAAGCGGGAAACGCGTGATGATAACCGGCGCTGGCGGTTCCATTGGTTCCGAACTTTGCCGACAAATCATACGTTTCAATCCGTCAGAGATCATTTTGCTCGGCCGAGGTGAGAATCGAATCTTTCATATCGAACGTGAATTACGTTCTGCGGACACGCCCGTTATTTTAACGCCGAAAATCGTTAACGTCACATGCAAGTTTCGGATGCGTGAGGTCTTTGATACCGTTCGGCCCGACGTCGTATTTCACGCTGCAGCCCATAAACACGTGCCATTAGTCGAACAAAACGTTGGCGAAGGCATCGTCAACAACATACTTGGTACCAAAGTAGTTGCGGACTTATCTGATGAATATGATGTCGAACGATTTGTTTTGATCAGCACCGACAAAGCCGTCAATCCAACGTCGATGATGGGGTGCACCAAACAAATGGCCGAGCGTTACTGCCAAGCACTTGACAATCAATCTCCAACTCGCTTCATCTCGACTCGTTTCGGCAATGTACTTGGTTCGGCCGGTAGTGTTGTTCCGATTTTCCAAGAGCAAATTCAAAAAGGCGGACCGATCACGATCACCGATCGCCGCATGACCCGGTACTTCATGACCATCCCAGAGGCAACGCAACTTGTTTTACAAGCTGCGACAATGGGTAATGGGGGAGAGATATTTGTTTTAGAAATGGGAAAACCCGTCAAGATCATCGACTTGGCTCAAGACCTGATTCGCTTGGCTGGACACGCTCCAGGTTCGATTGACATCATTGAATCGGGAATGCGCCCCGGCGAAAAACTATTCGAAGAACTATATTACGAAAACGAAAAGTCACTGCCTACCAAGCACAAACAAATCCTATCCTCAACCAGTCGGCCATTTTTGTTAGACGATGTCGAGTCACAAGTTCAGTCTTTGATCGATGCCGCCTTCTTACCTCCTGAACGGATTCGGTCCTTAATGCACACTTTCATCCCTGAGTTCATCCCTGCCGACATGGCTTCGAAACTCACACAAGCCCAGTAATCATGAACCATTCTGATGTCGCTACTAAGCGAATGTTTCTCTCGCCCCCACACATGTCGGGACGAGAAATTGAATACGTCCAACAAGCGTTTGAGTCGAATTACATTGCCCCAGTTGGACCACAGCTGGATAAGTTTGAAGCTTCGTTTCGTGAATTTACCGGCTTCCAACATTGTGTCGCTGTTTCCAGCGGCACGGCGGGATTGCACTTGGCGTTGCGTGGCGTTGGCGTAAAAGCTGGGGATGTTGTACTTGGATCGACGTTGACTTTCATTGGCAGCGTTGCGTCGGTTAAGTATTGCAATGCGGAGCTCGTCCTAGTCGATAGCGACCGACACAGCTGGAACATGGACTCAGATCTCTTGGCCGAAGAAATTAAACGATTGATGGCTGCCGGTAAAAAACCCGCTGCAGTACTCCCAACCGAATTGTACGGACAACCTTGTGACTTAGACCGCATTCTTGAAATTTGCGATCCACTGGGCATTCCAGTCGTATGTGACTCGGCCGAATCCCTCGGCGCCACCTACCGCGATTTACCAACCGGCAGGAAAGCAAAAGTGGCGATTTCATCATTCAATGGCAACAAGATCATTACGACTTCTGGCGGAGGAATGATCGCCAGCGACGATGAAGAATTGATCCAGCAATGCCGTCACCTCGCCACCCAAGCCCGTCAGCCAGTGCTGCACTATGAGCACAACGAAGTTGGATATAATTATCGGATGAGTAATGTCGTGGCCGCGATCGGAATCGGACAACTGGAAGTGCTTGCTGACCGAGTCAATCAAAAACGCCAAATCGCTGCTTGGTACGCCGAGCGCTTCGACGCGGTCGACGGAATCGAGTTGATGCCTGAAACTGACTTCGGTCGGTCCACACGTTGGCTTACCGTTGTAAGCCTGGACCCAACCAAACGATCAACTCGTCCACTTGAAATCATTGCCGCCTTAGAATCGCACAACATCGAATCGCGTCCGGTCTGGAAACCGCTACACTTGCAAAAAGCCTTTGCTGACTGCCGTTACGTAGGGGGCAACGTTTCCACTGACCTATACGAAAATGGAATTTGCCTCCCTAGTGGCACAATGATGCAACAGGCAGATGTCGACCGTGTTTGCGACATCGTCCTAGAAGCCCTGAACTAGTCGGCCTGGTCTTATCGAATAGTTGCTGAAGTCGTGAGACTTCAAGATTCCCGAACTGCAATCGAATCGTCAATTCAGTTCTGATGGACCACCAGCGTGACAAACTGGAAGCTTCGTATCATAGGCGATACGGGCACCGCTTACCCGAATGCAACGCACTCCCTAGTAGACTGTCACATCAATCCTGTCGCCGCAAAAAACAAAACGCGGCCAATCAACATGGTTGCCAGCGATCTTGTGCCACACGGCTGCCCTTCTGGCCAATCTCAATAACCTGTTATAAATCGAGACAATCGTCTCAATCTGAGTTTCTGCGTTTGAGACCTAACCCAAAAACCTCGGAAAAGAGTTTGAGACCTAACAAAAGAGTTT
>CAZORR010000031.1:5244-10358 GCA_964582115.1 uncultured Pirellulaceae bacterium
AGGCCTGTTTGAGGCCTAACGCAAAAACCTCGGATTTGCTACTTATTCACAATTTTCAACTAACTGGCAGGCAACTTGCTACTAACAAGAGATAGCAACTAGAAAGACCAGCAATGAAAAACAACAGAAAACACAAAAAACGTTTTTGCAAGCAGTGCTTCCGAGAAGATAACCACGCCCGGATACGTTTTCCTATCACAACAAAAGCTGCGCTCGTGGTGATCTCACTTGGCTTGGTTGTATTTTTCTGGCCAACGAAATGTGTCTGCTGCGGAACCGTTCGAATTACTTAGAGTCCGTTCGAACTAGCTAGACTTTATCACACAGCTCTTTAAGCGACGCATTTTTGCATTTTTCTGCTTTGTCACTAACTATTGGACTCTGGGACAAGTACTTAAGCGATGTCGACTGAGTCACACAAACAATCCCGAGTGGCACATTTGAAACCCAAATGCAACCACCGATCTTTTCTTCGCCGGCATCAACACATGCCGCCCTACTAGTTTAGAAGTCGTGGAATAATCTGCGATCGCCCCAACTGAGGATCAGACCCTCGTACTTCAGGAACCTTCTCGTTAACCGCTTCAGCCAACTGTCGTAGGCTCAGGATTACCACGCGACGTCTCGCAATTTGGATCAGACTCTCTTTCTGCAACTGCCCCAACACAACGGTGACGGTTTCCCGAGTACTACCGATGATCGAAGCCATCTCTTGGTGAGACAAACGAATATCTAGCGTGATACCAGCATCGCTCATTCGCCCATATTTTTCGCAGAGTTCGATCAAAAGATGGATCACTCGCTCGCGATTTGAACGGAACAGCAAATTTCGCAATCGCTTTTCGACTCGCTGCCGACGAAGACCGATCATCTTGGTGATTCCCAGTACCAGCTCTGGGTACTTTCGAAGCACATGATTAATAGCGTCTTTAGGAAGCAAAACCAGCGTAGTTTTTTCTGTTGCCTCGACGTACTCATCGCGCCGGGCACTTCCAAGAATTGACAATTCGCCAAAAATCTCACCAACATCCAAAAACCCCAAGATCGATTGCTTGCCATCTGGAGTGGCATGACAAACTTTGACTCGCCCCTGAGCAACCAACAACACGCCATCAGCCTGTTCGGTTGGCAAGTAGACGGGGTCGCCTTTCTTCAGCTTTCTGACTTTGGACTCAGCCTCGAGATCCGCAATATCCGAAGCAGAAAGTTGAGCGAACAGATTACAATTTTTAATGTACCAGTAAGAATCAGCCATGGTTTTTATTCCGTTTTTGAGAGCGCTACATGCGTAAATTTGAGTCAATTAATGTGCGCTCGAAACTCAATTGAGTTCGAACACCAGCTTCGGTTACTAGACATCACGTTGGGGAGATTACTTACACTTTAAATCCGATTCTTGCAATATTATTCACATCTTTCTTGGATTGTATAAACGCATCAACGTGAGTTTAAGAGCCACAAAAAGCAGACTCTGAACCGGCTTATTCTATAAGTGTCTCGACAACCCTAAAAACTTGCATCCGCCACAAAAAAAATCACTCGTGAGCCGCTTCGAATGCATAAGACAATGCAGAAGATCAACCCGCATAGTTGGCCGCAAGCTTACCGCCGATTTAAACTCGCCCTAAACAAAAACCGCATGCTCATTGTGCAAGCGTTCGGACATCTCCTGATCGAATTGTAAAGCCACTTGCGTCAAGATATTCCAAAATTGGAACCGCGTATTTTCGGCTAGTCCCCAACTCCTTTCTTAAATCACTCATTGTCATCCCTGCGGGCGACTCTTTAAAAGCCTTGAACAAACAAGACTTTATCTCATCCATCTGATCACAATGCATATAAAACCCCTCAGCTATCAGAAACAAATCGCCATTCTCTTTGGCCATCTCTAATAGTTCTTCAACCGAGTCTTTATTCTTCGTCGCCGCCTTAGTCAAATCAGCAACCTTTGGCGGTTCAAAGCCAGCCCCTTTCAAAGTCTCAACCAATTGCCCAAGTAATGCCTTTTGGCCTTTGGACAGCTTCGGGCCGTAGCCCACCAGACCAATCGAAGCGACATTCGCCACCACGTGCTTCTCTTTTTTAAGATGTTCAATCACCAACGCCAACAACTCCGGTTGCCCCAAGTAATCGAACTCGTGCTCAACCAAATTTCTTGCATGCTGGAATCGCAACGGCTGATCAGCATGCAGTCGTTTAAGCGTATTCAACACACGGTGCCCAAGATCTTCGAAGCGACGCTTGTGAATCGTCACATTTCGAGTCTGCGATACCGAAACTTCGATCAATGTCCCAGACGTTCGCAACGCATCGCAAACCGATTCGTGATCCGTAATCCCCGCATCTCGGCTTAGGTTCTTTGAGTTCCAGTCAAGCGTTGTCGCATAATACAATCCAGCCGAAGCTCGCTGTTGGATGTCATTGCCTGCTAGTTTTTGCAGCATTTCCAAATCAAGCTCCGTTGGCTTTTTAATCGGATTTGCATTCGCCGTTAAAATTCGCCCACCGCCAATCGTCTCCACCGGCGACTCTAAACGAATCACAAACGGTTGATTCCATACCGCTACCACTGGCTCATTCAAATACAATTGCGCAAAAGCCTTCTGACCTGGATCCAGCCGCTCACTATCTAGCAAACGGACATTGGCAAACAGTTCAGCGGTACCAACATGAAACCGAACCTGAGTACGATCTTTCAATTTGCGATGTGTACTGCCCAGCATCGATAGTTCGACCGTCATTAGCCTTGACGGCAACAAGTGACCGGGCGAACCGAGTTCATGCCCGCGACCGATCTCCGAATGATGTACACCGGCCAAATTAATCGCCGCCCGCTGACCTCGCGACACTGAATCGGAATCCGAATCATGATTCTGAATCCCCCGAATTCGCACCTCCGAATTTCCCGGTTGAATGACAACCTGATCACCAATCGAAACCTGGCCACTGTTCACACTACCGGTCACCACGGTTCCGTGTCCTGTAATCGAAAAACTACGATCAATCGCCATTCGAAACGGCGCTTGGCTCAGATTCGACCGATCCGTCGCTGCAACCTTCTCAGCAGCCTCAATCAACGCCGCTTTAAGCTCGTCCATCCCCTGCCCTGATTTCGAGCTCGTTCGAATGATCGGGGCATCTCGCAAAAATGTATCACCCACCAACTGCCGTATTTCATCTTCCACCAACTCAAGCCAATCCGGATCACATAAATCACACTTGGTTAACGCAATCACGCCGGCAGGCAGGTTTAGCATTCTCAAAATATCCAAGTGCTCGGTCGTCTGCTGTTTGATCGAGTCATCGCCGGCAATGACGAGCATCACGATATCCATTCCCGTCGCACCGGCCAACATTTGGCGAACGAATTTTTCGTGCCCTGGCACATCCACCACTCCCATTCGGTACGGCGGCAAGTCCAAATGAGCATACCCCAACTCAATCGTGATCCCTCGTTTTTTTTCCTCAGGCAAACGATCCGTATTGGTGCCCGTTAACGCACCGATCAAAGACGTTTTTCCGTGATCGATATGGCCAGCGGTCCCAAGAATTAAGTCGGTTAGCATGAGGATGTCAACAAGAATTAAATGAGTATCGAAAAAGCCAAGAAGACCGACCAACCGTGTATGCAACCGAAGTCTAGCCCTACACTTGTCCTTAAGTAGAACTTCGCCGCAATTCTATCGTTTCCTCCGGCGGCGCGAATCGGCGAAGCACCGGCATAGGCCAGATGCTCCAAGATAATTACAATGCCGACCTTACTCACGCAACCGATGACGTTCGAGTAATTACACAAGCCAGATATTCCCAGCTTTTAATTGTCCGACTTTGCCATGAACTCCACCAAGCTAAACATTGACTTAAGCCATTTTCCGCACAAACAAAACATAAACTGCTTGGCCTACTGTAGTGTATCACCGTTAAACTCACCGGCTGCCGATCGCGCCATCCACTTTATGAATCGACAACGTGAAGTCGGTAGAGGCATGTTGGCTGAATACGTCGACGACAACCACATCGCTGACCGCTTTCGCAAAAACTTCGGGCAGCTACTTAAAACGAACCCAGACAACATCTCGATGGTGACCAACACGTCAGAAGCGATCAACATGATCGCCAACGGCTACCCCTTCGAACCCGGCGACCAGATTGTCAGTTACATCAACGAATATCCCGCCAACCATTACCCTTGGGTATTACAATCCAACCGCGGAGTGGAACTAATACAACTTTCCGACACCGACATTCCACAAGCAGACCGTCCCTACACGGGCCCGATCGACGCTAAATTCGCTCGTGGCTGGTCGTTTGAAGAACTCGAATCCGTCGTCACCGATCGCACTCGAATCGTCGCGATCAGCCACGTCCAGTTTACCAGTGGCTTCGCAGCAAACCTCAAACAACTAGGGGACTTCTGCAAATCAAAGAACATCGACCTAGTCGTCGATGCCGCCCAAGGTCTCGGCTGCCTGCCGGTCTACCCGGAAGAGTTCGGCGTTTCCTGCGTCGCCGCCGCTGGCTGGAAGTGGTTGCTTGGACCAGTCGGCGCTGGTGTCATGTACACCAGCCCAGAGTTCCGTGACAAAATCGCAATCACAATGTCCGGATCCGATCTGATGAAGCAAGGCACCGAGTACCTTGACCACACTTGGGCGCCTTTTAAAAACGGCCAGAAATTTGAGTACTCAACGGTCAGCTATTCATTGCTTGACGCACTGTCGGTTGGTTTAGAAACGGTTTTCTTACCGCACACCATGGAAGCCATTCGCGATTCCAACTTTGCCTTGCAAGAATTAGCGCTCGAACATCTAAACTTTGACAAATACCAACCGGTCGTGCACCTACCTGAACATCGATCTGGAGTACTGGCAATCATCCCCAAAGTTTCCTCGGCTGAACAAATCAGCCAAACACTGGACGAACAAAACATCATCCTCACTCCGCGAGACGGCTACCTGAGATTCGCGCCCCACCTGTGCACAACCCAAGACGAAGTACTGCAGGCCGTCGAAGCCTTGAATGCAATTAGATAAAGCTTCGTCACGGCTAGAAAACGACCAAACACCGTTCAACACCGTCAGCCGCCTACCAGCCGATGCAATCCACGTCGGCGT
>CAZORR010000031.1:10458-22093 GCA_964582115.1 uncultured Pirellulaceae bacterium
AAACACCGTTCAACACCGTCAGCCGCCTACCAGCCGATGCAATCCACGTCGGCGTCCAAATCTTCCGCCAACTGCTTTAGCACGCCGATCAACGGTTGAGGCCCAACAACGACAAGAATCTCACCAGCTCGCTTTTTCAAGTGCTTACAAAACGCTGGCTCAACTCGAGCGACTAAGTCCGAGATAGTTTCACCGTTTGGTGGAGCAACTGCCTCCGGGTTCTCTTGCCATTGGCGATAGTAGCGAGCACAGTTCTCTTTGAGACTGTCGATACACTTTCCTTGCCACAGTCCGTGGTCAAGATTCTGCCAAGAACTCTCGACGCGGACTTTAACTCGGCGGCCACCTGCGATTATCTCCGCGGTCTGTTTATCAGCCACGCCAGCGGCGGCGATCACGCTATCGAACTTCACGCCCTTTAGACTTTCGGCCCATTCACTGGCCAGTGCAACGCCTTGATCGCTCAGTGGCAAATCCAGCGAACCACAGATTCGATTTTGCTCATCGAATTCAGTGAGTGCTCGAGGTACAAACAAAATTCGAGAGCAAACTTTTAACTTAGTCAAAGTGCCTATCATCTATTTACCCTTCCACCTTGACGTGATTCATCAAGTTCTCAATCGCAGCGGTGTAGTCGTCATGTTTGAAAATCGCGCTACCAGCAACTAGCAACTGAGCGCCAGCGTTGGTCGCACTAGCGATCGTGCCTTCGTTAATCCCACCGTCGATTTCCAAAACAACCGAATCGCCGCCAGGAAGTTGTCGAATCTGTTCGTACTTTTCTAATACGCTGGCAATAAAACTCTGCCCACCAAAACCCGCGTTTACACTCATCACTAACGCAAGATCCGCTAACGGCAGTGCGTCTGCAATGGTCGATACGGGAGTCGCAGGATTAACAGCAACACCAGCAGCAACCTGATGTTTTTTTATCTGCTGCAACACCGCGGGTAAGTCTTCGGAGGCTTCCGCGTGAACGGTAAGCACGTCAGCTCCAGCTTCACAGAACTGGTCGATGTACTTTTCAGGATTCACCATCATCAGGTGCACGTCCAGCGGCAAGTCAGTGAGCTTCCGCAGCGCCGCGACGATCGTTATTCCGTAAGTAAAGTTCGGGACGAAAACACCGTCCATCACATCCAAGTGCAGGCCAGCAACGCCGGCTTCTGTCAAACTCGCAACCTCGCGTTCGAGGTTTCCAAAATCACACTGTAGCAACGACGGCAAGATTGTAGGGGCAGCCGCCGTCATCTTTAGAAATCGCTCGTGACCAGTGGTCATCAGCACGCTTGGGGTTAAACACGGAATCAGCAAACCCGGCGTTCAAAGAAAAATCGAGGCCGGAAGGCGGCCGATTTTAGTCGGTGAAAAAACGAGTTTCCACCCAAATGTCTACCTAGATTTTATTTTTGTTTATCGACCTAGGTTTTTGCCGAACAGAATTTTTTTCCTCAAAATCTAACAGGTTTTGGGGCTTGCAAACGGCCACACGGGTTACTCGGAATTCAAGGGGCCAATTTGCCTGAAAATGCACGCAATTTCTACCGAATCGTTACGGATTGGTACTTTACGCATACTTCGGATACTGCCGGTTGACTAGCGACCGCCACGGCCTCCGCCGCCTCGACCGCCACCTCCAGCACCACCTCGACCTCCGCCGCCAGCACCGCCTCGACCTCGCCCCCCAGCACCTCGAACTTGACCGCGGACCTCCTGTTGCAACGCCCGTTGAAGCTGTTGACGTGCTTGATTCTGACCGTTCCGAGCACTGCCGTTGCTATTAGATTGCTGTTCATCCTTAGCGGTTGCTGCGGTTGCCGCTGGTGCTTCACCAGCGAGCATCAATTTCTTACCATACTTATTCTTTAACGCGTCCAATAGGAACTGAGCGTTAGGCACATTGGGAATGACTTCGGTCGATCGAGGCCCAGGTGCGACATCGACGGATTCAACGATCGCCAAAATATCGTCGTACATATACTTTGGACCGGTTACCAAAATCATGTTGTTAGCAGAATCTGCTCCTAAAACAACCGTTTGTTTCGCGCTGGCATCACCAGTATTCCCACCACCCTTGCTACCTTTCAACGACTGTACCGCCTTCAACATTTCCGCCACTTCCTTATTGTCCTTCGCTCCTTGTTGGGCCTGACCGTTGTGTATCATCTCTGGACGTTGAGCCTTAATCAGTTCAACAAGTTCCGCAGCATCACGGTAATACACTTTGATCATCCGTGTCTTTCCGAAAAGTTCCGGCTTGGTTTCACCTTCAGGCCGATCCCAGTACTCGACCAAACGGTTAATTATCGACAGATCATCACCCGTGGCGCCGGTAACCCATAGTGTATTGAAGCGCACATCAGCACCGAACTTGACATCTCCTTCTAGGTTGGCCCCGCCTTCACCACCCCCTAACAAGCCGCCAAACAAATCACCGCCAGGCTCCACCATTCCAGTCAACGAGTCCCCGCCAGCATCACCACCGTCAGACGAACCACTCAACCCCAAAATCGATTCTAACAACCGCTGCATCTCTTGGACATTTCGATGCTGAAGTTCAAAAAAAGACGGCAATTGAACTTCTTTCGACTCACCCAAAAAATCATTTATCGCAGCTTGGATGTCATCCGCAGCGTCCAAATCATCCGACACGACAGTCAATCCGTACTCGGTAAACCGAAATTCAATCGGCGCCCCGGTAATCGACTTCCTGTTTTCCGGTCTTCGATAACCGAGATTGCCGTCCGTTAATACGGTTGCCTGATCAGCCTGCTGAAACAACATCGAATTCGAAACGAATTGAACACAATCCGCTCCGACGGCTAAAACCACCAAGCCTGACGCCTGCTGCAAACAATAATTTAGACTCTCCCGTACAGTCGATCGCGACGCCCCGGTAGGCAACTTTAACTTCGAACGTTTTGCAGACGGCTTTCCTTCCATCATTTCCTGCATCAACTGATCATCCAATTGTTGCTCATCTGATTTTTGCAAAGATCCACGATGAATTCGATCGTCTAAATCCTTTCGCTGTTCTGGGCGAATGACATTGAACGGATTGCTTCGCCCAACCGTACCCAGCAAATCCCCCAGCGCTGGTGCAAGTCGCAACTGGTCTTGCTGAGTCATTGGAATGATTCGGGTGTTCGTACGCGGCCCCCTCTCAACAGGCACGTACCGTGCTTCCAACTCTTCAGCGATCGAACGGACCTCGGCAACTTCCGTGGCCGACCCTGACACGATGATCTGATTAAGATAACTATTGGCCATCAATACCGGCCCTTTAGTGCTGGCGGATTCGGTTAATGTGTTCTGTCGGAAAATCGACTGTAGCACACCCAACGCTTCGACAACGTCAACTTTCTTCAATGCGATAATCGCAAAATTCTTGGTCTTCAAACCCGAAACAGAACCCAGCGATTCCACCACTCGCTCGTGATCGGCTTTTCGCCCCAACACCGTAATCGCACCCGACATCTCGTCTTGCTGCATTCGGGCGCCACTTCCTTCAAGCATGGTGCTCAGCAAATCATAAGCGAGCTTGGGATCGATGGTGACTTGGTAAGTTTGCAAGGACGGTTTTTCAATTATTAATTCTTCTGCCTGAAAATTTGGATCAGAATCGACCGCTTTGGCAAGCCGAGCAAATCGGTCGAGCATTTTCTTAGAACCGCTGACATATAATCGATTGCCAAGCGGATCTGCAATGATTGAAATCGAACCATCTTCGGTAGTGACTTTCCCCGCGGGGATTCCCAACTGAGCCCCCACGACTGAGACGAAGGTTTCCGCGTCTTGGAATTTCAATTTGTAAGTAATCAAACCTGGCTTTTCATCAGCCAGCTTCTTCTTAGCCGTTTCGATGATATCGCGAATATTTCTTAGACGCGCGCCCGTCTCTCGAACCTGTAACTGGTTGGAAACGCTGAACACGTTAAAGTAATCTCGATTTTGCGGAGACACCTGTGTTTGCAACTCATCGTAAAGCTGCTTACCATCCAATTCTCCCAAATCAAACATCACGCTCATCACTTCGAACGCTCCTCGCCGGTCCAAATCCGCTGGACTAACAGAGTCGATCAGTTCGCTACTGATCGCTTCGGCCAGCGGTTTCAGCATCAGCATTTTGCGTTTACGAATTAACGTAAACGGTTCGTTCAAACCAGCAAGCGAGCGGTTTAGTTGATCCAGCGCTTCAAGAGCCGAATAAGAATCTTTGTCTTGCAGGTTGAATGTTCCGTCGGGCCAGCGTTCCACGTTCTGCAATGAAAAACCTGCCTGATCCGAAAACCAAGGAATCACCGCCGACCACTCTTGATCCTGAAAAGAAAAATGAATCTTCCCCTCAGTGGTCCGTCGATTCGTTTTTAGGCTCTCTTCCTGCCTCGGCTCGCTAACTTTTTCAGCCGTTACCGACTTCGCTTGCTGAACGCCCTGCCCCAGTGACAAAACCGCACCTTGACCAACGGCCAATGGAAACGATAACGATGCTGTGAAAACAACGAGCCAAAACTTCATGGGAAACCCTATCAATTGAATCGTTCGTAACGAAAATTAAACCGCTGCGAAAACGATCATTCGTTGAATTGCGAGCCTCATTGCGGCAAAACACACAATGACGCTAAAATTCTCTTTGCTATCCCTGCACTACTATGTCTTTCGGGATTTCGAGATCAAAATTACTACCTAAGTCACCTTAACCTCGGTGTCCTACGCAAGCCGCTGTCAATTGGTAGGTTTCTACCAATAAATCAAGCTACACTCGCCTAACTTCTTAACCCAAGCCTTTCGGCTTTGTTTCGGAAACTACTCGCCTAACTATGGAAATTTCCAACAATTTCAAAATCCTGTGTATCGAATCCACCTGTGACGAAACGGCTGCTGCCATTATCACGGCAAATCGAGCAGTATTGGGCAGTGTCGTCGCCTCCCAAGACGATTTGCATCAGCAGTTTAACGGGGTTGTTCCAGAAATCGCCGCTCGGGCTCACGTTCAGCGAATTATTCCTGTAATCGACCAAACACTTAAGCAAGCCGGCCTTCAGTTAACGGACCTCAACGCAATCGCCGTCGCCAACACCCCCGGTTTATCTGGATCGCTATTGGTCGGTGTCGTCGCAGCCAAAACCCTAGCCTTGGCCTGCGGACTACCACTGATTGCCATCAACCATCTACACGCCCATGTTTATGCTTGCCAACTGGACACTACCGAAACCGTGTTTCCTTGTGTTGGCATGATCGTCAGCGGCGGGCACACCCACTTGTACCAGTACCAAGACCCCTTAACGGCCGAATACCTAGGAGGCACGATCGACGACGCTGCTGGTGAAGCGTTTGACAAAGTCGCCAGTATGCTCGGCCTGCCCTACCCGGGTGGTCCAGCGGTTTCAAAACAAGCCGTCAATGGAGACCCGAAGGCTTTTGCATTTCCCCGCAGTTTCATCCATGACAAAAATTTAGACTTTAGTTTTAGTGGACTCAAAACAGCCGTCCGCTACGCCATCGCCGGCCCCGGTGAAGTCGATTTCAAAGCGATCAAAATTCCGCAACAAAAAATTGACGACATCTGTGCGAGCTTCCAACAAGCAGTCGTCGATTGCCTCGTCAAAAAAGCCATCGCCGCAACCGAACAAACAGGCTTGAAAACAATCTGTGTCGGCGGTGGCGTCGCAGCCAATCGATGCTTCCGCGAACAACTTCAACAAGCCTGCGACCGAAAGCAAATTGCCCTGCACATCGCACCGCTCCAATACTGCACCGACAACGCCGTGATGGGAGCGATTGCGATCGAGCGATACAATGCCGGGCTGTTCGAGTCACTTGAACTGGACATTCAGCCTGGATTGATCCGACACTAACCCGACAACGATCACTCCCTCCGCGGCATGTTCGCAGTAACGCCTTTAGGCTTTACCCCAAAGCGAACCAACTTGATGATCGTACCGTCACAAATATCGCGAGTTCGAGCATACTTCATGACATTGGTAAGGTCGGCATTCGAGATTCGATTTTGCTCAAACCCGGCAAGCTAACACCTTACGAGTTCGAGGTCATGAAGCAGCACAGCGTAATTGGTGCCGAAGCCCTTGAAGATGCATGCAATGAATCTGAATACTGTGAATTTTTAAAAACCGCAGCTGAAATCGCACGGCACCATCACGAAAAACATGACGGTACCGGATACCCTTCGGGACGGTCAGGAACTTCCATCCCGCTGGCGGCGCGAATTGTTGCGATAGCCGACGTTTTCGATGCGTTGACATCCGAACGCGTCTATAAAAAAGCGATGTCAGCCGAAGGTGCCCGGGAGTTGATAGAATCCGAAGCCGGACGCCATTTTGATCCCGTCATCGTGTCAGTGTTTACCGAAACATGGGACCAATTCATGGAACTGGCCGCCGAAAGTCACCGAAAAACCGGAAAAACCGAACGGCCCTTGGAAATTAGCTCGTTAAATCCAGTTTAACCAATCATCTCCAACGTCCAGAACGGTCGAAAAAAAAGAGTGCTTTAAGGTAGTCCGGGGATCCGAACGAATTCGCGTCTACCAAAATAGTTATCTTTTCTAAGTGAAGAAAATCATGTCACACTTCGAACCATTCTTGCGACAACTATTGAGTCAATCGAACAGCTGCAACTTCTTCACCGACAAAGATGACCTACTGACCATGATCAGCCCGTCGGCCAAGCAGTATTTCGTCAACATCTCGCAACCGCTTGGAAGTCAATCTATTACTCAATGCATCGGCTGTGAAAACCTACGAAAAACAATTGAAGCCGCCCAAACTGCATTCGCACAAGGGCAAAACTCGTTCCAAAAACTAACCCCGGTTAATGAAAGCGGTCAGCAACTTAATATTCGATTTCATGGCGACAAAGTCTTCGCCGATGATGGAACCTTTCTTGGTTGCACTTACACCTTCGCAATTGAAAAATCTTCGCAACAGCTACAATTCGAAGCCACGATGCTCGACAACCTGATGCGGAACAGTGAGGACTTGATTTACTTTAAAGACCTAGATTCAAAGTTCACCTGCATCAGTCAATCAATGGTCAAACGAGTCGGTGCAAAAAATATCGACGACGTTTTAGGAAAAAGCGACTTTGATTTCTGGGACCCAGTCTGTGCGGAAGTTTTTTACAATGATGAACAGGAAATCATTCGCACCGGAAAACCGTCGATCGGCAAATCAGAAAAAGTAGCACGCACCACCGGAAAAGAAATGTGGGGCATTAGCACCAAAATGCCTTTGATCGACGAACAAGGAGCGATCATTGGAATCTTTGGAATCAGCAAGGACATCACGAGCCTAAAAGAAACCGAGCGAGAACTCGATTCTACACACAAAAAACTAGTCGACGCCTCCCGCCGAGCCGGCATGGCTGAAATCGCAACCAACGTACTCCATAACGTCGGCAACGTTCTCAACAGTATCAATGTATCCATCTCTCAAACGCGAGAATTATCGGATGGACTAAAAATTGAAAACCTCAAGAAAATCGCAGCGCTGCTGGCGGCCCATTCGAACGAACCAAACTTCCTTACCGAACACGAAAAAGGAAAAATGATTCCCGAATACCTTTCAATGATCGCTGAAAAACTTGCCAAAGACCGCAGCACCATTGAAAACGAACTCCACTCTACCATCGGTCACCTGCAACACGTAAAGACGATCGTCGCAATGCAACAAAAATACGCGACCACCAGTTGCGTCGTCGAGCACGCCGATTTGTCGGAAATTATTAACACCGCGATCAAAATGAGCAGCGGATCACTGGAACGACATCAAATCAAGTTGATTCGTGATTTTGAATCAGGTATTGAAATGATGCTAGACAAGCATCAAGTCTTACAGATCCTGGTCAATCTGATCCGGAATGCGAAACACGCAGTCCAGGATGCAATCCAGCAACAACGAACAATCAAAGTCGCAGTCGTGCATCCTGACGCAAAATCGATCTCCATCGAAGTCACTGACAACGGAGTGGGTATCTCGCCTGAAAACATGGTCAGTTTGTTCAAACATGGATTTTCAACCAAACCTCAAGGACACGGGTTCGGCCTGCACAGTGGCGCAAACTCAGCCAAAAATTTAGGAGGATCGCTCACAGCACACAGCGATGGTCCAGGCAAGGGAGCAACATTCAAGCTAACGCTTCCCATCGAATCAGCACAAGCCATTACCGGTGGAACCCCAATCATGCATGAACCAGATGTAAGGCCGTCAATCATCGGAAATTCATCGAACGCGTAGCCCAGACATTCACTTGTTTGCTGAGGCTGATTTTCAAAATCCAACCATCATTACAAATCACTTCGAACCAGCCGGATCACCCCCGGCAATACGAAGACGCTTCTCTCCCAAGGCATAAATCAACGCATTGAAAGCCGTCGTCCAGCGGTGCTTCTCGCCAACGCCGCCATGTAGCAGATCCAATTTCGAATGCCCCTTCTCCCCAACGGGATTTGCCACAAAGCTACCGTCACTCAGACGCAAAAGATCAAAGTCATGCTGACATTCGTCCATCATTCGACGAAAAAGCGGCGGGTCGAGTTGAGCAATCGCCAGTATCCCCCATGCCTTCCCCATCACAGTGGTGCCATGGCCAAGATACATCTGTTTCGGATACAGCCGATTCATGGCCCCCGTCACTTTAGTAGTGTATTCGGGACGCTCTCCATCAAGATACATTGCGATCCCAAGCGTTCCTGTACGCCCAAAAGCGTCACCATCGGTCCTATTTTGGCCAAGCCGAGCAGCGTATCCCATCACGCCTACAGTACAAGCCTTCTCAATGAAATCTTTCGTTGCCGTAAGGTTTTCCATGTCCACGTCCGCGCCCGCTTCATGAAGCAAGCTAAAGGCAACACAAGCGTTGGCAACGTTAACCCCTAAGTGAACATAACCGCCAGTTTTAGTGGTGACTTTACCGTGAGAGAACCAGTACTTCGGCATCGGATCTCCCTTAATGCCCTTACGCTTTCGATGCTCCGTGATGTGAGCAATGGTCTCAGCATCAGCCTGATGAAACTGACGGTGATAAATTTCTTGGTTCAGAAACTCTAACGCGGGAAAAACCGATTTGTCTTTCGTGGCTAAATAGTATTCAGCCAAAAACATTGCCGAGTAATTCAAAGACCACAATTCAAGCTTGCCATTTTCGTAATGACCGCTTGCATTCGTATGCTCTTTTAGCAAGTTCACCTCAAAATTGGCGATTTTTTTCAGCGGCTTCCGATAGCGTTTCGGATCACAACCCAGCATGGCAAGACCGCCAACGGATGAAAGCACAAACACTGTCCGCTTTTGCTCTTTCCCTGCTGTTGTGTATTCTTTTTCAAGTCGACCATTAGGTTGTTGATGCGCGACCAGCCAATCGCACGCGTCCCGAAGAATGCGAGCCGATTTATCACACTCATAAGGCCAGTGCTCGCCATACCGACCGATTTTTCTAAGCGCAAAAGTAACTTTCCTCTTGCGCCCCCCACGTTCAATGTTCAGAACTAACTTACCTTTACCGCCTTCAGCATCGTCGATTGCCTCGGCAATCTTAGCTGAAAAATCGTTTTGAAATCGATCACCATTAACACCGGTGATCATGTCGCCAACCTGGAGTTTGCCTGCCGCCTTAGAATTTTCAAAAACATACGCAACCATCGCCGAACTACTTTCACTCCGTGGAAATCGCGGAACTCGCTGATCGACTTTCACTCGCACACCGATCGGACCGATACTCAACAGCAAAGGTTCTCGAGTGTCCTTATCTGCCGGGATAAACTTCTGTGCAAATACAGTCGAACTCCCAACGAGCACAATCGTGATCGAGACAAGCAAGGCACACATGGCACCTGAGTATGTGTTTGGTGATTTCATATTGGATTGGAATTCAGATTGATTTGACTGGCGTTTTAAAAGACCGGCCATTTTGACTGGAACAAAAACCTGCGTCTACTCATCTTTGGCCGTGAAAGAGCAAAGCACGACCATCCCACACAGCGAGTTATGCGCAAACAAATACCGCGGACGACCTTATCGCCAACACGGCGACAAACGGATTTCAGAAACAACCGTTTCCAAGAATCATGCGACCGACCTTCTCAACATCATGTTCGTAGTAATGCCTTTAGGCTTTACGCTCCGAAGCAAACTCGCCAACCCCAAGCCAAAATTTACACCAGAAACAATTCAGCGAACACAATGGCACCACTTGGCTAACTTAACGTCACGCTCAACTAAACGTCACGCTCAATGCAAAACCGCCAACCCCAGCCTTAAACTGCAACAACCCGGGCACCGGCCTCCCAACTAATCAGCTGAGCTATCACCGAAGATCGCACTAATCGACTTATGCTGGTGAATTCGTTTAATCGCCTCGCCCAGCATCGGAGCAATACTCAGCACCTTCATGTTCGGCAGCATTTTTTCAGGCGTTACCGGAATACTATCCGTCACAACAATACTATCAACCGGCGCCGCTTTCAGTCGCTCAATCGCTGGCCCGCAAAACACACCATGCGACGCCGCGACATGAATTTCTTTAGCGCCTCGATTTTTGACCAACTCCGCCGCACTGCAAATTGACCCCGCCGTGCTGATCATGTCATCAAACATCAGAGCAATCTTGCCATCGACTGGACCACCGATGATATTTTCAACCGTAACCGACTCCGCAGAATCTCGCCGCTTATCAATAATCGCCAAAGTACCGCCAAGTCGCTTTGCGTGACCAACGGCTCGCTTAATACTCCCAGCATCCGGACTGACAATCACCAACTGATCCGTTGGAATATCCAAAGACCAAAAATGCTGGTTCAACACCCCAGCACCATACATGTGGTCAACCGGAATATCAAAGAAACCCTGAATCTGAGCCGCATGCAAATCCATCGTCAACACCCGATCCGCACCAGCACGAGTAATCATGTTCGCGACTAGCTTCGCCGTGATCGGCACCCGGCCTTCGTCTTTACGATCCTGCCGAGCATAACCGTAGTAGGGCAACACGGCGGTGATTCGATTAGCACTCGCACGCCGGCAAGTGTCAATCATGATCAACAGTTCCATCAACGAATCATTGACAGGCGTACAAGTCGGCTGCACCAAATAAACGTCTCGACCGCGAACGTCTTCGATCTTGCAGTGAATTTCGCCATCGGGAAAAGTGGAAAAGTTGATGTTTCCCAATTCCAAATGAAGCACTTGGCAAATTTTGTCAGCCAATCCCGGGTTGGCTCGACCACTAAAAATCTTAAGCTCGCGCATGTCACGTTGTGCTTGAATAGAACGGTTTATCTTAGCCGAAAACGCAACGCAAAAGCTGCCTTCCAGCGGGGGCAGGCAGTTTAAACGATTTAACAATTCAAGGTAGCCATAATTGCAACAAATGGCCCCTTCCGACAGTAATCTTAGCCCACAATCACGTTTACCCTCTGGATTCTGCGGTCTAAGAGGCCTCGATAATCGAGTCTACTTTTTCAGATTGCAACGGCACCTCCGCACGAAACCCCACAAACACACTGCAACATCGCCAACCTGCATCTGCTGTACTGCCGCAGCTAATGATAACCTGAGCCGCAGGGCGATAGCCCTGCGGTTTCCACGAAAACAACAATGGCATACACTTCCAGCTTGTG
>CAZORR010000032.1:0-21826 GCA_964582115.1 uncultured Pirellulaceae bacterium
ATGCCAACGGCGGTGTCGAGTTACGTGTTGGCCGAGCAAATGAATTCTGATGCCGAATTCGCTGCGAGTTCGGTCGTCGTTTCAACAGCGCTGTCAATATTGACGCTGACAGTACTGCTGTTGATTTTATAATCGCCAGCATGTTGCGACTGGGTTAGTTGCCGTTAGGGTTCTGGATTTGATTTTTTAGAAACTGCCCTGCCCCATTCAAAAGCGTTTCAGTATCTAGCTTAAGCTGAATCGGCGGCAAACCTGGAGCTTGCTGCTGAGGTTGCTGTTGCGGAGGAACGTAGTTCGTGCCTTGGTTACTTACGTTAGGCTGAAAGCCATAACGAGTTTGCGTTTGGTTGTTATTGGGTGGTGGTTGGTAGCTATTGGGTGGCTGGTAGCCGTTTGAGTATGAATTAGGAGTTGGGCTTGCCGCGGGACTGGCGGTCCAGTTGCCTTGGTAAGAAGCTTGCTGTCCACTGTTGGGATTGAACAATGGTTGACCAGCAGGGTATTGGCTGCCGCCAGGTACTGCATTCGGGATCCCATTTGTTCCCTGATAAGCCGGGTAACTATTAATTGGCCGATTTTGGTCGTAGCCAATCTGTTGGTAGAACTTATCGAAGTGCGGGTCCAGCGATGCGGAGAGTTCTTCAGGTACGACCATGTGAACCGTAGAAATGCCGCGCAGAACATACGGGCCAAATTTGGAATGGTGAATTGAGTCGTGGGCGTCTTGGCCCAACAGCGATACTGAAAACATCGTAACGACCATGCATAGTAAAATCCCAAGTACAGCCCCGACCAACGCTCCCATCTGGCGATTGAAGCCGTTGAGTTCTGCTTTTTCTAGCGACCTAGTGACGTAAGCGTAGGCCAGCCAAATAATCAACGAGGACGCCACAAAGATAATCAACATCGCGGCGATGCGGTTGAACGGCGGTTCGGCTTGCACGTATTGAGCGACCTGATCGCGAAAACGATAGGCAGCGAAATAGCTGACGACAATGGCCGCCACTGATGCAACCTGCCATGCTAGGCCTTTCCAGTAGCCGAAGAACACGGTGCCCAAAAGTAACGCTAACATGATGATGT
Organism: uncultured Pirellulaceae bacterium; assembly: GCA_964582115.1. Lineage (GTDB taxonomy): Bacteria > Planctomycetota > Planctomycetia > Pirellulales > Pirellulaceae > Mariniblastus. The sequence continues at coordinate 1,084 of CAZORR010000032.1, forward strand.
CGTAGAGAGTCATGGTGAATCCTTAGGCGTGAGCGTCTGGCCGCGTATAAAGAGGCTGTTTCAAGTGTGAATATGAGTGATTTACTGTCGCGCAAATTTTGACGACAGTAATGCGAGAGGTATTAAACGAGATTCCAGCCATTGGCTCAAGAGAACGTCTAGATTCGCCGCCAAACTGCTAGCGGTTACTTAAAGCAAATGCGGACTCGTGTTGGTCCGCGGGCAGAGTCGGTGGTAGCTTGATGGTCACCGCTGAACACTAAAGAAGAAGATGGGAGAATTCCCTAGGCAGAGGGAGCAAACCGCCTCTCAGTGCCACTTCGCCGAGCTTCGTTGAACATCATAAGAGTACTTGAGTCCATGGCTGATTTCAAAACACACATTACCACCAGTTCCATCATTGGCGTGGGATACGCAGCGGTTGGTTTTGCGGTGTTTGATGTGCCTCCGGCTCATGCATTAGTCGCGGCCGCATTGTGTAGTGTCGCTGGAATGTTGCCAGATTTGGACAGCAACTCGGGAATTCCTCAACGCGAAATGCTATCGTTTGTTTCGGTCGTTATTCCGATGTTGATGATCCATCGTTTCGAACAACTGGAGCTAGATGCGGAGCAAATGGTGTTTGTTGCCGGTGTGATGTATCTGGCGATCCGTTTTGGGATCGGTAATTTATTCAAAAAATTCACCAAGCACCGAGGTATGTGGCATAGCATCCCGGCGGCGTTGGTGGCGGGAATGGCAACTTTCTTGATCTGTTTGACCGTCGATTTAGAGATCCGAATCTACAAAGCCTGGGCGGTTGTGATTGGTTTTATTTCGCATTTAGTGTTGGACGAAGTTTACGCGGTCAACTGGGAAGGCAAACTTCCTACAGCCAAACGTAGTTTCGGAACGGCTTTAAAGTTTGTTGGCAAGGACCGGCTCCCTAATATCTTGGCCTATACCAACTTAATCTTACTGGTCAGCTTGGTGCTAAGCGAAGACTATGTGGTCCAATGCATCTGTGGCCACACCACCGATGACCCTCACTCGGCCGCCGGGTTCATCGATCGATTGTTCGGCAATGAGACAGTGATTCACCGCTGATATCGCGGACGTGAATAGCGTTTGATTATTAAAGCTGACTTAAATCAAAACGTCTTCTTGCTGTCCAATAAAATCGTCACCGGGCCATCATTCACTAACGACACTTGCATGTCAGCTTGAAAGACGCCGGTTTGCACGTGCAAGTTGTTTTCTTTCGCGCGCTGCACAAACATTTCGTACAATTCGTTCGCCTGTTCAGGCGGAGCAGCATCGCCGAACCCTGGCCGTTTTCCTTTTCGAACGTCGCCATAAAGCGTGAATTGGCTGACGACTAACAACTGCCCGCCAACGTCCACCAAGCTTAAGTTCATCTTGCCGTCGTCGTCTTCAAACACTCGTAGGCCGATGGTTTTTTGAAAGATATAGTCGAGGTCCTTCAGCGTATCGCCCTGCCCTACCCCGAGCAAAACTAATAAACCGCCTTCAATTTCCCCCGTGGTTTTATTATCGACTTTGACATTTGCCGAAGACACACGTTGAATCACTGCCCGCATTGGTTCACCGGTCCATTTATTTTAATTGTTGCTGAACGTCGGTCTTTTTTTCCGCCTGTCGCATTGCCAAGATCAATTTGACTTGCGCTAGGTACTGGTCGGTCGTGTCAACCGATTCGATGTCAGACGAACGGATCACGAACATGTTTTCAGTTAGCTGATCGGTTTGCTCCGGGGGAGAAAACTTCAGTGTCATCATGGGGGTGAGTCGCATTGCGCCGCCGTCAGGATTTGGCTCAAATTTAAGATAGCGAATCTCACGTGGGAACTCGCCCATCGCGCCGTCGTTGCCAAAAACGACTTCAACGCCGTGCGGGAGTTGTTGCGGAATTTTGTTCCAAGGGATTGCGTTACGCGACCTGATCTTTGGCAAGTTGGCGAAAACGGCTACAGCTTGCCGGCCTAGTGTATGTTTTAAAGCCGTCTCGTTCCAACAACCCCGAATCATAGTTAGCGTTGCTTGGTTGTCGGTGACGATTTGCTTCGGAGCCCCAAAGTTGAAGCTCTGATTAAATTGCTCAAGCAAACTAGCGAGGCCTCCCGTAGCGATCCAATTTGACGGTGAGAACGTCGCGTTCGTGTTGGTTTGCTGGGAAAATCGGTTCAAGTCAATAAACTCAAACTGCTGTTGCCCGCCGAAGGTTTGTAACCGGTATACAAAACGTCCGTCGCACAATTGAAAACTGTTGGCAACTTCTTCACCAGCTTGGAACGCCAAATCCAAACGTGAACGGTGAGTCCCCTGCCCCATCTGAAAATACTGTCCCGTGGCAACAGTATGTTCATCAAATAGATGCCCCTCTAATTTAATGGACATTCTAAAAGGAGCTGAATTGGCAATTCGCCGACCGTTTCGGGTCAAAAGTTCAGCCGAACGTGGATCTGGTGCCGCGTGTAAGTAATCGGCGGTTGATGGTGCGTTGTCAGACTGGGGCTTGGAGTCAGGGGTGAAATCCTTGACTGGCAGGGAAAAAGCCCGTGGTTTGTTGTTCTGTCCTTGCAAGGAGTCTTTTTCAGCAATCAGCGGATTGACGGGCTTGGACGGTAATTGTGAACTCGAGGAAGCTGTTGCGTTTTCTTGAAAAGAAGCTTGCTGAATAACGCTAGCAGTTGTCTGCTGAGAAGGGATGGCTTTTGTTTGGTTGGCTTGGTTACTTGCATTGTCTGCCCAGCTTCCAGACAGCCAAAGCAAACCACCAATCGCTAGCAGTCCGATAGCGATGGGTAATTCTTGCTTCATAGGTAAGTTGTGCGGAATTTTCCAAAGAAAAGCATTGTAACGCGCCGAACTAAGGCAAAGCGACGTTTCAATCGGTACAGCCCGCAATCTTTGCGCGGCAGGGCAGAGCTTAGAAGCGTCTGAATTTTGGGTCCACATCACTTTTTGCATTGCGATGGTTCAACGCCAGCGTCAAAGCAGGCAGGTGAAACGCCCAGTGACTTTTAAAACACCATATTTTCGATTTGTCGATGGATCGGCAAATTGTATTTCGGCCAAACTTAGCCCATTGCTGGGTTTGACTAACATTCCAAGGGGGGAATCAGATGTACGCACGTTATGTAACGGGCATCGCTATCGTGGCGTTGGCCACACTGACCAGTTCGGCGATCGGCCAAGTGCGTGGTATTCGCACTGGAATCCCGGCTGCACACAATTTGCCACCAGCTCATCGTTTACTGGAGCCAGGTCCTGGCGTCGGTGGCCCGGGCCCTGGCGTCCTTTCAGCGGCTCGGAACATTGGGCCGTCCGTAAATGGCTATGGCGCCTTTGGTGCGTCGATCGGGCAGAACGTTCAAGTTCTCTTCGATAAGCCACAGCTAATGAATGTTAGTTGGGACGTTTCAGGAGTTGGTCGTTACGATTCAGTTCCACTGGTTGTTCCCGGACGACAAAACTTTGCTCAAGGTGGAATCTTCCGTTTGAAGATCGGCAACATTGAAGGCCGCCCTGGGGTTGAACTCTACCCAACACTGGAACTCGGTCGATCAAATCGCCGCACATCAGCTTACTTAGCTCACAGTGCCATTCCAATTCAATTCACACAAGAAGACTTTGATCAAGTTGCTGCGGCAAACTTTGTCACCAAAGTCATCTACGTTCCTGATCCTGAATACCAAGAGCTTGCTTTGGCTGGTGTTGATACACTTGTTAGCACACGCTTGGATCCAGGTGTTGACCCGATCACAGAAGCCGATCGTCGCGGTTCAATTTTGGCCATCGTTCGATTGGGTAACAAGGACCTAGAAGTTCCAGGTACCGATCCATCCATCGCTGCTGGATTAGGTGTGCTCGGCAATGGTGGTCAGGGCGGCCCGGACACATCGAACTACATTTCAGGTGTTACCGGGCCTCACTACGGATTGCCGTACACGGGAACCAGCATCGGTCTTCCGGGGCCTGCACACATTCCACTGGGAGCACCAGCTGGTTTGCAGGGACAGCACATCCACAACCACACGGCACAGCAAATCCCTGGTCCGACGCCTAAGGTTAACATTCATGTTAAACAAACCCCAGGCTTGAGCTACCCACGCCCAGCTGACAAAGTGTTTATCAACGAACACCACATCCGTCCGCGGCATGTCAACCAACAGCCACCAGCTGATTTGGTCGAAGGCCAGTTGCCTCCTCGCATTCCTCGCGGTGGCATTCTTGGACACCGTCGCTAGGGTTCATGGTAGCCACTAACATGGCTGCCAATGATATTCCTGCGAGCGAAACGAAAATTGAGCCGCGGTTGGCGAATTGCCGCCGCGGCTTTTTTTGATTCTCTTGCACCTGATTACTTCGAAACAAAACAAATATGTTTGGCCGGTTCGATGAACATAAACTTAATGACCTTTCTATTGGCTTGCTTGGTCACCGCCTCAGTTGCAACACCTGCTCATGCTCTCCAGCCCGTCCGGCACAATCTAATTCGAGGCGACATGCCTCCAGGGATGGCCGCCCAGTTTTATCAAGTGAGTGATCCAGCGTTACGTGGACACGTGCAACCTGTCCAATTGGTAGCTCCAACGAACACAAACATCGAAATCGGTGACGCAGCCAGCAATTTTGGCCAGGCTCGAATCAGCCAAATGAGTGTTGGTATGGCCGTTGGATACGTTTATCGATTTAAACTATCCAACCTTCCGGTGCTTAATGCTGTTGGAGAATCGCTTTATCCGTCGATCGAGGTGTTTGGCAAATTGAGCCCACCGGCTGGCTTGGAGAAAGACTTTCCGATTCAGGTCGTCGTTACCGAAGATGACATCGAACTAGCTTTGACTGGCCGGATGGTCACACGTGTGATTTATTTAGAGGACCCACGTGGCGACCTGCCTCACTTGCACACCACAACGGATCAGCCAAGCATTGACGTTGTGCGCGGGCAGGACCCACTACGAGCGGCTGAGCAAATGGGACGGCCGATGGCGATTTTGAGAATGGGATCGCGAGTCCCAATGGAAGGCGAAATCGCTGAATGGTTTACTTTTGGAATCGCAGCACCAACCGTATTGCCAGATCCGCGACCGGTCAACCGGTTGGGGTTCAGCGAACGCGAGCTGTCATTTCTCCAAGCGGCCAGAGATGCTGAAGCCAAAGCCGCCGAAATGGCCAAGGCTGATTCGATTGCAGTTGATGTCGCGTCAAGCGATCAGCAAGCCAGTGTCAAATCTGTAGCTGCATCAATCGAACTTGATGCGGCCAACAAAGTTCGCCGACCAGACATCAGCCTAGTCGATGCTGACCAGACAGGCCGACAACCCGAGGCTGGAATTTTCGCTGGTACAACCACGAATTCGCAAGCCAAACAGCCAAAATGGGTTCGCGTCCGAGCTGACGCGAAGCAAAAATCAAAATCCAATCGTTCGAACAGCAGTGTGTTACTTTCGAGTCGAGAAATTTCGACCGCTAACAATCAGTCAAAAGCCCCCTCCCCTGCCCCGTCGATGGCTGGGTTGTTTGCGGAGCCCATTGATACTGCGGACACAAACGATCTACCAACAATACGTCGCCCTAACGAACTTTAACGAGAACTTTGTTTTGGCGATCGCCAATTTATGTTCTTCGGATGCAAATATGAAATCGATTTGGAGAAACTCGATGTCCCAATTTACACAAACGGCTTGCGTAGTTGGTTTCATTGCCGTTGTATTTGGCACGCAAACCAATGCTTGGGGGCAAACGGATGGCATCCATCGATTGCTAAATCGCGCGGAAGTCCTTGAAGCGAGAGAATTAGACAACGACCATCGCAGTACCTCCAACGATTCGATCGAAGATTCGTTTGTTCATCCTGCTGCCGCTTTAGTACCCAGTGACCACTTTTCAAAAGTTTCTGCCAGAGCATTTCCTAGACGCCAAGATACCGGTGATATCGAAGGGGCTATCCAACCAATCCCTCTCTCGCCAGAGGACGCGTCAGCACGTGACAACAACGTCGGCCCGTTAGACCGAAGAGTTTTCAAAGCCAGCAATTATCGTTTTCACCCACACAGCACGCCGCAAGAATATGTTTTCGATGGCAATGACCGTGGTTCGAAAATCCAAGTGGATCAAGATTTCAATATTTACGGCTTAGACACAGAAGATACCTTCGGCCATTTCGATACGCTTGACGGTCAGCGCATCGTGGTCCCTAGCAATCGAGTTGCGATTTACGCGCCTCGCTTCGGGGCCGTACGCAAGATCGACGGTGCTGTCAATGCACAGCATAATCAGCCCACGGTTGCATTTTACGAACGAGACCAAACCGTGCAGGCAACAGACACAAGTGAAACGATATCTGCCAAGCAATACGAAATGGCATCACGGTCGCACGGCGGATCCCGGGCTAGTGGCTTCATCGATCAGACTCGCGGTGTTGCGGTCCGTCGTACATTGGCACCGCTGGGCGCCCGCAACTATCAATCATTGATACTCGGTGAATCGACCCTAGAAATAGTAAAAATCGACAAAGCGATTGGAGCTCAACTACAAGCTGGTTTACAAGCAGCGGTTGCCTGGGAGACAGATCTTGGATTGCAAGTGTTTTCCAAAGGCATCCAACCTGTCATCGTTCGCGACCTAACAACAGCTCAAGAGCTATTGCACATCGAATCTGAAAACGATCCGAGACTGCAAGTTGTGAAAACAGCCAACGTACTTGCAGCTCGTGCCGGAGACCAAGTCGAGTTCATGATCCGTTTTGACAATATTAGCAATCAAAAGATTGGAAACGTAACACTGGTCGACAATTTGACTCGACGCCTTGAGTACGTTGAAGGTAGTTCAGAGTGCACCTTGAAGTCCGAGTTCATCAGCGACGTGAACGAATCCGAGTCGCTGGCACTCCGTTGGGAAATCACGGAACCGGTTGAGCCGGGAACGGGTGGTGTGATCCGCTTCCGCTGCCGAGTTCGTTAGAGCTTGCTGAGCACGACCCTGTCGGGCTAGTTTTCATCGAACAGTAAGCTCGACACAGCTCCGCCAAAACTGGTCAACGGCAGGGCTGCGAACGCAAGCACGCCAATTAAGAACTCAGTGCTTTCGGTCTTGTACTTCTGCCGAATGTCTTGGAAAGTCACATTGTCGTTGACAGGTTCTAGTAACCCTTCCACTGGAGCGGAGATGGAAAAGCTATCCAAATCATGTAGCAAATTTCCATGATGAATCGCTTCCACAAACAATAGCCCCAACAACGAAAACAAACCAACCACCGACAGTGTCGCCACTAACCCTCGCGACCACCCCAACGTTTTGCGGTCTGTTGAGATTCGAATTGCGGCGCGACACAGTAGCAGTACGCTACTGACCCCTGTTAACACGGCCAATAACAGCAACCAACAGCCAATTCCGATAAACGCATTGGCGATCACCGGAGTCATCTCGCCTGTCCCTATACTGGCGGTGTAAGTCCCATAGAGAGCGTGACCGCTCCAGCCCAGTGGCGTTCCATCGAATGAACTAAAACGAGTCGCCAGCAATCCCACTGTCGTTAGTATTCCTGCCATGCCACCGACGATCGCGCTCACTTGCCCGCGTTGATTTGGCTTGGTGTCAGCGGCTGTTTCTTCGAATGGGCTGTCCACTCGAGTTGATTCGAGTGGCGTGTGGTCCACGCCACCGGCCAAGATTTGCTCTAGATCAGCGAAGTTATCAAATGATGTGGATTCAGGTGTGGCCAGCGGTTTCTGGTCGTTCGCCGGCAGCGACTCCTTCGCAACGGGCAATGCTTCGGCTGGTTGCGACTTCTTTGAAGATTGTCGTTTTTTTGATTTTGACGACCGGCCGCTAGAACGGGCCTTTTTAGATGCCGCGTCATTCTCTGTTGACAGTCTGTCTGACGCGGCAGATCGTGTAGCCCGTTCAGGGGCAGTCGAAACCTTACTACCAGATCCACGATTCTTAGTTTTCGATCGTTTAAAATCCCAAATCGGATCCAGTTCAACCACTGTTCCACATTTGCAACGCGCCTGCTGTCCGATCAGCGATTCATCGATATCAATGAAGCTGCGATTGCAATTTGAACAAGTGACCGAAAATGCCAACAATGATTCCCTAAAACGTAATTTCCCTGACGTTTACATAAACGAAGTATAGCCGGATTGATGAGGCTTCGCAAAATGGTTGTCACACTGACGAGTGCCGATTAATTCTCTTATTTTGTCTTACGAGACAGTTAAGCACCGGCAACCAATCTGGCTCAGAATGTCCACGAACTAACATCGGCGCATTAAAAAGGCCCCAACGAATCAGGGCCAACTCCGGACGGGAGATTTTCTTTGGGCTCCAGAGGCTACTCTGGAACCGATTCTTCAACTCTGTTTATCCAGAGCAGCACTAGCGTCCCACACTGGCTGTTTTGGATTACAAATCTTGAGAATTGTGACCGTTGGCACTCAACTGCGACAACATTTGCAACACTCCGTTTAAGTGTGCCAAACGTGGTCCATATCGGTCGACGAATTCGTTCATCACAAACTCTGAATCGATCATGTCTTCGAAGCTATCGTTGACATCACAAGTCAGGGATTGCAAGAATTCAGTTTGTACTTGAGACAACGCTTCAACGGCAGCACGACAACGGCGAGCCAATAACGGGTTGGCATCTTTCCATTGTTGTAACTCACCAGCACGATTGCGTTGGTTGTTTAACATCGTTTCCGTCATTTCTTCCAACAGTTCGTTTTGACGGTCTTGGCCGATGACGAGCTGGTGCAACAATGCGACGACTTCGCTCTGCGAAGACTGCGTGTCTGCGATTTGTGGCTCGCTAGCACCTTGAGCTACATCAATTCGGAAAACGGGTGATATATCGTGTGAATCATTCGGCATTTGAAAAGATGCTCCAGATGTTTTTGAAAAGTCCTCGAGCAGTATAGACAGGACTGAGCGAACTGTCGAGCAATTGAATGAGTATTCCGAAATTCTAAAAAAATGTTGATTTGAATAACGATCAACACCCTCAAGCTTTAACAGGTAAATTGCAAAATAGAATGGACTGTGCGGTTTATACCGTTTGAATCGCGATTGTATAGTCGTTAGCCATTGACCAACGAATAAAAATTTAGACTCCGATGAGACCTATGACAGTACGGAATGCCTGCATTTGATTTCTTTTCAAAAAAACAAATCAGCTGGTTGACAAACCAAGTCGTTCTGACCAACAAGAAATCGACATTGAAAATTGCGAATGGATTCGTGATTCAACGTCGACGTTCACAAAAACTACCAATGACGAACGCAAAATTCGCCACGGTTGTGAAGTGATCGAAAACGATAAACGCAAGGAAGCAAAATTGAGTAAGTCGGTTTACAATTTACCTGATCAAACCACACACGCAACGTTTGGTTTTATTCACGTGATCGACCTCCCCACGGTAGGTCTATGCGGTGGTTTGTTAATCGTATCGCACCTTGGCCGGCCCCTCGAGTTCCACTGCACTGCCCCCTGCCCGCCCAATCGGGCTCAGCAGATCATGTACGGGGAAACCTATCGTGGTTTCGTCTTTACCGATCAAATTGGGGCAGCATTGGTCGACAGTGCAAAGCACTTACCATCGGCCTACCTTACTTGCTCGCCTGACATGCTTCCAATTGGCGAACTGGTTGATCCGCCAGTTGTCTTAGCCGAGATCCTGGACACGGAAAAACCATTTGATGGTTCTGGGGTACCCCAATTCAAATTGGATGACATCCAATTCAGCTGTGTGAATTTGGAGCGAACTCAAACCGAAACGCTGCGATGGCACATCGAAAAATTTCATTCGAAACTGCCGGTCGACGAACCATTTGAGCGAATTTCTCAGGCGATCGAAGAGGCTCATGCTGTACTGCGTGCTGCTTAGGTAATCCACTGGTAAGGGTTGCCCTTGCGCTACGAAAGAAATCATGGACGGCATCAAAACAATCAATGACGAATTCTGGAGCGATGCGATCGATTGCTTCCAGCCAGTCGACTTGCTTCCGACTTGGCAACCCAGCAAAACCGTTTGTCCACAAGTTGTTTCGGCTCGCTTTCGCCCACGTGCCCCACGAGTCAAAAGCGTTTGGTTTTCGCCAACAGAAACAGGAAAGCCAGCCGATAGTTCGACATCGAATTCAAACAACTTGTTTGATCCCTACGCTGACCAGGCGGTTCCGGCCAACGATGTCAATGCGTCCGCTGAAGCAGGCGATGTATCCGACCAAACGGCCGATGCAGGCGACAAGAAGAAGCGTTCGCGTACGCGTTTAAAAGCCCCCAGTGACGTGATCAAACTAGAGGATCGACTGTTCTATTTGTTGCAGCCGCCGCTGGAGAATTTACTGGCAGACCGGACGATGGAATTCCCTTTTGAACCATTTCCGTTTCAGTACGCGGGCATCGCATTTTTATTTCCGCGGCATAATGCGATTTTGGCCGACGAAATGGGACTTGGGAAAACCATGCAAGCCATTTCGACGGTACGGATGTTACTCCGAGCGGGCTACATCCGCGACGTGTTACTGATTTGCCCTAAACCCTTAGTCACCAACTGGCAGCGTGAATTCAAAACGTGGGCGCCCGAAGTTACCGTTTCAGTGATCAAAGGGAATCAGCATCAACGTCGTTGGCACTGGCAATCAGACACAACGATGGTGAAGGTCGCCAACTACGAGTTGTTAACTCGCGATGAAGCGATGGTTGTCGATCCGGAACGAAAGTATGACCTCGTGATTCTCGACGAGGCCCAACGGATTAAAAACAAAGGCAACTCCACTAGCCAAGTGGTTCAACGGATTCCTCGCCGTCGTTCGTGGGCGCTGACAGGAACACCGATCGAAAACGGCATCGAAGACTTGGTCGGAATCTGCGAATTTGCGGCTAAGGGAGCTGTCACCAGCGGCATGACCCCTCGTGAAGTAAGAACCAACGTCAAGGACCTGATCCTGCGTCGTACAAAAGACCTGGTCATGAAGGACATGCCACCGCGATTGATGCGGGACGCAGAGCTCCCTTTATCGCCGGAGCAGCAGATCACTTACAACGGCGCGGAAAACGATGGCGTAATGCGGCTGAACGAGCTTGGCGACCAGTTGGACATCAAACACGTCTTTGAATTGGTGCTACGGTTAAAACAGATCTGCAATTTTGATCCGGTTACTGGCAACAGTAGCAAAATCGATCGTTTAGTGGCCGACATGGAAGAGGTCGCCGCCAGTGGTCAGAAGGCGATCGTATTCAGCCAGTACGTCAATGTTCTAAAAGTGATCGGCGATCGACTGTTGCCACACAAGCCACTCGAGTACCACGGTCGCATTCCGAGTAAGCAGCGTGATCCGATTTTGAAAGAGTTCAAAGAAAACCCGGATCGCAAAGTATTGCTGATGAGTTATGGGGCGGGTGCGGTAGGTTTGAATCTTCAGTTTTGCCGCTATGTCTTTCTATTTGACCGCTGGTGGAACCCCGCTATTGAGGATCAAGCAATCAATCGAGCCCACCGGATTGGGGCGGCGGGTAGCGTGACAATCACCCGGATGATCATGGCGGGTACGATCGAGCAACGAATTCATGAGATTCTGGAAGACAAGCGAAAGCTGTTTCGAGAAATTTTGTCTGGCGGCGACTCACCTTCTCGCCGCGGTCTTTCAAAAGATGAGATCTTTGGGCTGTTCAATCTACGGACGCCGCAGGGTAAGATTGTGCCCCACTTAGGAGACCCTAAACAAGCCGCATAAGCTCGCTTTAGAACGAAGCTCCAACGCGATGGTTGTCCATCGCATGAAGTTAGATGACGCTCATAGCAAAACGATCAGTGGCTGATTATCCTCCACGGAGAAAGCAACGCAAAGCTCGGTGTTGCCAATGCAAAGCCCCCTGCCCTGCTCCGCCATTCAATTTCCGACGACTTTCGCAACCATGACCGAACTCAAGCCAACCAAGTCTCCCAAGCCAAACTGGTACCCTCCATGGGCACCGCGGTTCTGGGGGGGGATGCGCATGAGCGACTACTTTCATTTACTAAAAGAAAATCGTTTTCAGATTCACCCAACTCGCTACCCAATGGCGGGAATGGTCGGGCTGTGCTCAGTCCTGAACTCTAGTTTGGCGGCAGTTCAGCAATTGGTTTATCGGAAAAAAATTGCCAATACGAAACTAACTGGGCCGCCAGTATTCATCATTGGACATTGGCGTTCAGGGACAACACTGATGCATGAATTGATTTCATTGGATCAGCGTTTTAACTTTCCATCGAATTTTGATGCCTTCATTCCAACCCACTTTTTGGTATCACGGCCCATTGTCTACCCGTTAATACAAATGCTGTTGCCAGGACGGCGACCGATGGACAACATGTCCATGAGTGCCGGTTCGCCGCAAGAAGACGATTTTGCATTGATTGGATATGGAGTCCCGACCCCTTATCGACGAATTGCGTTCGCGAACCGCCCCAATCGCGACCACATTGAACTGAATTTTGACAAAGCAACTCCAAGTGTTGAACAAAAAACCCATGACGCGATGAAAACGTTTTTGAAAGCGTTGACGTTACGCTATCAATCGCAACTGGTAATGAAATCTCCACCTCACACTGGTCGCATCGCGCAACTGGCAAAATGGTTTCCAGACGCGAAGTTTATCCACCTGTCTCGGCATCCGTATAAACTGGTGCCCTCGACGATGCGGTTGTGGAAGCTGTTGGACCTATTGCAGAGTTTTCAAGTCACTAAATACGATGACATGTGGCTGAAGAATTACATCTTCGAATGCAAGGACTTGATGTACGAGTCTTATTTTGAACACCGTCAGCAGTTACCAGCCAACCGATTGGTTGAAGTTCGATTCGAAGACCTTGTTGCCCAGCCGATTGAGCAACTTGGAAAAGCTTATGACCAATTGGAGCTAGGCGAATTCGAAAATGTTAAGCCCCACTTGCAAGACTATTTCGACCGCAAGAGGTCTCACAAAAAAAACGAGCATCAACTCGACGAAAAGCTGAAGCTTGAAATTGACAGTAACTGGCAGGAGTACATGGCCGCGTTTGGCTACGAACCAAAGTAGTCGAAGGGCAAGAGTACCCATCCTACGGGGGGCACTTTACTAAAACTCTTCCAACCTAAAGCTGTCGTCGGTGGCTTTTGAATCGTAAATTGGCAAAAAGCGGTAGTACACTTCCAAGGTCATGCAGGACATTGCCGTGTCGTACAAACGACCACCGGCGATGCTCCACGGGTTGGCGGTCTGCCTCTGCGGGTTATCTGTTGCAAAGTGCCAACTGCCGCGTAGATTTCCGTCGCGCCCTTGAGTTTCGACCAAGAAATCACGCATCTTCAAGTTCCATCGATTCCATTCAGGTTTTCCCGTGTACATGTGCTTCATCGCCTGAGTGGCGTAGTAGTTGTAGTACATGTCGAAACCGTAGTCAGTAGCAGGGCCTCTGGCGGAAATCGCCTTCATGCCGTCGATCAGCCCAGGGCGGTCTTGGTTCCAGCCAAGGTACATTCGGCATAGCAATCCAATGCTGGTTAACGAGGGCCGCACTCTTCTTCCGGGTTTGGTTGCATAACCATAGTTGCTGCCCCGCGAATCCGATACATCGTCGAGAAACTGACTGGCCAATCGGAACGTTTTTGGCTTGGTTTTTAGGCCGGAGATTTTAGCACTTTTCAAAGCCATCAACTGCCAGCCGACAGCCGAGGTATCACCTGGTTCTTTGGGTTTGTATCGCCATCCACCGCCACGAGGATCTTGAGCGTAGATCGTGAAGTTGATCGCGCCTTGAGCATACGGCTCGAGTGATTTGTCGTAAGTCATGGCGTAACACTCGCATAATGCGATCGTAGCTAAGCCATGTGAATAAAGACGACCGCCAGGTTCAAAATACGAAATGACATCCGTGCTGCGACGCTCGCCGGCACTTTTCAAAAACTCAAATCCCTTTTTAACCGCAGCTTTATGCTCTCCAGAAATATGAGTGTGTCCGGCACCTAGTAGCGGCAACAGAGCCATCGCAGTGGCGCCGATTTTAGCATTCGCCATAAGACCTGGGCCAGGCGTATCGCGAAACTCGCCTTCACCTCGGGTGTGATCAAAACTCCAGCTACCGTCGGAAAGTTGATGCTTGACAATCCATTTAAGCGCCAAGTCAACCGCTTCTTCCGATTCACTGGAGGCGCCATTTTTTTTGGCGAGTTGCTTTCTAGTGTCTTCGCTGCGTCCACTCAATTCGTTCCCGCTGGACGAATTAATCACGACTTCTGTGGGCGTTGCGATTGCGTCGGAACTAAACAACGTGCCGACATCTGAAAGCTCTGTAGTAGGAAGTTCAGCAATGCTGGTCTCGGTAATCAACTCGTTTTGAATGTCAGTTTCAATCGCCTGCGTATCTAGCTCTTCCTGACTTTCGTCTTCAAAGCTGTCTACTTCGAGATCTAGCGAGTCATCCAAGACACCCGACTCGGTACCACTCGTGATGGCAATTTCTGAATCCGCAGCCTGTGGCAGGAACCAAAACGCCAACGCCAAAATCAAAACCAAGTGAGATACGAAACTGAAAAGCCAACTAGGGGCCATGGCCAGCAATTGACTCTTCCTTGGGGCTGCTGCATACTCCTGTTCGTCATCGCCTTTCTGACGAGCCGGTGGTGACTTAGCTTTTTGCGGCTTAGTATTGCTAACCGGTGGAGAATTTAGTTGCCCGTTACTCATCGCTCATCTCCTGATCATTTTAGCAGCGGCTACGTCGAGCAAATCAAAAGCAACATCTGCCCTTACTCGACTACGGAAAAGTACTGTTAGTGTACCACATCAATAGAACCTTAGCATTGATTTCCCTTAAAAGCCAAAGCTCTCGGGGTTATTAGCCCTGTTTAAAGAGTCGGTAAAATGCGGCATAATGTTAAGCGAACGATTTACTTTTGTTTCAATCCGGACAATCCATTGCCAACCCAAGTTATTAATACCCTCAAACAACTCAGTCAGTTCGTGGCTGACTGTAAGGCACACCGCAAAACAATTGGCGTTGTACCAACGATGGGCGCATTGCATGCCGGACACTTGAGTCTCGTCAAAGCAAGTTTGGCTCAAGCAGACGTTACAATTGCAACGATTTTTGTAAACCCAACCCAATTCGCGCCGACCGAAGACCTGGCGGACTACCCGCGCACCTTGGACCAAGACGTTCAGCAATTGGGACAATTAGGCAACGTAGTCGTCTTTGCTCCCGAACAATCGGAAGTGTATCCCCCTGATGCAACCGCAAGTGTGATCCCGCCAACCATTGCCAAAAAACTCGAAGGCGAATTCCGACCGACTCATCTCGCCGGAGTGGCGACGGTGGTTCTGAAATTGCTAAATATGACACAAGCCGACAAAGCGTTTTTCGGCCAGAAGGACTTTCAACAAGTCGCTGTCGTGAAACAAATGGTCAAGGATCTGAATGTGCCCTGTGAGATCTGTACCTGTCCAATTATTCGTGACGACGACGGTCTCGCATTGAGCTCTCGAAATGTTTATCTGTCCGATCAAGAGCGTGAGGTTGCCTTGACGCTCAATAAAACACTGGACAATATCGAGGCCCAGATCAAATCAGGGCTGACCGACGGCTTTGAAGTGATCACCGAAATGCGACAAATGCTGATTGATGGCGGTGTGGATTCAATTGACTACGCAATCGTAGCAAACCCAATCAATCTTGAGACCAGCGACCCAATCCGTTTGCCCGTTGCGGGTAATGAAATCTCCACCTCACACTGGTCGCATCGCGCAACTGGCAAAATGGTTTCCAGACGCGAAGTTTATCCACCTGTCTCGGCATCCGTATAAACTGGTGCCCTCGACGATGCGGTTGTGGAAGCTGTTGGACCTATTGCAGAGTTTTCAAGTCACTAAATACGATGACATGTGGCTGAAGAATTACATCTTCGAATGCAAGGACTTGATGTACGAGTCTTATTTTGAACACCGTCAGCAGTTACCAGCCAACCGATTGGTTGAAGTTCGATTCGAAGACCTTGTTGCCCAGCCGATTGAGCAACTTGGAAAAGCTTATGACCAATTGGAGCTAGGCGAATTCGAAAATGTTAAGCCCCACTTGCAAGACTATTTCGACCGCAAGAGGTCTCACAAAAAAAACGAGCATCAACTCGACGAAAAGCTGAAGCTTGAAATTGACAGTAACTGGCAGGAGTACATGGCCGCGTTTGGCTACGAACCAAAGTAGTCGAAGGGCAAGAGTACCCATCCTACGGGGGGCACTTTACTAAAACTCTTCCAACCTAAAGCTGTCGTCGGTGGCTTTTGAATCGTAAATTGGCAAAAAGCGGTAGTACACTTCCAAGGTCATGCAGGACATTGCCGTGTCGTACAAACGACCACCGGCGATGCTCCACGGGTTGGCGGTCTGCCTCTGCGGGTTATCTGTTGCAAAGTGCCAACTGCCGCGTAGATTTCCGTCGCGCCCTTGAGTTTCGACCAAGAAATCACGCATCTTCAAGTTCCATCGATTCCATTCAGGTTTTCCCGTGTACATGTGCTTCATCGCCTGAGTGGCGTAGTAGTTGTAGTACATGTCGAAACCGTAGTCAGTAGCAGGGCCTCTGGCGGAAATCGCCTTCATGCCGTCGATCAGCCCAGGGCGGTCTTGGTTCCAGCCAAGGTACATTCGGCATAGCAATCCAATGCTGGTTAACGAGGGCCGCACTCTTCTTCCGGGTTTGGTTGCATAACCATAGTTGCTGCCCCGCGAATCCGATACATCGTCGAGAAACTGACTGGCCAATCGGAACGTTTTTGGCTTGGTTTTTAGGCCGGAGATTTTAGCACTTTTCAAAGCCATCAACTGCCAGCCGACAGCCGAGGTATCACCTGGTTCTTTGGGTTTGTATCGCCATCCACCGCCACGAGGATCTTGAGCGTAGATCGTGAAGTTGATCGCGCCTTGAGCATACGGCTCGAGTGATTTGTCGTAAGTCATGGCGTAACACTCGCATAATGCGATCGTAGCTAAGCCATGTGAATAAAGACGACCGCCAGGTTCAAAATACGAAATGACATCCGTGCTGCGACGCTCGCCGGCACTTTTCAAAAACTCAAATCCCTTTTTAACCGCAGCTTTATGCTCTCCAGAAATATGAGTGTGTCCGGCACCTAGTAGCGGCAACAGAGCCATCGCAGTGGCGCCGATTTTAGCATTCGCCATAAGACCTGGGCCAGGCGTATCGCGAAACTCGCCTTCACCTCGGGTGTGATCAAAACTCCAGCTACCGTCGGAAAGTTGATGCTTGACAATCCATTTAAGCGCCAAGTCAACCGCTTCTTCCGATTCACTGGAGGCGCCATTTTTTTTGGCGAGTTGCTTTCTAGTGTCTTCGCTGCGTCCACTCAATTCGTTCCCGCTGGACGAATTAATCACGACTTCTGTGGGCGTTGCGATTGCGTCGGAACTAAACAACGTGCCGACATCTGAAAGCTCTGTAGTAGGAAGTTCAGCAATGCTGGTCTCGGTAATCAACTCGTTTTGAATGTCAGTTTCAATCGCCTGCGTATCTAGCTCTTCCTGACTTTCGTCTTCAAAGCTGTCTACTTCGAGATCTAGCGAGTCATCCAAGACACCCGACTCGGTACCACTCGTGATGGCAATTTCTGAATCCGCAGCCTGTGGCAGGAACCAAAACGCCAACGCCAAAATCAAAACCAAGTGAGATACGAAACTGAAAAGCCAACTAGGGGCCATGGCCAGCAATTGACTCTTCCTTGGGGCTGCTGCATACTCCTGTTCGTCATCGCCTTTCTGACGAGCCGGTGGTGACTTAGCTTTTTGCGGCTTAGTATTGCTAACCGGTGGAGAATTTAGTTGCCCGTTACTCATCGCTCATCTCCTGATCATTTTAGCAGCGGCTACGTCGAGCAAATCAAAAGCAACATCTGCCCTTACTCGACTACGGAAAAGTACTGTTAGTGTACCACATCAATAGAACCTTAGCATTGATTTCCCTTAAAAGCCAAAGCTCTCGGGGTTATTAGCCCTGTTTAAAGAGTCGGTAAAATGCGGCATAATGTTAAGCGAACGATTTACTTTTGTTTCAATCCGGACAATCCATTGCCAACCCAAGTTATTAATACCCTCAAACAACTCAGTCAGTTCGTGGCTGACTGTAAGGCACACCGCAAAACAATTGGCGTTGTACCAACGATGGGCGCATTGCATGCCGGACACTTGAGTCTCGTCAAAGCAAGTTTGGCTCAAGCAGACGTTACAATTGCAACGATTTTTGTAAACCCAACCCAATTCGCGCCGACCGAAGACCTGGCGGACTACCCGCGCACCTTGGACCAAGACGTTCAGCAATTGGGACAATTAGGCAACGTAGTCGTCTTTGCTCCCGAACAATCGGAAGTGTATCCCCCTGATGCAACCGCAAGTGTGATCCCGCCAACCATTGCCAAAAAACTCGAAGGCGAATTCCGACCGACTCATCTCGCCGGAGTGGCGACGGTGGTTCTGAAATTGCTAAATATGACACAAGCCGACAAAGCGTTTTTCGGCCAGAAGGACTTTCAACAAGTCGCTGTCGTGAAACAAATGGTCAAGGATCTGAATGTGCCCTGTGAGATCTGTACCTGTCCAATTATTCGTGACGACGACGGTCTCGCATTGAGCTCTCGAAATGTTTATCTGTCCGATCAAGAGCGTGAGGTTGCCTTGACGCTCAATAAAACACTGGACAATATCGAGGCCCAGATCAAATCAGGGCTGACCGACGGCTTTGAAGTGATCACCGAAATGCGACAAATGCTGATTGATGGCGGTGTGGATTCAATTGACTACGCAATCGTAGCAAACCCAATCAATCTTGAGACCAGCGACCCAATCCGTTTGCCCGTTGTGGCATTGATCGCCGCTCATGTTGGGAAAACTCGATTGATTGACAACCGGATCATCGAGTAGGCTTTACAAACTCAGGTCCGCCGGCAATCGCCTGCCGGTCTTCCATCTCGTTGGTCGCAGCAAGTACAGTGCTGCGACTGGGCTTAAGCTCTCCACTGCCGATGAGTACTTTAGAATCATGCAACAAACGCTGTTTTTCATTCCGCACTGGTTGCTTGACGGTCCGCTCGTGGTCGGCTGGCTATGTGTCGGCGTAATTTTTTTACTGTGGCAGTACTTCAAACACGGTAACTCCAACGAAACGTGGAGCTTTGTGCCGGTGTTTTTAATCGTGGCTGCCGTGTTTCATTTTGTGATCCCTCGGGTCGAGGTATTCGGAATCAACCCAGCGGACCCGACAGGCCCCGGAATCGTACAGGGACTAGCGGTTCGCGGATACGGACTGATGCTGTTGACCGCGATTGTGGCAGGCGTTGGTTTAGTTATGTTGCGGTGTGAGAAGATTGGGGTCACACGCGACCAAATCACTCAGCTGGCTTTTTGGATGATGCTGTGTGGCATTGCCGGTGCCCGAATATTCTATGTGGTTCAAAAATCAGATCAGTTTTTCCCGGACGGAATTTCATTGTCAGCGATCCCTCGTATCATCAACATGACTCAAGGCGGATTGGTGGTTTATGGAAGCCTGATTGGTGGTTCACTTGCAGGTTTGATCTTTTTTAAAATCAATCAATTGCCTGTCTGGAAAACCGCCGACTTGATCGCTCCCGGCATGGTGTTGGGACTGGCGATCGGCCGGATCGGTTGCTTGATGAACGGCTGCTGCTACGGAGGAGTTTGCAGCAATGACTATCCAGCGGTCACGTTCCCCGCCGGTTCACCGCCCTACATGCGACAGCTGGAAACCGGCGACTTGCTAGGGATCTCCGGAACGTTTGACCGAAACCCAGAAACTCAGTTTCCCGTCTCCGTATCGCACGTCAATGCAGACTCTTTCGCTCACCAACACGGGATTGTGGTTGACGATCAAATACGCATCAGCTGGATCCAACCTGGCGATAGTGATTTGCTCAGGTTTGCCAAGGGAGCGATCGGACAAACCACGTTTGACCGCAACTGGCCAACTGCCGTCATTCAAACCCAAACCGGTAATACAATCACGGTCCCCATCAGTGCGCTGCCTGCACGGTCAGCTCGTACGCACCCCACACAGATCTATAGCGCCATCAATGCGTTGTTGCTAAGCCTGGTGTTATGGTATTTTTGGACGTTAAAACGCCGTGATGGGCAAGTGTTTGCTTTGATGCTGATCTTGTATCCGATCGGACGGTTTTTAATGGAAATTGTTCGCCAGGACGAAGCCGGGCAATTCGGAACGGGACTGACTATTTCTCAACTGGTCAGCCTTGGGATGCTGGTGGTGGGATTTGCGATCTACGCGCTGGCCAAAAAAGAATTCCAGCAAGTCGCTGCCGACCAGCAACCCGCTCTCTAGCGAGCGACGTAGTATTCTCGTCATTGGTTGGCCAATGGCCCTCTTTGGGACGGTAATATCAATTACTCGAAAGACAGAAAGTAAGCGCACGAGGAAGTACAGGTTATTTTCGCTCTTCTGGTCGGGTTTGGGCGATATTCCAGCGGTGGTTTGGCAAAAATTTTAGAAGCCGCAGAAATCCTAGCTGCCGGCGGAAAACGTAAAATTGTCGTGGATGATTCGCGATGTAAATAGCTTTCGATATGCTTCAGAGACTAATGATTTCAGTTGTGCGATTGAAATTCGTATTTCCTGTTAGCCGGAGGTATTTTTGGTATAATTCAGCCAGTAAATCAAACTTATGTTTCAAACT
>CAZORR010000033.1:0-21414 GCA_964582115.1 uncultured Pirellulaceae bacterium
CTGGTTCGACCGGATAACCCGCGACCTCTAACGCTTCCCAAGCGGTTTTCATGAACATCCGAATTTGAGGCGACACGATCTGAGCATCACTGCGAGTCACACCAAAAAATTCGGGCTCGAAATCGTATGCATCATCCAGAACCGTACCGCGAGCGACATAGTTGTCGCTCAGGTAGTCCGCCGCCGCGACCCCGGCCTCAATCAATTCTTCTTCAGAGAACTCGCGAATCGATTCGACGCCATTGACTAAGTTGTTCCAGAATGCGTCCACGTTGGGGGCTCCTGGAAAACGACCAGCCAAACCGACCACCGCGATGTCCGTTACTGGCCCGGTATTGGTTCGTGTTCGTCGCGTTTGATTTGAGCCCGAGCGCTGATTGATTTGCTGTGCTAGTGTGCCTGGGGTAGGGTACTGAAACACTTCGCCAACCGAGATTTCCTGCTGAGCTTCCTCGCGCAACAGTAGTTGAAACTTGACCGCCGTAAGCGAATCAGCTCCCATGCGAAATACCTGGTCATCAACGCGAATCTTTCGATTTAGAATCGAACTCCAAATGGCTGCAATTTGAGTGGCTAATTCATCGGTTGAAACATTTGCTGCCGGTTCGTCATCGCCCAACTGTACGTCATCCGGGTTCGGCAAAGCCTTTTTATCGAGCTTTAGATTTGCGTTGACGGGAAAGGACTCTAGCGGCACGAACCATGTCGGGACCATGTACTCCGGCATGTCCGTCAACAAGTGATCTTGTAGTACCGAATCGGCAACGCAATTTTCAAAAATAACATAAGCTACCAAACGTTGTTGACCGGGCTGATCTTCTCGCACCATCGCCACGGCGTCTTTAACCGCTGGATGATTACACAAGCGTGCTTCGATTTCGCCCAGTTCAATCCGGTAGCCGCGCAGTTTGACTTGATGATCGTTCCGGCCAACGTAGTACAGGAAACCGTCATGGCCCCAGTAGACAACGTCGCCTGTGGCGTACATTTTCGGCGACAGCCCGTCATTGGATTCAGAGCCAACAAACGGGTCGTTCCGAAATCGCTCGGTCGTTAATTCAGAACGGTTTAAATAACCACGAGTCGGTGACTGACCACCAATAAAAAGCTCACCAGGCACCATGGGTGGTAATAACTGGCCACTTGGATCCAACACGTAGGCTCGGCTGTTGGCAATCGGCGGTCCAATCGGAACCGGCTCCGTTTGATTGGTACTCAATGGACCTAACGTCGCGAACACCGTTGTCTCAGTGGGACCATAGCCGTTTATTAAACGCTTGACACGGGGACCGATCTCACGACAAACCAAACTCGATACCGCCTCACCGCCAGCGATCACCGTCAAATCGGGTGACTCTTTCCAGCCAGACGCCAGTAATACTCGCAAGCTGGTTGGGGTGGCAAACATATAGGTTGCCGAAACTTCTTCGATCAACTTTGATAGTTCAACGCCGTTAGCGCCGGCTCGCTTGTGCCCGATTCCAGTTTTTCCGCCAACTAACAAAGGAGGGAAAAACTCACAAATCGAAGCATCAAAGGCAATCGTGGCGATACCAAGTCCCGTTGAGTTTTCGTCCAACTCCAACGTGTCGATAAACGTCCGGCAAAGATCGACGAACGAGTGATGCCAGACATCGACGCCTTTAGGAAGCCCCGTCGATCCGCTGGTATAGATCAAATAAGCACCGTGGCGTGAGTGAACTTCGACGTCCGGGTTTCGATCGAATCGACCGGAATTGATACCGTCGTGTATCGTTTGTTGAAATGATGCGTCATCCCAATTCAAAATCGCCTGAACCGGTTGCTGCGCCGAATTGGAAATCCGATCAGCACATTGACGCTGGGCTTCTTCGGTAATGATGAACTTGACTGCCGCGTCGTCCATCATGAATGTCAATCGGTCGTCTGGCAGTTCAGGTTCGAGCCCGACGTATCGTCCACCGGCTTTCATCACGCCCAATAGCGCTGCCAACAAACACACACGACGATCCATCACAATTCCAACCGTGTCTTCGATTTGGATTCCGGCTTGGATCAAAAAATCGGCAATCGCATTGGCTTGCTGATTGAGCGTTTGGTAGTCCCATTGGACGCCCTGAGAATCACCGGCCAACTCCTTCGCCCAAACGGCGATTCGTTTTGGAGTTCGAGCAACTTGTTTTTCAAACTGACGATGAAACGTGAATTCAGCCGACGGCGCGTCGCTGTACGCCGACGGCAATTGACGCCCAATCCCAAACTGCAATACCGTTTCTCGCGTCTGATCCGTAAGCAATTCTATTTCGCCAACGGGTTGTTCTAGTTTTTGTTGATCCGCGAATCGCTGGGCGATCAACTGATAAACACTCAACCAGATCTCTATCGTCTGGCGATCGTGTTTGTCGCTACGAAAGTGGGCCACGAGTTTTCCGTTGGCCTGGTCCACTTGAAAGACCACATCAAGGTTTGCAAAACGCTTGCCCATACGCTCGACAGGTTCCCCACTGCCAATCCACAGTCCGGTCGTACAGGAGGCTTCGTTGCCTATGTCCGTTTTCGAAAACTCTACCGATTCAAACGCAGACTGAATCTGTTGCAGGGTCACATCACCATCGATCACTGCGGGTGCTGTTTCAAACGCACCATTAGCCCAATTCGCGATGCGAAAATCTTCGGTTCCCGTTAAACGAAAATGCGCCACGGAAACTACCGCACCGTGAGTACGATCCAGCAGTTGACAATGAAACGGCGCAGCAACAGACGTCCATTGGCCAGCAGGACCAACACGATTGTCGCGGATTCCAGTTTCAAATGAATGAGTCAAAAGAGTGTGTTATGGTCGGAGTGAAAGAAACATGAGATTGCATGCGAAAACGGAATCAAGCGGATGGGAATCGAATTACTATGGCAGCCACAAGGATCGGACTACAAACCGACACCTTATTGGCAGCAAATGAAAACTCTCTGCCCTAGCTATTGACTTCATTCTAGATGCCAAGTCTAGAAAAGCGATGTCTCCAGCGACTGTCTTTCTCATCGTTTAAATTACGTAGTGCAGCACAAGGGTATAATTTAGTTACGCTGCACAGCGACTACTCGTGTTTTCTTGAGCGACCGGTTACTAGACACACCTTTGGGTTAGAACAAACCAAAAAATCGGCACAACCGAACCGTTAGTTCGATAGCTTACGGGTGCGAGCCATTTCACCGAAACCGCTGCTGGCTTTGGTTCAACAAGGTCGCCTAATCAATTCAGTGAAACAAGTAACGCACTGGCTCGAGAACTCGCAACCTCTTCCACCAAGCAGGACTTTCCTAGATTGTTTCTCGGACAACAGTGCATTCGGGCAATGATTCAATGAAAATCTTGCCGTAGGTTTTGGTGGTGATTCGAGGGTCGAGAACGACAACCATACCAGTGTCAGTTTTACTGCGAATCAAACGCCCGAAACCTTGTTTGAATTTGATGATCGCTTCGGGCAACTGGTAGTCGTTAAATGGGTTGCCGCCGGATTTCCGAATGGCCTCAAGGCGAGCTTGCAGCAGCGGTTGGTCCGGCACACTGAAAGGGAGCTTGGGGATGATCACGTTTTGCAACGCATCACCTTGGACATCCACGCCTTGCCAGAAACTATCGGTCCCGAACAAAACCCCACGCGGGTTGGCTTTGAATTTTTCCAGCAAATGGGTTCGTGACACGCCAGTGCCTTGCTGGTAGATCGCTAGATTTTTTGAGCTCATCCAAGACGTCAGCTCACGAACGGCTCGATTCATAAACTGATAACTGGTAAACAACACGAACGCTCGACCGTCAGTTTGCTGAACATAATGACGAATCGCATCGATGGCTTGCCGTTCGTGAGTGTCACGATCTTTGGAAGGACAAGCCATGTTGGTGACGAGTACCAGTTTGGCCTGGTTCTTGTAGTCAAAAGGACTGCCGAGCTTGGCCGATTCGGTTTGAGTGAGACCAATTCGGTTTTGGAAAAAGTCAAACGACTGACCACCAACGGCTAGTGTGGCACTGGCCAAAATGCAGGTGTCGGTTTTATTAAAGAGCTCCCGACGCATTACCGGCCCGATGTCAATCGGTGACGCACAGAGTTTGACCATCTGCTTACCCCAGCGATTCATGCTGGACTCAACCCAGAACACGCCGTCTTGAATATCTTGGGTGCGCCACTGTTCAACTTCGACCGCGATGCTGGTGAGGCGTTCGGCGCTGGCGACAAGTTCTTGTTTTTCGGATGGGTTGTTTTTGTCTTCGGCAAACTGACGCAGCATATTCGCCAAATTACTCAGGTGCGGCGAGAGCTGATTTTCGACGATGTAGGGTTTAGGGACGCGAACGGTTTGGCTTTTACGTTGGTTATCTTTCGTGTTGTTGACGACCCAACCGGTGATGTCGGAAAAGAAATCTTCGCTGGCGTTGAACGCTTGTAGCACTGCTTTCTGTCCGTCGCCAAATTCATGTTGGACAAACAGGCCTTTATTGGTGCCTTGGTTATACAAGCGGTTCAAGTTGTATTCGATTTGGCCCATGGTCAGGCCGAGCCCCAAGTGGTCGCTGGCGACGTCTTGAACGGTGTGGGCTTCGTCCAAAATCACAACGTCGTAATCCGGCAACAAGTTCACTCCCATTTGTCGCAGACTAAGATCACTGAAAAACAGCGCGTGGTTCACGATTAGTATGTCGGCGTTTTGAAGGCGTTGCCGCGCGGCGTAGTAAAAGCAATCTTTGTAGGTGGGACATTTGCGGCCCATGCAATTGCCACTATCGCTGCGAGCCTGATCCCAGACTTCGCGATTGATTTTGACGGGCAAGTCAGCCAGTGATCCATCGGTGGTGGTTTTGGACCAATTGGATACTTCTTGCAATTGGTGGATTTGATCTTCGGTATCGAACAAGCTATCGCTGTTTTGAAGAGCGCGGCCAAGCCGACGAAGACTCAGGTAATTTCCGCGGCCTTTGGCCAGCACGGCAGAAAATTCAAGCGGGATCACGCTGTTGAGCAGCGGGATGTCTTTCGTGATCAGTTGTTCTTGTAAGCTGATGGTATGCGTTGAGACAACGATCCGCCGTTTGCCGCCGTCTTCTTTTTCTTGAGCGGCCTGTAGGGACAGGATCGCCGGGACCAGATAGCCGAAACTCTTCCCAACACCGGTACCGGCTTCAACGACTAGGTGTTTTTTGTTGGCGATGGCTGTGGCGACCGCGTCGGCCATGTCGAGCTGTTGCTGGCGTTCTTCGTAGTTTTCAAGCCGCTGAGCGATACGCCCGCCGTCGCCGAGGATGTCTTTTGAATTCACGATGGCGGCTTGGGCGGCAGGGATAAAACAAATGTCGAACCGCTATTATTAATGCTGTTGGGATATTTTCCTAGCCGGATGACGATACCAAGCGATTAAAACTAAGCTAGATGGTTTCTAATGCTGGCTCTAGCCGTTTTAGTGAGAAATCCGGTTTTAGCCCGTACGACGAACTGGTCGACCTTTGCGATTAACCAAAAACGCCACACGGGTCCACCTAGAATCGTATCGGCCGTTGGTCTACGATTGTGGCAGGTCTTGTCCGCGACGCCGCCTTTGGCGCTGTGAAAGACAACAGTCCAATTCACCATGCAGATCGAAAGCACATGAAAGTTCAATTTTGGGGCGCTGCCCAAACGGTTACCGGCTCCATGCACATGGTCCATCACAACGGCAAACAAATCTTGTTGGACTGTGGCTTGTACCAAGGTCGCCGCAAAATCGCTTTTGAACGCAACAAACAACTCCCCTTCGATGCCACGAAAGTCGATGCGGTAATCCTCTCGCACGCCCACATCGATCACTCGGGGAACCTACCGTCACTGGTTAAAGCCGGTTTCAAAGGACCGATTTATTCAACTAGTGCGACCCGCGACTTGGCCACCATCATGCTGGTCGACAGCGCCAAGATCCAAACCAACGACGTTAAGTACGTCAACAAAAAAAGAGCCAAGAAAGGCCAAGCCCCTTTCACGCCGCTGTACGAACAAGAACACGCGGTCGAAACGTTACGTCGCTTTCGCAGCATCGAGTACGATATTTTGTTTGATGTCGTTCCGGGCGTACAAGCTTGTTTGCATACTGCCGGACACATGTTGGGCGCCGCCAGCGTTGAAGTTAACTTGCACTCCGACAACCCGGAAAAAAAACCAACGCGGCTCGTTTTCAGTGGTGACATCGGTCGCCCAGAGCAACCGATCATCAAGGAGCCCTCGATCATCGCGGGCGCAGACTACTTGATCATGGAAGCCACCTACGGAAATCGACTCCACCCTGAAGGCGGTGACGCCAAAGCTACGCTTAAAGAAGTCGCCCATAAAGTCTACAAAGACAAAGGCAAGCTAATTATCCCCGCGTTCAGTGTTGGACGTACCCAAGAGATCGTGTTTCGTTTAAACCAACTGGCAGAAAACGGCGAACTTCCTCCGATGAAAGTTCACGTCGACAGCCCGTTGGCGGTCAATTCGACTGACATCTTCCGCAATCATGTTGAGTGCTTTGATGACGAAATGATCAACGCCATCCTGGAAGAAGCCGACGAAGATCCGCTCAACTTTGACAAACTGAATTACATTCGTTCCAGCAACGCCTCCAAAGCACTCAACCACTCGAAAGAACCGTGCATCATCATCAGCGCGTCGGGAATGTGTGAAGCGGGGCGAATCCTACACCACCTGAAAAACAACATCACCAAAAAGAGCACCACGATTCTATTCGCTGGCTATCAGGCACCGCACACGCTTGGCCGAATCTTACTGGACCAGAGCTTAGACGAAGTCAAAATCTATGGACAGCCTTATCGGGTTAACGCCCAAATTTGCAAGCTCGAGGGCAGCAGCGGCCACGCCGACCAACAAGAATTGCTTGACTGGGCCGCTCAAACTGCAGAACTGGGCAACCTAAAAAAGATCGCCTTAGTTCACTGCGAAATGGAGCCCGCTACAGTGCTTAAGAGGAAACTCAAAGCCAGAAAACTCGGCGACGTCATCATCCCCGCTCCCGGCGACGAAATGCAAATGGAGTAACGTGGCATATGTTTCCAGCGTGTGATTCACACGCAAACTCCACAGCAGGCAAGATGCCTATCCCACTTCTCAGTTGCCAGTGACGAACTCGAACGTTCGAACTAAAATATACGGTTCGATCAGTTTTTTACTTTCAGGAAATCAAATGGAAATTTTGGGCGGTCCTAACTTTGGTGTCGCAGGCGCTGGTGAATCCCATGGGCCAGGCATTTCCTCGATCGTCTTTGGTTGCCCTGCTGGTGTGCGTATCGAACGTGATCAAATCCAATTCTTCCTAGACCGACGGCGACCAGGATCCAACAAACACGGTACGCCGCGTAACGAAGCTGACCAAGTAATTTTAACGGGTGGCGTATTTGACGACAGTGACCACGAAGCGATGCTGCAGGGCCCCGCTTTGGAAATCAACTCCGGCGACAAATCAACGTCTATCCGCACTTATAGCAGCGGCTTTTCCACTGGTGAACCGATCGCTGCCTTCGTCCCGACGGCGAGTTCCAAGAGCAAGCACTATCAACAATTTTCCGGCGATCAAGGCTCAGTTCGCCCCGGCCATACCGATTTGGTGAAGCACCATCAGTCGATGGGATTTGTCGATTACCGAGGCGGTGGGCGTTCAAGCTACCGCAGTGCGATCAGTGACGTTGTCGGCGGGTCAATTGCTCGTGCGATGTTGACACAAAAATTTGAAACACGTTTCATCAGCAACATTGTCCAGGTCGGAAACTTAAAAGCGTCGACAAGTCTAGCAAGCCTGTTTGAAAATTCAGATCCAGATGCGTCAACGATTGCTTCCATCGAAAAAACACTTCAAGAATCGGAGATCTACAGTGTGGACGATTCATTCGCCCGCGCCGCGGCCGATCTAATCATGGACACTCGCAAACAAGGCGACTCGCTGGGCGGGGTAGTCGAAGTCGTCGCGGTCAACGTTCCGGCGTTGATCGGTGCGCCGCTTTACAACAGCCTGAAACTTCGCTTGATGGGTACGCTCGGCGGCCTGCACGCAGTTCGTGCCGTTGAAATCGGTGCCGGCAGTGACGTTGTTACTCGACTGGGCAGCCAAAACAACGATGCCATCCGCAGCACTGGTTACCAAACCAACCACCACGGTGGGATGCTCGGTGGCGTTACCACCGGTCGACCGGTGGTCGCACGAGTTGCTTTTAAACCGACCTCCACCATCCACTTGGCACAGCAGAGCATCCGCAAGGACTTGACCGAAATCAACTTTCAACTGGAAAAAGGACGGCATGATCCCTGCGTTGCCGTCCGCGCCGGCGTGGCGTTGGAGTCTCGGATGGCAATCGAAATTGCAAACGCAACTCTAACGCATCAAGCTACCCGCATCCACGCGGACGACTTCAAACTCTTTTAGTCCAACAGTTTGATGCGAATGTTACGCCACTGAACCGTGGTATTGAACATGTGCTTTCTACCGTTGGCCCCGTGTACCTGCAACGCAATAAATCCGCTGGCGGTGACATCGTCCTTAAGATCCACTGCCACCACGCCATTGATCCAAGTTTGCAGATGATCTCCATCGCACTTAATCCGAAGATGATTCCACTCGTTTGGCTTGAACGCCTCGCGAGCGGTTGGATTATTTTTTAAATTGACCAGCCACCGACGACGAGCTTCATCGTAGATACCGCCGGAGTGTCGCGTTTTCGAAGGATCGATTTCTACTTGATAACCGTGAACACGCTCGGCCGCAATCTTTCGGATTTTTCCGTCGGCCAGCTTGAATTCGGTTGGATTGGCAAAGCAGTGACTACGAATTTGAATGCCCGAATTCATTGCCGGGTGAGCTTTAAATTCCACTTCCATTTCAAAATTCGTATAGTCCATACCAGTCGACATGAACGAGTTGGGTTCGCCTGCGATGCAAGTCCCGGTGATGACACCGTCTTTGATCTCGTATTTTGACTTGCCGCCCAACTGTACCCAGCCCTCAAACGAATCTTTGGTGAACATGGGCTTGAGTTCCGGATCGTCCGAGGCAAACTGCGTTTTGCTAGCTGGCGATACAAGTTCGAGCGATTCTTGCGCAAGTGAAACAGGCGAGAGGCCAGCTCCAATCAACAGAAACACTACGACTGGGATAAATACTACGATCGGAATCTGCGTGTTTTGCTTTGACATAACAGGGTTCAAGAAAGAGTTGGCTAATTTCAGATCGGTGAAACCGTTCCTACTTAAAGAGTAAGTAGTTTACCCCACCGATACGACTCAACCAACCATTACAAAACAATTCTAAGATACAAAATGCCATCGATACTAGGTAAAGAAATGGCAGTCGTGTTAAGCCAAAAGCTACGTTTCTGGCAAGCAATCATTCAGTTCTGGCAACTCCTTATTGCTGCTAGTAAAAAACTTGTTTAAGCCGTTTTGACCAAACTTTACCCTCATAAACAGATGAAATTCAAAACCAAATCATTCAAAACCAAATCACGAAATGAGCGCCACGGAGCAGCCATTGTTGAAATGGCAATCTGTTTTCCGCTCTTAGTTTTATTGACCTTTGGAACCATTGAAACGGCCAGCGCTATCTTTTTAAAGCAGACAATAACATCGGCCGCTCATGAGGGTGCGTTGCTTGGAATGCGTTCAGACGCGACAGAAACACAAGTCCGAGAGCGTGTCGAACTGATTCTTACAGCCCGTAATGTAGGAGACTGTGTGATCACGGTAACTCCTTCGGGAGCCGATTTTGATAACCTACAGTCAGGCGACACGTTCACAATCGACGTTGCCAAGGACAGTCAAAATTCGTTCATCAACCTGTCTGCGGTTTCCGCAAGTGTTAGTTCAAAACACCCATAATCGAATTTAGACGCTTGAACACAAAACAAAATCTCCCTAACGACGACTCACCGAACGAAACCCAACAATGAACAAAATCCAAAATCAAAAAGTAACGTTTTTTGAAAAACGAAAAGGTGCAATCGCGGTACTTTTCGCGGTCATCCTACCGGTCCAGTTAGTTATCCTTGGGTTTTGTATCGACTTTGCAAACATGCAACGAGTACGAAATGAAGGCCGAGTAATAGCTGACTTGGCATCCAAAGCTGCTGCGGACGCCTTAGCGAGAAGTGGAGGCGACACTGACCTTGCCATCCAAACGGCCCAGGACGTCGCGGCTGCCAACACGATCGGTAACACTTTCCACACCCTTGAACCTTCAGAAATTATTTTTGGACGCGGACAGACACAGGCGGATGGCAGCGTTGAATTCCAACCTGGAACCACTCCATTTAACTCGGTTCGTGTCAATGCAATTAGAACAGATGCCAACCCTAATGGCCCCGTACCACTTTTTTTCGGAGCGTTTTACGGACAGCCAGAGTTTAGTTTCCTCCAAACAGCCACATCAAGCTTTCGCGATGTAGAGCTATGTCTTGTACTAGACCGTTCAGTGTCAATGAAGTTTGAAATCGCTAGAACAGCAGGTGGCCCAAGCAACAGGCAACTCCGTTGCATCCTTCCCGGTGCAAACAGCCGTTGGGCGGGACTTGACAGCGCGGTCAGGCTATTCCTCGACGAACTTGACGCATCGCCAGCCAGAGAACGAATCGGAATGGTGACTTTCGCTAGTGATGCTAGTGATGGCTGTGGTGGTGGGCGTGTTTTAACTGCGTCAAGACTAGATCAGCCCATCTCCGAGAGCACCGACGCAATACGAAACGCATTGGATACATATAACAACTCGATTTGGTTTGGAAGCACTGATATCACAGCTGGTATCAATGAAGCCAGACAACACATGCTCGTATCGGCAAACCCACTAAGAGACCGAGTTATCGTTGTCCTGACTGACGGAACACACCGTTTTAACGCACAGCAACCACCTGAAGCTGCTGCCGAGTGCCTTCGGGAAGGCATCATCGTGCATACGATTACATTCAGCGACGAAGCTGACCTCGCTGGCATGCAAGAGACCGCGTTAAGAGGCGGTGGCACACACCAACATGCAGCTAATGTTGCTGATTTAACGGAGAGCTTTCGCCGGTTAGCTGGTTCTCTGTCGATCATCACTGAGTAACCAATCAAACTTATCTAAACCATTTACTTTCGAAGTGTAAAATGTTTAAAAAATATCGAACATTCAAAAACCGAAAACATAAAAACGTTGGAGCAGCGTGCGTTGAATTCGCGATTGTGTCACCGATCTTCTTTTTAATCGTGCTTGCGAGCATTGAATTTGCCAGAGCTCACATGACTCAGAGTGCTACTGAAAACGCGTGCTTCGAAGGGGCACGTCGTGGAATCGTCCCCGGCGCAACGAGTGAGGCGTGCGAAGCAACGACCGCACGACTGCTGGACATCGCGGGCCTTGGAGATTTCACCGTCGAAGTAGAACCACGTACGATCGACGACACGACAGAAAACGTTACGGTAAGAGCCATCATCCCCATCACCGCAGAAAACAATTTTGGAATCTCTGCATTCTTTCGCGGACGGTCAATCGTGAATGAAATTAGTTTGCCGCGTCAAATTCGCTAGTGTTCAGGCAGCCTCAACTGGATAGGACGACGAGTGCATTGAAAGGTCCAGTTTTGATCCTGTTTCAAGTCGCCTTTTGCTCGTGCCCAGACGATTGAGCCGAGCCGAATGACGGACACTTGGCCGACGAGCGTGCCGAAACGTTGGATGGCTTTATGCGAGCCTTGATTTAATTTACTGACGCCAATATACGGCTCGGCGTGCCCCGCGTTTTTTCGCGACTGCGTCGATTCGGCCATCAGGTGCGAGTAGATTCCTTGGCGACGATAGGCATCATCAACTCTTGCTCCGTAAATCCAAGTTCCCTCTTGGCCGAGCATAAACGACAACCCTAGATCGCCATCTTGGAAGTCGCCAATCGCCACCCATAGCCCACCGGCCACCTCACGGTCGACGTTTGCTACAAAGCCGATGGTGCTGCCTTCCGCACCGTCCGCAAAGGTAACCTTTCTTAATTCACCCAACTCTTGCGTGCTGTCGCAAATTTTGATGTCGGCATTAGAAAACGGACCACCAGATAATTTACTTAGGTCGATTTGGTAAACTGCCAGCGAACAAAATCGGAACATCCAAACAGGAACAATCCGTTCAAATACTCTTTCAAAGATGTAACCGCAACCCAGTTTTTTTATTTTATCAACAATGCCCATTCCGTTATCAACCTGTTGCGTTTTTGGGTTTACCCGCAATAAGGCAGGTTAGGCTAAAATTATCTTTTCTGCCGTCGCAAAAAATCTGCCCTGTTCAACCACTGAACTCAGAACGATAGTTCAGATTGGGAATTTAGGCTTTCGGATACGGTAGTTCCAGTACGACGATTCAACAACTTATTGTTGAACCGTCGACCTCAATCCATGCAAATCGAAAACGATGCCACCACCAAGTAATAGGGGGATCGCTCGCCACCACACTCTTAGGAAACCGAAGCCGCCTTCTTTTGAGTGCAGAAAAGCTTCTTGAGCAATGGCAAGGATTCTTCCGGGTTAGAATCTAACTCGTGCATGAGAAGGATTTCTGCTGAAATTCCGAATTCAAAGCCATGCGTGTCGTAGAACTTTCTGATCTTTTCTTCGGCCATCTGTCGCATTGCATCTTGGCTGGAAATTTTAGGAGCTCGCCAACCGTGTTCATAGTACGCAGCAATCAGGTGATCGAGGTATACCTTGATCGATTCTTCTTTGTTGACGGTTGGGATGAGGCTTCGTTCGGGCTGGTAATCATGCTGCCAAGTTGGTTCTTCGCCCAGAATTTCTTCGGCGATCATCTCCGACAAAACGGGGCTTTTGTGGAATCCGTCCCGGTAAGTTCCAGTAAGAATATACAAGCCATCGATGGAAGTTTCTCCCACCAACGGAAAACCATCGGCAGTAACTGGTCGATTGCCAGTACGTGTTTCCAATAAACTGGAGCGATACAAAGCTGGGTTAATCTGCTCAATACCGCACTCCAACAAGAAGTGAACGATACCTGTCATCGGTAGCGTTTGCGGTCTCAAGTACACATCGTTGGAAGCACCTAAATATAGTGAACCATCGCTTTGCGGAACGACATGCAGTCCACAAGCGCCAGCGCGGTTAGGGGTGCGAACGACTTTCCGGATTGGGTTATTGGGAACCTGCTCAATGAATGCGGAAAAACCAACACCTGGAAACAGATGCGGAATCCGATCTGCAAGATCTGGATGAGCGTCCAACAGATTCTGCGTGAATGCGCCTGCAGCCAAAAGACATTTTGACGATGTAACGGTTTCAGAGTTATCTAGGTCGACGACAAACCCTTTGCCTTCTTGGTAGAAGCCAAGTGCTTTTTGTTCAACAAATTGAACCCCACGTTGTTCCAAAAGTGACCGAAGCACCGACATGAATCGTCGCGAGTCGAGTGACCCTTCGTTGGGAATCACGATCGAGCGTAATGGACGCAAGTTTTCATTAGGGTTAAAGCCCTCAATGACCCGTGGATCAATCTCTTCATAGGGTTCATTTAAGCGCTTAAGCGTTGCAAGAAGCTCCCGAAAACTATCGCTTTCAATTTGTCCTGAACAAGGGTTCAAAACAACAAACGTACCTTGGTCAATTTCTTGTTGCTGCGACTTCGGAACAAGCGAGTTAAGATTCTCGATGACACTTGGCCAGCGCTTATGCGCATCGAAGGCCATCATGAATCTCTTTTCAGCCTGATCATTAAAAAAGGTTTGATCAGTGATTTCGCCGAAACATCCAAGCATCGCTCCCGAAGCTTGACTGGCTCCCCCTTTTTGGTCAGTAGGACCAATCACTGCAATCTTTAGACTTGGATCTTTATTGGTCAACTCATATGCGGTCATCAAACCAAGAATGCCATTCCCGACAATCGATAAATCAACAGTGGCCAAAACAAGTTCTCCAAAATTTACTGAGTTAGGGGTTGGGAGGGGTTATAGAAGGCACATTGTTCAAAGCCCGGATTATTGTCAAGTATTAAAAGTTCTACCAATTCGGAATTCCCATCTAGTTCCATATTTTGAAGCCGGTTTGAACAGTTATCACGATTACAAGACACTTCAGCTTATGAAACAAATGACATGTCTTTTTGATACAACAACTATCCAAAAAGGCAAACTTTATTTGGGCTCGTTTAGATCGATATATCCGAAGTGCCCCCCATTCGGGCCAGTAGCGATACTGTGTGCATGAGGCCACGTTGGCTAGACGGATCGCAAAAAGGGACCCGCAAAAAAGCCTTTTGTGTGTGCCGTTGTCGCAAGCGTTTTTACCCAAACTTACTTTTAGCTGGGGGGGAAAACCAACTAGGTTTTGACTCGGGCTTCAAGATGAGTTTTCATTATCTCAGCCACATGTCCAATATGGTTTTTGTCCAAAAAGTCGTGGTGCCGTAGCGGGACCACTTCGACAAGTATGTTGCCGGTGATCGCCTGCTTCCAGCCTAAGTCGAGATCGAAAGGGCCTTCGAATGGATCGTGACTACTGCGCACTAGCACCACGTTCAACGGATGACGGCGTGGCTTAAAACCGATCGTCGTGTCTAAATGCGCTTGCATACGAGCCGACTCTTCAGGCGTCAGTTCGCTCATTCCCGCTCGCATAAAAATATCTTCCACGTAGACATCGGGTTCTCGCGCGGAAGGCCAAATTTTAGCCCACAAGCGTTGCACCGCAGGCTTGCCGCGATTGATCAGGTTCTGAAAAAAGTTCTCTTCCTCGAACAATTCCTTGACCCGGTCGATCGTCGTGCGACCAAGACGCCACAGACGGCGAGGACTGCTAAACGGCGACCCAATATTGATACCGGATGGGACTGCGTCAAGCATGAGCAGCAGATCCGTCGTTTCGCCTTGCTCGTGAAGAGCTTCCGCGATTGCCAAACTGACCGTACCACCGGCCGAGAATCCGGCCAAGCTGTAAGGCCCTTCGGGCTGTATCTCGCGCATACGTTCGATGTAAAACTCCGCGGCATCGCGTAAGCTGTCGTGAATTCCCTTTCCATCTCGTAGCCCCCGCATCTGCAAGCCATACATCGGTACGACGCCTTTGAGCACGTCAGCCAGATGGAAGTAATCCGTAACCTGACCGCTTACTGTCGGTGCAAAGAATAGCGGTTGGACATTTGCCGGTTCCTGAGCAAGGGCAAGCAATGGAGCCTTAAAATCAGTTGCGTCGTTACTCCTAATAAGTTTCGCAAGGGCGTCGACCGTGGGATCATTAAAGAATTTGTGAGGATTACACTGAACTTGAAGTTCGCGTTCGATTTCCACAAACAAACGAACTGCCAAAAGTGAGTCGCCACCGACTTTGAAAAAGTCGGCATGGGGATCTGAAATCGGCTCGTCGAGCATTTCCGACCAGATGCTCAGCAGTTTCTGATGCAGCGGGTCAGTGACATCCACGGTGGGGGTTTGAGTTACCACGGCTTGCTTTGACAATTCGGTGCTCAGCCCAATCAGCGCCTGTCGATCGACTTTACCAGCAGGAGTTTGCGGCAGTGTAGGCAGTACTTCAATCCGTCGCGGCACCATGTACGCCGGCAGCGTGTCGCCAACAAATTCTTGTAGCTCATTTCCGTCGACCTGTTTCTGGGCGGACGCTTGAACAAATCCCATCAGTCGCGTTGATCCGCCAAGCTTCACAGGAACCACCACCGCCTCTTCCACTGCTTGGTGACTTCGTAGGCGAGTCTCGATTTCGCCAAGTTCAACACGGAAGCCTTGGACTTTGACTTGATTGTCAATGCGATCGATGTAAACAAGATTTCCCTTGGCCGTGTGGCGTACCACATCGCCAGTGGCATACAAACGCGCGTTGGGGCGAAACGGGTGAGCAATAAATCGCTCTGCCGTCAACGATTCTCGGTACAAATACCCCCGCGCTAAACCAGCGCCGCCAACGTATAACTGGCCTAGCACTCCAGGAGGCACTGGAACCAGATTTTCATCCAAAACAAAACACGAAGCACCACCCATTGGTCGACCGATCGGAAGCATCGTTGAATCGTGGTCCCCTTCGTCATCCACGTAAGCAGTACACGCAACGGTGGCTTCAGTCGGGCCGTAGCTGTTGATAAAACGAACTTGTTCACCTACCAACTCACGGAAATCGCTATGCAACCCTGGGTCAACTCGTTCACCACCAACAACCACTAGCCGAACCGACGCAGGCCAAACCAACCGCGAGTGAACTAGTTGATGCCAGAACGCCGTGGTGAGCGATAGAATCGTCAGGTTCGTTTTTCGCAAGGCATCGAAAAAAGCTCTCGCACTCGTGATCATATCGTCCGATCGCAGCCACAAACTGTTGCCCTTGGCCAGCGATACAAATATGTCCTCTACCGAGGTATCAAATGAAAGGGACGCAAATTGAAGCCATCGGTCCTCCGGAGAAACATCATATAAATCAGCGGTCTGGACAATGTGGTTGGTCAGTGACCTGTGCTCAATGCAAACTCCCTTGGGCTTGCCAGTGGAACCCGACGTATAAATAACGTAAGCCAAACCGTCGGCGGGTGCCGGATCAGATGGCAGGTCTTCGGGTGAACTTTTGAACCGAGTATCCAATTCTTGATCAACTCGCAACTTTTGCACATCAGTGTCGAGATCTTCAGGACCACCCATCAAAATAAGACGTACGCGAGCGTCTTCGAGCATATAGATCCGCCGATCAGCAGGACTGCTAACCTCCAACGGCAAGAAAGCTGCACCAGCCGCATGCACGGCCAGCATGCTTACAATCGCTTCGATGCTGCGATCAATGTGGATAGCAACGATGTCACCTTCACGAACACCGTGGCCGTGCATTGTTTGAGCAAGATGCTTAACGCGCTGCCCCAGTTCGCCATAAGTTACACTCGAACCATGAAAATCACTAATCGCCAGATCATCCGGACGCGAATCACACTGGCTCATGATGCACGTCAAGGCACTTGGATGCGACGCCACCTGTTCGCCAGCACACTGCTGGTCGACCAATTGGTCCCGCATGCTCGGCGACAGTACGTCCAACTCACGCAATGGTTGGTTTAAGTTTTTGGTCAGTTCAACCAAGATATGACAGTAATCATCCAGTAACTGAGTGCTCGCTTGTAAATCGTACAGCCCGGTGTCGTAGCGGAGAGAGACCAACAGCGAAGTTCCGTCGCCCTGAACCACCAAGCTCAACGGCCCACCGAAACAAGAACCACAACTGTCACCTTTAGATGGTTCAGAATCGGATTCGTTGCGAACATAGGCAACGTCAGTTGGAAGCAAATCCGTCAATCCTGATTGATTTTCCAGCATCGCGGTTCCATGAGTCCGGACCATCGCCAATTGCCGCGTATACAATGCCTTAAGAGCGTCGCCGACGGTTTGATCAGGATCGACATGAACCACGACAGGCCCCCTGATACGGTTCGGCTGGCCGACATTGCTCAAGCCGTCCAATTCTTCGTCATGTACGGACGAACTTCCGCCAAATACTACTTCTCGCCCAGCTCCATAGCGTCCCAGCAAAACCGCCCAAGCCAACTGGACGATCGTGTCCTCATTTACTTCGGCGTCTAGCACTCCACTTCGAACCCGTGCATAACTTTCATCGTTTACTTTTTGTTGCACAATTGAAGTTTCATGCGAGCGTTGCAGCCCTTTGAAATCCAACGGTAGCGATGTAGGCAAATCGACCCCATCGAGCAATTGCTGAAGCGAATTCGCCGCCTCATCGCGGCCGGCATGTTGTTGGCGGGTGATCATGGATTAGGGCAGGGTAATGCGAGCTTCAAGCTGCGAAAATAACATGGTGTAAACAGGTTAAAGGTTACTCAGCTCACTCGGAAAAACCAGTAGAAATCTAACAAAATTCTAGCCACGATGGAGGGCTGCATCCTTAAACATATAGATGCGATCTTGTTCCTATTAAATTTATCGAGCCTTCAATACCCAGGTAAGAAATGCCTGTGACGATTATTATGATTAGCATTAAATTAACGATACCGGACACGCCATCAACGCAACCCTATTGACCACGCGCCTTGCCGGGCGTACGCGGGTCGTGAGCTCCTGTAAATTCCTTATTGTTCGCGTCGTAAGAAATCGCTTGTGAAATGCCGACTACATCGCTACGGACAATGCGATGCCCTTTCGCTGTCAAACCGGTTGCCGTTTCATGCTCCAAAGTGTCCTCTACTAACAGCTGGTCCGGGGACCATTGGTGGTGAACACGAGGCCGAGCAACGGTATCGCCGATGCTCATGCCTAGATCCAAATGATTGACAATCGCCCACACCGCTTGAGTGATGATTTTGGGTCCGCCAGCTGCACCAACGGTCATCACAGGTTTGCCATCTTTTAAAACAAAAGTCGGGCTCATACTCGAAAGTGGGCGTTTGCCAGGGGTGATCGCGTTATTCTGCCCACCAACCAATCCAAAAGCGTTCGGCTGCCCCGGTGCGATCGAAAAATCATCCATTTGATTATTCATAATCACCCCCAAGCCCGGAACAATCACTTTCGATCCAAACGGCGTATTCACAGTTGTCGTGATGGCCACCCAGTTGCCGGCTTTGTCCGCCGCGGCTACATGTGTTGTGTGCTTTCCAAAAAAATCACCGTCACTACCAGGAGGTGTCCCGTGCGAGGTCACAGCTGTTGTCTTATCAATATCGATACGCGCGGCCAATGCGGCAGCATATTTTTTATCAAGCAATCCACGAGGAACTTTGACGTAATCGGAATCCCCCAGCCAATACGCTCGATCCGCAAACGCGAGTTTCATGGCTTCGGCAACAACGTGATTGAATTTTACGGGATCGCTGGCGTGCAGCTTTTTAAGATCGAACGATTCCAGCATGTTCAAAATTTGAGCGACATGCACACCGCCGGAGCTTGGTGGTGGGAACCCGATGATTTCGTAACCGCGATAGGTCGTTCGAATTGGCTTCCGAAGGACGGTTTTGTAGTTGGCAAAGTCTTTAGCCGTGAGGATCCCTTGGTTGGCCTTCATCCACTCGCCGGTTCGTTCGGCGAATTCGCCATGGTAAAACCAATCGATGCCCTCTTTGGCAATTTGACGGTAAGTTCGAGCCAGATCGACTTGCTTGAGCTGCTCTCCCTTTGTGTAGACCTGACGCTCACCGTTTTTTTCAGTTGGCGGCTTTAACAAAATACGACTAGCAACAGGGTCACTCCGCAATTCGTCAACGGTCACTCGAGACCATTTTTCATATTCCGAACTTATCGCGAATCCTTTTTCTGCGATGTCTGCTGCTGGAACAAGTAACTTAGAAAATTCTAAATTACCGTATTCTCGGACAGCGCGTTCGTAAGCGGCCAGTGCTCCAGGAACTCCCGATGCTAACGCACCGGTCTGCGAGAGTTCCCCATCGGCCTTTCCATTGCGGATATACATGTCTCGACTGGCAGCTTGCGGAGCCATTTCTCGGCCGTCAATCGCCATGATTTTTCCATCAGCCGTACGAATCAATATAAAGCAACCGCCACCGATTCCTGAATTGAACCCATCAACCACCCCGAGCGTCAATGCCGCAGCAATGGCAGCGTCCACCGCGTTTCCGCCAGCATCTAAAGCGGCAATGCCAGCATCGGTTGCCTGCGGATTCACCGTCGCCACCATGCTGATTTTAGACGTCGCAGTGTGGTCGGTCTGTCGCGCGGTCGCCTGTTGAGCAACAGCGTTAGACGAGTTAATCCCCCAGCCCCCCATTGCCAGCAACACGGACAAGATGGATTTGCAAATTACCCGATTACCGATAACGGATGTCACCATTGTGGTTTGCAATCCAAGCTTCCACCCCATTTGTTTCTCGTTGAATATCGCCATCGTTCACTTGATTGGTTGGGAGTCGGATGCAAACCTGTCGTAATTCGAATCAAAGTTGAAACCAAAAACTAACAAGGAATGCAGGTATTGGATTGGCCAAATAAGTCATTGGAAAGTCACCACTAATTAGAACCCAACACTCCAAGGAAGGCTTGGTCGGGCTTGCTTAGCTGATTAACGTCCAGCTCTAGTTCTTTGCCGTCTGATGATCGCCTAATACGGATCTTGTTAGCGCTGTGATCTTGCAGTGTCCCGACAATCGGTTCACTGCCATCACTTAACCGCCAAGACCGTTCGACTTGGTTGTTGGATTTCGATTTCGATCGATGCTGAAACAAAAATTCTGCCAGTGTTTTCGCAGGAATTGCGAAACCAACTCCCTCGATGCGAGCCTTTAGGACTACCATCCCGATCACATTTCCGGATCGGTCGAACATCGGTCCGCCGCTATTGCCTGGGTTGACTGCGGCTGAGGTTTGGATGTAGTCAAGGTCATCGATGTTCCGATTCGTGTTGCTGATGATTCCCGTAGTCATCGTGTGGTCAAAATTTTGGCTGCCAACACCAGGGTTGCCAATCACGCTAACGGGCATCCCCATCTCCAATGAATGCCCGAGGCCTAGTTGGACGGGAACCAATGTTGCTGATGGTGTGATTTTCAAGAGCGCGATGTCTTTGACATCATCTTTCAACAATAATTTGCCTTCACTTTCTTTCCATTGACCGTTTTCCTGAAGGACGGAAACAGATAGATCGTCGATCTCTGGTACACAATGAGCACAGGTCATAATGTAACCCGTTTTCCCAACGACGAACCCAGTTCCAGAACTCTCCCCTGAACGGATGACGACAACGGAACCTTTATGTTTTTTAGCTACGCCAGCGGGTGTGAGTTGCTTATCAGCTCCGCCAGCAAGCGTTTCAAGTTCTTTCAGTGGAATGAAAAAGGGAGCGACTTCCTTTTGGGTGACGACATCTGGCACGACCGGTTTGCCAACGTCGATCAGTTCTTGCTTACTAAGGTTTAGTTCGAGTTTCTGAAGGTAGTGAACGCCATTGATCTCTCCTTGAACGATCAAATGTTTCCCGGCGGGCGAAAAGTACACCAAGCTAGTTTCATCTGTCTTGAACTGGTCCGGTATTATTTTGATTCCATCTTTTTTCGATTGACCGGTTTCTTGATCGTAAATCGAAATTGAGTTCTGGCCCGGTGACGCACCAAAGGGCAGCGAGTTATGAAAAACAAACGCTCTACAGCTCGCGATGTCCTTGGTGACGTATCCGACTGGGCTGTTAGATAGGTCGTGGGTGTCCCAACCGGCTAAGTTTTTTGAATACTTAGGGAAACCGGAAAATGATAGAAAAGTGACTCGTTTTCCATTGGCGGATAAGCAAATACCATTCCCGTTGGCACCGACATCATTCTTGATTGCCGACAGTTTTGGCTTTCCTTTTCGATCCAGTTGAT
The DNA here is from genome assembly GCA_964582115.1 of uncultured Pirellulaceae bacterium. Lineage (GTDB taxonomy): Bacteria > Planctomycetota > Planctomycetia > Pirellulales > Pirellulaceae > Mariniblastus. The sequence continues at coordinate 21,312 of CAZORR010000033.1, forward strand.
AGTGGACAAGCCAGTCGATCGATCCATAGCGAGGCACAATGTGCCATCGAGTCGGATTCATCAACAATTCGGACCCTTTGCGGTAAACGTCGTGGAAGGTTGT
>CAZORR010000034.1:0-21182 GCA_964582115.1 uncultured Pirellulaceae bacterium
TGCTCATCTTGCGGCGACTCGGGAGTTGTTCACGACTACCAGCCAAGCTTGGCACAACCTTCAAGCCTAGAAACAGCTCCGGCTGCAATTCCAGCAACAACCGAAGGTGACATGGTTCCTGCCAATGTTGGCGATTCGGCTCAACCAGTAGTTGATTCATCTGCCTTCACCATTGACAACCAAAAGTAGTCAATACGGCTTATGGTTGCAGCTTGAAGATGAACATCATGCTGCAATCAACCGAGCCATCTAACTACAGGAAAAACTGACACTCGACAGTGAGAGCAGCTTGGCCGATTGGCCAAGCTGTTTTTTTTTACGTTTTGACTTTCTCTATTTTATTACACGGCATTCGCTAGCATTGCAATAAATGCCAACAACCGCAGCAGGCGTTTGATATTTAAGAGCGGCCTGACGTTGACTTGACATTTACATTCCATTAAAAATCAGGCCCACTTTTACCAAACTCGTTACTTAAAAAGTGAAGCTGAATGAATCGAATCAAGTTAAGCCCGTTGGCTTCGTCGCCGGTTTCAGAACCAACTTCTCAAGTAGCTTCAGAACAAACACCGTTTACATTTGATCACCCAGTCACTTCGTCGGATCAAGAGACCTGTCTGTTTGGTCCTTTGCAATACGAAAAGAACTATGCCTACCCACTGATCGTTTGGCTGCATTCTGACAGCCAAAAAGCCACTCAACTGCAGTCGATTTTGCCTGAGATTAGTATGCAAAATTACGTGGGTGTGGCACCGCAGGCGCCAGTTGGCAACTTCCAATGTGGCTACCACTGGGACCAAGATTTCGATTCCATTCAAACAGCTCAAGAATCGGTTTTTGACGCGATCGATGTCGCCAGCACACGATTCAATATTGCCAGCAAACGAATTTTCCTGGCTGGACTGGGTGGCGGTGCAACCATGGCGTTGCGAATCGCAATGAAACAGCCAGAGCAATTTGCAGGTGTGATCGCACTGAACGGTCCGATGCCCGAAGGCCACTCAGTCTTGTCTCGCTGGCAAGAAGCTCGGCAAATGCCTGTGTTCTGGGCTCACCACCAAGCCAGTCAAGGCAAGACTTCAGCTGCTGCAATGTGCCAGCACTTTCAAGAATTGTTCACCTATGGGTTTCTAAACTTGGTCGCGCGAGAATACCCAACGCTAAAGAATTTGGAAAGCTTGGCTCCGCGTGAAATCAATAAATGGATCATGGAGCAGATCCAAACGGCAATTCATTAAAGCACCGTAAACAAAAAGCATCGTGCCATTTTGGCACTGTTTCACAATATTGGTCCGCGCTCAGATCGCAGCCAGTGCTTTGCCAATCATGAAGTGAATCCCTCGCAATGCTGACTCGCAACCGGCTGAGTTGGATTCAGCGATATCTCCATTGACGGCACTACTTGAATTTCGCTAAAAGCAAGCTACTGCGTAATCCAAACGCACGCGTAATCAAACGTACTTGCCTATGCCCTCAATCGGACAAAGAAATGGACTCTTCCGTCTCTGACCAAAACTTGTTCACACGCTGGTTTTCAAAAAAAAGCGTACGTCTACTGACTCTCGCTTCTGTCACCGTCATAATTTTGGCGATCTTGCAAGTTAGGCAACAGCAAGTCAATACTCCGATGCAAGAGCTATTGCAGGGTTGCAAATTAAAGACCCGAGACCTGCATCGGATACAACTCGCCTTCGGTCAATCTGGATTGAACGATTTCAAAATCAAAGACGGTACCGTTTGGGTGCCTTGTCATCAGCACAGTTCTTATCTGACAGCAGCAAACGACCTCCACGCAATTCCGGTTGAACTCAAACTCGCACAAGATTCCGCCCTCGGCAATGCTGACAATCCGTTTCTATCACGATCTCAGCGAGCGTATCGCGAACACCTTCGCCAAAAACATCAGATTCAAGAAATGGTCATCCGTTTGCCTTATGTCGATCAAGCTTGGTGTGAAATGGATCAACCGCCACGCCAAAATGCCTTTTCAACGACCCACCGATCGGCAGTACTTTCGGTCCAAACCGCACCCGAATGCCAACTCAAAGTGGCTCATGTCGACACGATCAAACAAATGGTAGCCGGGGCACTTACCGACTTACCCATCGAAAACATTGTTGTCATCGATTTAAACAACGGTTTTGCCCATCAAAACAACATCGATCAATTGACTCAAAAGCAGCTTGAACTGCACCAGATTGCAGCCAATCAAAAACGTTTCTACGAGAGTCGAGTCCAAGAGATATTGCTGGATTATCCCGGTGTCAATGTTCGGGTGGACGTCGCTGTTAACGAAATTTTAGTGGACGTAGAACCGGAAGTAGCTACTACGCCGTTGCCAATCGCCCAACAGGCTACGCCTCCGTCGGCTGGTGCTAACGGTGTGGTTTCGCTTGAACCAGAAGCACCTCAACAGGCGACGGTCGTGCCGGTTCCCACTGAACCACGAACAACCGTTGAGTTAGACAAGCAACTGAACATTTTTGTGGAAGTTCCTACCGAAGCCCTCTATGTAGCCTTGGGCGAACCGACCGAAAGAAAAAAACACTTCACTGCTAAGACTCGTCAGGCAAGTATCGATCAACAGACCAAAGTGAAATTTGAACAGTTAAAAAGTACGATTATTGGTCGGCTTCTTCCACTGTTTCCCAGTGAATCGGGTGCGGGCAGCCTACTTGCCGAGCAAGGAAATTCGTTGGACTTTAAACTTCTACCCGCTATCGTTCAGGCTAAGCCTGCGACAACCGACTGGATGTCTCGCGCCAAAACATCGTTCGAGACCAACTGGCCTTCGTTGGGCGTGTTAGCCATTGGTGCACTGTTGCTAACATTAGTTTTTCGTCGATCAGATCAATTCCAATCTTCGACCGATCAATACCACCCTGTCGTTGGATCTGGATCTGCCGACTCAAATGCCTACGAGTTATCGATTCACGGAACCAACGACGGCATATCAGTAAATCAACCTGAAACACCTAACACGCCCGATGCAGAGGTTCAGTTGACCAAGCTGATCCAAGAAGACCCTAACTCTGCTGCCAAAATTATCGAAACATGGATTCGAGACGCTGCCTAGCGGCGCATCCGGATTGAGTTTTACCGTCGCTGGATTCGCCAGAATTCACGCCGTTCAACCCAAACCGAAGTCTTGCGACTCCGGTTGCAAGCACCTGCTCGCGGCGCATAAAAAGATCTCGATGAAAACATCGAGATCTTCAGCAATGAAAACATCGCCTGCGTGGAAGTGGCGTTGATATCAAAACTGTCATCAAAATAACCAAGTGACACTGGCCCGTCAAGTCAACACTGACCATGAACTTGCTATTGCCGAGAATCCAGAAGCTTCAACGAGCTTAATTCTTGATGCTTTGATCAGGATTAACAACCGTGGCGTTCTCTGAACCGCCAGTCTTTTCATTGCCCCGTTCTTTGGACGGTTTTATCATTAGTGCATTTTTTGTCACTGCCGCGATTCGTTTTTGAACAATCGCACTTCGTTCAGCCTTCAATTTCTCAATTGCCTTCTGTGACCGTTCCGCTTTCGCCAACGCCCCCTCTCTTTCTCGCTCTAGCTGAGCAATCCGAGAGTCTATACTTTTTCCGACAAGCAATTGAATTTCTTCCCGTAACTTTATGGCCGTTTCATCTTCATCCGCAATTCGGTACTGAGCAGCGTATAGTTGAATTTTCGATTGATTAATCCAATCATCCAGCCCTCGCTGGTATGCCTTGATCGACTTCTTTTTTGTTCGCTCCAACTTGCTGACATCTCGATCAAGGCCCTTCATGACCTTATCAAATTTCTTTCGCCGTTTTTCTTTCAGGAATTTCAGCAATGGCAAAATCTCTGGGTGGTGTTCCTGAACAAAGCCCTGCAGTTCTGCGATACGTTTACCGGACAACTTTTTAGAGGCCTTGCCGCGTTTTTTGTTTGCCTGATCAACTTGTTGCGTGGCTTGCGAATCAACTTGCGGGCTTACATCGGCTTGCCATGCCGTAGCAGTACCACTTAGCAACAACACACCGAACACACTTCCTAAACGGAACAGCAACTGCCGACCGGCATTGAGATCTTGAAAAAAACGCATCATGTCAAAAACTTTCAAACACTGCCCAAACAACTGTCTATCGTTCTTGGCCGCAACCGAAACACCGTGGTTACAACTTGTCCTGCCACCAACACAAATTCAAACTAGGAACAAAAATCGCTGTCGATTTCATTTGTGCTAACCGCCGGATTCTGAAGGACGAAAACTCAAATCCTGAGCCATGTCGATCAACGTTGCGGCCATCCAGTCGTCTTGATGAACGTCTTCTAGATGCTCCAACGTGCTATCGGCTTGATTATCGTAAGCCAACTCAGTCTCGGCGATAGCAATTTCAACTTGCGTCTCCACCTCCCAATCCGCATCCGCCCAAGCTTCAGCTAACGAACGGGTACTCTGAGCAAACTCCATCGTCGTCTGATTCCGCCATAGTTGAGGCAATACGATCGCTAATAAACCCGCAACAGCAACTCCAACCAACGCTTTTGACCACTGGCCGCCAGATCGTACGGGTTCTACTCGCTGCCTTTCACCGGATTCCCGTGATGGCAATTCACAAGTTGCTTCTTGAGATTCACTCGCTTGGGAACTTACCGCAAGATTCAGCATGCGAGCGTTGTCTAGCGCTTCGACGATCGCATCGCGAGCGGCTTGATCCTGTTCGAGACGAATCTCAAATTGTCGTCGTGTCGTGGCATCTAACTCATTGGCAACGTAGCAAAATGCCAGCCAAGACAAATCAGTCGTCTCAGATGATCGCTCTAGGCCATCAGGATTTAGATTATCGTTATTCATTGGTCTTCATTTAATTGACGAAGAAGTGGTTCAAGTTTTTTATAAGCCTTCTGAGCCCGGGCCAGCGCGGTGCCAAGTGGAATACCCAACTCGGCGGCGATGTCTTTAAATTTTAAGTTTTCGTAAAAACGTTTTTTAACGATGTCTTGTAAATTCTCCGGCAGCTCCTGAATGGCTGTCTTTACTTGGTCAATGGTCTCTTGCTGAATGACACGATGCATCGGCTGGCTTAACCGAAAATCGTTTCCTTTGTCAGCTCCAGCCGACAAATCCACTTTCCAAGCGATCGGTTCCGCGTGCCGTTGTTGCATAGCCGTTTTTCGTTTGACTACCATTGCTTCGTTAAAAGCAACTCTGAACAGCCATGCCTTGGCGGAGCTTGCCTGTTGGATCGTATACCCCTTCTCGAGCAATTTTGTAAACGTCGTCTGTAGAACGTCTGCAGCAGTCGCATCGTCGCGAAGAATCCCAACCAAAAAAGTGGTCAACGCGGCCACATGTTCGTTATACAGATCCTGTATATGTTCCGGAGCAAAGGCTGATTTGGATGAATCCGAATTCAATCAAACGCCCTTATGATATGTCAAAAGATTTGACGATCCGGCCAAACTATTTATTGAACGAAATCCCCGTAAAACCGTAAGGATAACGTTAACGCGATGCCTTTCGTAGACGAACAGCGATTTCCTTCACCATTATTCGCCTCTGTTTCGTTTTGCTACAATCGGCAAACCAATCAAATTGGCTATAATTTACCTTTCGTCATCGCCAGCCCCCTCTAACTCGAATCAAAATATTGTTTGTCGGACCTATTTTTTCTCGTGAAGCCGCTGTCTCGCCCCGTCGCGCAAAGCACTACGTTGCTCGCGCCGCGTACGCTGGAGGGCTATTGCTACTGATATGCACCGCTTGGATGATCCTCAATGGCACCCAAGCCGTCCGTAACATTAGTGACATGGCGAACTTTGGCACCTTGCTGTTCCAGATATTGGCACCACTGCAGTTGGCGCTGATCTTGTTCCTATCGGCGATTCAAGCTGCCAGTAGTGTGGCCGTTGAAAAAGATCGACAAACCTTGATCTTGTTATTGATGAGTCGCTTGACCAACAGTGAACTGGTACTCGGCAAACTTTTAGCCAGCCTGCTAAACATTGGAGTGATGTTAATTGCAGCGGCTCCGATTTTTATGCTGATCGTGTTATTCGGTGGCACTTCGTTCGCTCAAGTTGGCTGGACATTCGCAGTTACCGCCTTGACGGGACTGGCCGCCGGGAGCTTGGGTGCGACGGTTGCACTATGGCGAGAAAAAACCTTTCAAAGCCTTGCCTTGGTCGCAATGATCTTAACGGCTTGGATTGGGTTGGCAGAAGCAGCGGTGTTTTTAAATTTAGATTTCGGTGGAATCAATAGCCGCGTCATCGGGCTGGCCGCAAACCCCATTCGCGTTGTTGTCGCCGCCAGCAAACCGACCATCGTGACATCTTGGGCCAGCACAGTACTGCCGTTTTTTGGAATCGCCATCGCGATCACCGGAGGGCTTTGCTTATTGGCAATCTTGCGTGTCCGCCGCTGGAACCCTAGCCGCGATGTTCGACAAGGACAAACCAACGAAACCGAGACCGCGCAAGCAGGCATTGACGTCTTTACCGGCAAGCTATCCGACGAAGACAAAGAGCAGGGTGCCGCGATTGTTGAACAATCCGAGGGACTACGAGCGGGCCATGTCGACGATCGGTCTCGAGTTAAACAACAACGTAGTCGCCGTGTCTGGGACAACCCGGTGCTATGGCGTGAAGCAGTGACGTGGGCTTATGGGCGAAAGATCTTATTCATTCGCGGTGCTTACTGGCTGCTGGCCGCTTGCGCCATCTTCGCAATCTATTCGATGATCGCTTCGGGGCAAGCGACTCAAGTGAACTTTGATGACTCCGTTGGCATTCCGCTGATCGGGCAAGTAATGACACCCTTGATGGTCGTTAGCTTGATGATGATCAACGCGTTGGCGGTTACGTCAATCACAACCGAACGAGACGGGCGAGCACTTGACCTGTTGATGGTGACGGATATCTCGCCGAAAGAATTCCTGTTTGGCAAAATCGCGGGAGTATCAATCGTTGCCGCCGATATGGCTTTGATCCCAATCGCCGTTTGTTTTTACTTGTGGTTTAGCGACATACTGAGCACCGAGAATCTTATTTACTTAGTGATTGGGTCGACAGTGATGTTGCTGTTTGCGACCACGCTGGGAATCCATTGTGGCATGTCTTACGGCCGCAGTCGCCAGGCGATCGCGGTTAGCTTAGGCACGCTGTTCTTTTTATTCTTAGGGGTCGTGACGGTGATCGTCATGATGATTTCGTTCCAAGGAAACGCAACGGCTCAACTGGCGCCGTTTTTGGCCTGTATCATCGGTGGTTCAATTGGCTTGTACCTATCGCTAGGCTATAACGTCCCTTCTCCCGCGTTGGTGGTGGCTTGCGCAATGTTGCCACTGGCAATGTTTTACTCGATCACCAGCCTATTGCTGCAAGATTACCTAACCGTTCTATTGGTCATTGGAACAACGTTTGGTTTTACTACCATGGCGATGATGATCCCGCGACTCAGCGATTTCCTCGTTTCAACAGGTCGATCATCGTTGGCCAGCCACGACTAGCCAGTCAATTCCGTCCGGTAGCAGGTACTGAAAAATTCAGTTTAAAAAAGTTCAGTTTGAGTGAGGTACGACAATAGCAATGACTGATTTCCATAGCACGGGTGCTATACCGCTAACATGAACGAACTGCTGACGCTGCTTCCATGGCTGATCACCATGACTATCTTGATCGTTTGCTCGGCATTCTTTTCTGCCAGCGAAGCGGCGTTGTTTTACCTGCAGCCACGCCAACGCCGCGAAATGAAACGGTCAGGCTTGGCCGGTGAAAAGAGCACCTTGGCCCTATTAGCGGATCCAGACCGTTTGCTGTCCGCAGTGCTATTCTGGAACCTAGTCATCAACGTGGCTTACTTTACGATTAGCTCGATCGTCGCGATTCGAATCGAAAAAATGCCGTCGCTCGGATCGACCGGCGCATGGTTGTTTGCTCTAGCAACGTTGCTACTGATTATCTTCTTCAGTGAAATGCTGCCCAAAACGCTTGCCGTCCTCAAGCCACGAATGATAGCTCGGTTGCTCGGCATTCCACTGGCAATGGCCGTTCGCGTCGTGGATCCGTTGATGCCGTTTTTGCAATCCGCCAATACGATTTCTCGCCGCCTGCTTTGGCCAGGCTTTAAAGCGGAACCGACCATGGCGGTAACGGATTTAGAACGAGCCATCGAGTTGTCCGGAACCGATGCCGCAGTGATCAAACAAGAACAAGCGGTGCTTCAAAATATCGTTCAACTGTCGACCATCCGCGTCGAAGAGTGGATGCGGCCGAGAACTCAGTTTGATTCATTCCAACCGCCTGTCGCTCTAAAAGACCTCGCCGGAGAAATCCCCAAAAGCGGCTACCTACTGGTTACCGAAGCCGACGGAGGAGACATTGAACGAGCCATTCGTTTGGACAACCAGTTCTATTTGAATGATCAAAATATCGACCGCGCAGCCGACCCAGTGTTGTACCTACCGTGGTGTGCTACCGTCGCCGATGCGCTCGAAAAAATGTCGCAATACGACCGCGAAGTCAACGTCGTGGTCAACGAGTTCGGCGAGACGATTGGCATTTTGACCGTTGAAGATATTCTCGAAACGATATTCACCTACAATCCCTCGCGGACGGCTCGACTGTTAGATCGCCCGGCAATCGAACAAATCGAAGACGGAGTTTGGCAGGTCGCAGGGATCATGGGCATGCGACAATTAGCAAAGCGTTTGGACACAGAAATCCCCACGCCCTCCAGCGTCACCGTCCGTGGCATCATCCAAGAATCACTTCAACGATTAGCCAAATCGGGGGACCAATGCGAATGGGGGCCGTTCCAATTTGATGTGATCGAAGTGGCCCAACGAGGCGTGATGCTGGTGCAGGTCAAGTTGATTGACCTGGAGGACCAGCAATGATTGCCTTGATCTGGACGCTCGCATTGTTGCTGCTAGGGATTTTCCTGAGCGGATTTTTTAGTGGTAGTGAGACGGGTTTCTACCGCGCCAGCCGAGTCCGAATTGTGATCGCAAGTCTCGACGGCGACCGCATGTCCAAGGCGCTTGTCAAACTGATCAACAATCCGGCGCTATTCGTCGCGACCACGCTAATCGGAAACAACGTAGCCAACTACGTTACGAGCCTCGCGATTGTTCTGCTGGCTCGCCAAACCCAAACGTCCGGTGTCGGCGAAATGCTGGCTCCGATTCTGCTGTCGCCACTGCTGTTTGTCTACGGCGAGTTGCTTCCGAAGAACTTGTTTTATCAAGCGCCCAACTTCTTACTGCGACTGGCAGCGCCGGTGTTTCTGTTCTTCACGGTTATGTTTTGGCCTGCGGCGGCAGTGCTGTGGGCGCTCAGCTGGATACTCGGGTGGTTATTGGGACAGTCGCCAGAAAAAATCCGTCTGACACTTGCTCGCAAAGAACTGCAAGAGGTTTTTGAAGAAGGCCTCGAAGCGGGGATCTTGCATCCGACTCAGCGGCACCTCGCGCAGCGATTTTCCTTGATCGCCGCACGACCGGTTGGAGAATTCTACCAACCGCTGACTCGCTGTCCTTCGGTCGCCAGAAATGCGACCAATGAAGCCGTTAAAAAAATCGCTCGCAATAGAAACCTAGCTGACGTGCCTGTTTTTGAGAAAACAAAAACGAACATCGTTGGATACGTGCGAACGATTGAGTTTTTGGTGGACGCTACCAAACAACATGCCGACGATGGGCTTCGCGAACTACGTAGCGTCAAAACGACGGAACTGGTTGGCGAAGTGATTCTTCAGATGCAAGCCAACCGCGAAACGTTGTTGCTAGTGGTTGATCGCTTTGGACGAAAACTGGGATTGTTGTCGATTGATCACCTGACCGACCCGCTACTCAACGGGCCGTTGGGTTCTTTAAAACGTTAACGCGTTCGGTACTGTTACGAAAATTCAGCTAAAAAGAATTCAGCAACCTATCCGGGTGGCCAATTCATCTGCCTGCCCGCCAGTAAATGCAAGTGCAAATGGTCGACCGATTGCCCGCCGTGCTTACCGATATTGGCCACCACACGGTAACCAGACTCGTCAACGCCCAAAGCTCTCGCCACCTTACCCACCGTCAACAACAGCCGGCCAGCCAATTCAACGTCAACCTCTTCCAATCCTGCAACATTGACGACTTCTTTTTTGGGAATCACCAAAACATGAGTTGGAGCTTGAGCCTGAATATCGCGAAACGCCAAGCACCAATCGTCTTCGTAAACAATGTCCGCTGGGAGTTCGCCGTCGATGATCTTTTTAAAAATTGTTTTTGTCATTTATTTACTACCCGTTTTATATAAACCATTCAGCCGAAGTCACGATCAACGTTTGGCGCCAAAAAACCCAACCTTAACGCCTCGTTCTTTCAAATATTTCGTTGCGCGCGAATTAGCGACAAACATCACAATCAATCCAATCAACGGAGCAGGCAGGATTGCCCCAATCGCATACACGTAACGCGATTCCGGAAAAAGCACGACGCCGATTCGCAGAATCGCCAATGCTCCAACGATCGCTGCAGCCAACATCACCAGCAACCCAAGTATCAACACGACAAAGAACAACGCATTGACCTCGGGTTTCTCAGTCGTGCCACCAAGGAATGCGTTGGCCCCGATCAAGATCGGCATGGCACACAAGTATCCGATCATGCCATAGATCAACAGCTTTTGCCCGGTGATCACATCCATCATGCCGGCTTTCTTCCGTTTTTTACTAGCTGGCGATTGATTGGGACCATTGGGGCGGGAACTTGGATTGGACATGCTGGACCGAGAGGCAATTACGAACAAAGAAAAGAAAGAGATCGACGATCATCACAAGTATAAACAACTTGATTGCGAAGTGAAAATGACCCTCACTCGATCAGAGCAAATCAGTTTTTAAAGCTGGTTGTGTTTTGGCCCCCCGACGCGTAAGCGAGGGAGCGGTCCGGCGCAATAAAAACAAAACCAACATCCACCCCGTCACAACCATCCAGCTAACCATACTAACGCTCGCCGCCCACCAAAACCAAGCAGGCCGGTAATCCAATTTCACTTCGTATCGTCTCGGTTGATCCGGCAGATGGACCTGCAACAAGTCACGGCGAGAAGCCTGCACGGGCACCGAACCAAAATCCGACTCCGACGATGGGTCGACCGACCGAACCCGAACTTGCCAACCATCGTCAAACAGAACTGGCAACTCTAACCATCCACCAGCAAGGCTGCGGTGCGTCAACAATTGAAAACGAGTCTCGTTCCAATCGAAGAATTCGCTTTCGATCGTGACATCTGGATTTTCGATTACCAGCAACGTCATTTGGCCCGCATGCAGTGCCGAATCAACGGACAGATTAACGTCGGTCACTCGTAAGTCATCGCATTCTCCGTTGATCGTATAGAGCGTTTCAATTTCCTCTCCGTACTCCTCCAACAAAAATGTCGACTCCGACCCAAGATTTCCGTCCGACCAAAAAGCAAGTTTCAGATCCGCCAAATACCCTTCGATAAACTGTTGGTAGGCTTGCGGCCAAATCGAATGAAAACTTCCCACCAGACGAACCCTCTGATTCAAATGATGTTTTGCCTGTAACGTCTGTCGCTGCCAATCGGCAATTTCAACCAACCGATTTTGCGAGACGTTCGATTCAAATTCCAATGGCACGTACCCTGACGCAAACAGTTTTCTACTACTCTTTTGGTTGTCAGCATCACCAAGCGATGCCAGTTCGGTTTCCAGCAATAACTCTTTCCTGTACACCGCAGCGGGGATCTCGGCCAACAACCATCGGTTGGCAACCAGCAAATCCAACGCCGTCAAAGCAACCAAACACCAAATCGCGGCATCACTTGAAGCCTGACGTTGCTTTGAGCTGCCCCACCGACAAATCCACCAAATCAACCCACTCAAAACGAGCAAATGAGCAAGCGAGAAAAAGACACAGGCAATCGCTTCGTTGACCTGAAACGGGCCAAACATGGTCGTTGCGTTAACCGAATCACCCGGCAATAGTTTGATCGCAGGGATTCCCAAGACGGCAAATAAACCAAATGCTGTGATGGCGAACGCGACAGTTACGGCTGATTTTATTTTCAATCGGCTCAACAAGTGGTCTCGGCCAACCGCCCGACCAGCCAGCAAGCAGAACGCCAAACTGGCAACAACAAACAGCTTGGCGGGATAGCGGAAGGCAAAATACTTTGGCAGCAAAACGCTCATCAACCAATAAACACCTCCTACGGGCGCCGCCCAATGGTCAGCCCGCATCGGGACTCCATCCAGTTCGTGCCATAACCACATCAGTCCATACCAGCCGAATGACCCAAGCAAAAACACGAACAAGATCCAAGTCAACCAAACACTGATTTTGTTTCGTCCCCAAAATCGAACCTGCCCCAACGCCAGCAACAACGTCAACAACCCGATATACAGCGATGGGTACCACATTCGATCCCCCGCCGGCAAACAATCCGACCAGCGAGCATTCGTAGGAAACGGTTTGCCACTAACATTGGGAGCGATCATTTCAATCAGCGACCAAGGCGGCAAACTAAATTGATATTGGCCGACGATTACATCCGAGTTCGTCAACAACGAATTGAACGACTTTTGTTGCCCCGCTTCGTTTTGCTGAAACGTCGAATACAAATTGACCGCGTGATTTTGTTCGGCGCGTTCACTACGAGCAGCCAATTTTGCTGTCGGCCACAACTGAATCGCAGCCATCAACGTCGTTGTCACGACCATCAGCAACAAGCAAACGATTTGCTGACCACATTTTTGGAAGTTTTGTTTTGAACTCGGGCTGCGTTTGGCCCAACCGATCCCAGCCGAAACTCCACAACATACAACCGAAACCGCTGCAATCAGTCCCACGTGATACACCATCTGCGGATCGCCACCCAAAATCATCATCGCACAAGCGATCGCAGCCAGCAGTGCCCACGCGATCCGAGGCTCCCGCAAAAAACACCAAACGCCCAACACCGCCACCGGCAACCACGCCGCCGAAACCAAATAGATCACATTGGTCGCTTGAAACACAACCGGCGCCCCGAACGCAAACGCGATTGCGGCGATGGTTGCTCCCGGCCGCTGGCAACGCATCTTCCGCGCCAGCCAATAAGTGCTGGACGCAGCCAGCAACACGTGTACGCTCAAATAGATCCCGTACCGACTGGGGTAACTGAGAAACCGAGCCGCAAAAATCGCTTTGCCTGGGTAAAAAACGCTAGAGGTCCCGTCGGCAACCATCGGCAAACCGAAATTGCAAAACGGATTCCACAGCGGGACTTTCCCCTCTGCCCAAACCGCATCGATGGCTTCGAACATCGGAAAATACAGATTGACCGAATCTCGAAACCCGACGACGGTCTGCCCGCACATCATCGGACCACAAAACCATAGCCAGACCGATCCGATCACCAGCCAAGGCAACCAGCAACGAACCTCGAACTTCGCATCCGATTCTGATCGTGAGTGTTTTGTTTGCTCGGCCATCGTCGCATTATGTTAAAGCAAACCGCTCGTTTTAGAAGCTGCTTTGATCGGCAGCGACTTGATTAACTGGGGTTCTTCTAAAAAATTTATTCGTTACTGTCCCGCCTGCAATCGACAGATAGATTTTGGTAAACTGTGAATCGCTTGATAACGAGAGTTTCCAAGAACACATGACTTCTGAAAGAATACCGATATGGTTTGGTTGATTGGTTTGGGCGTGGTCGCCATCGCTGTGATTGCCTTGGCGATCCATGACTTACTTCAAACTCGTGACCCAATCTTGCGAAACTACCCAGTCGTTGGACACGGCCGGCACTTCCTGCAAGAACTTGGACCGAAACTGCGACAGTACATCGTTGCCAACAACAACGAGGAACGTCCATTTAGCCGTGACCAGCGCGACTGGATTTATCGCTCCGCCGACAAAACCAACAACTACTTCGGGTTTGGCACCGACAATGATTTAGAAAATGCCAACGGCTACCTGATCATCAAACAGGCGACGTTCCCCTTTTTGGATCCTCAACCCAACGATCCTTGCTACGATCCGGGTTATTCGATCCCTTGTGCAAAAGTGCTGGGGCAGCCTCGTAATCGCAAGAAGGCCTTTCGTCCTAACTCGATCATCAACATTTCTGCGATGAGCTATGGCTCGCTAAGCGCGGCGGCAGTCGAAGCCATCAATCGCGGTTGCAAAATTGCTGACTGCCTGCACAACACCGGCGAAGGAGGCGTGTCCCAGTATCACGATTGTGGGGCAGGGCTGATCTGGCAACTTGGCACCGGTTACTATGGGGCTCGTCTGGAAAACGGTCGCTTTAATGAATCCTTGTTCGCGGAGACCTGCGAAAAATTTGACGTCCGTGCGGTAGAAGTCAAACTATCCCAAGGTGCCAAACCGGGGCGGGGCGGGGTACTGCCATCCAAAAAGATCACCGCCGAGATTTCCAAAATACGTAGCGTGCCGATGGGCAAAGACTGCCTGAGTCCGGCGGGGCATGTCGAGTTTTCCAACGCCGATGAGTTGCTGGATTTTGTCGAGCGTCTGGCCGAGGTAAGCGGTGGGACGCCGATCGGTATCAAATCCGCTGTCGGCCAAATGGATTTCTGGACCGAGTTGGCTCAGTTGATGGAATCGGGCCAGCGAGGCGTCGATTTCATTGCGGTCGATGGCGGCGAAGGTGGCACTGGCGCCGCACCGCTAACGTTTTCCGACCACGTTTCGTTGCCGTTCAAACTGGGTTTCAATCGCGTCTATCATGAATTTTCGCAAAAGAACCTGCATGAAAAAGTTGTCTTCATGGGCAGTGGCAAGCTGGGATTCCCAGAAGAATCATTACTCGCAATGGCGATGGGCGCGGACATGATTTGCATTGCCCGCGAAGCCATGCTGGCGATCGGTTGCATTCAGGCTCAAATTTGTCAAACCGGAAAATGTCCAACCGGCGTCGCCACTCAAAACAAGTGGTTGATGCGAGGCTTGGACCCGACTGACAAATCGGCTCGACTGGCGAACTACATCACCACGCTTCGCAAAGAAATCCTCCAGTTGTGCTGGGCGTGCGGGTACCGTCACCCAGCCATGATGACGATCGACAGTCTGGAGATGTTGCAAGAAGGCTTCAGCAGTATTTCGGTGCAAGAGTGCTTTGGCTTAACTACTGCACCGCCAACACCTTCTGCCGAAGACCTCCAAGCGATCGAAAAGATCATGTGCGGGGAAAAGTAGATCTGTTCAAAACTCGTCACTGGTCGACAGCGGTTCCTGTTCAACTTGCTGTCGATCAAACAAATCGTCCAACTGGGTTTGCACAACCCGAATCATCAACAAGCGATGGAATGGCTGGGGTTTTTCACGAGCAGCCGGTTCTAAACCACCCCCAAACGCTTCGGTTAGTGACTGACTGATATCGTTGATGTCCAATTTACCAACGATCGAATCAAACTTGCTTTCGTCGATATTCAATTCCGGCAGTCGATCTTGATCAACGTCCGATATAGACTTGGCCTCAGTGTCCGAAGTAGCTTGAGCCAACAACTGATCAGCTGCCGACGCTAAACTATCGTCTTGGCTAGAATCAATCTCTCCAAAAAAGAGATGGCCCAACTGAGTCACCTGAGCCGTCGGGCCGATCACCAGTGTCTCACCGGTTCGCAACAGCACGTCGAATTCAAGCGGTTCCAGAACAACGATTGTTTGCTGCTGATCGAACTTGAATCCACTGGAAGTTGCTCCATAGCGTTGAGTGACAGCGCCGTGGTGTATCTGTGGTTGAACGAACACACCAACCGAGCCATCGCCGTGCGGATAAGTTCGAACACTGATCACACCGCGTACGTGGTCTGCTGACCCGGTGGTGATGATTGCTTGATTGTCGAATGCCGGTTCGTCGAGTGGAGCAGGAGTTTCAAAGGTCCAGCTTAACGACGGATGTACCAGCGAAACTGGAATGAGATGCGATTGGCCTTGGCGAGTGGAAACTTGATTGCGAGACACCATTCGATCGGTTGCTTTTAGTTTGCCGCGTAGATAAAGCTGTCGTTGAAATCCATCCAGTTCTTCAAGTACGACTTCGCGTGGGTTGACCAAGTCCCCAAAATCCGATGGCGGGCGCTGAGACATCACGGCGGCTTTCAGGCCATGCTTGTCCAATCGCTGACGAGTCTCCAAGGACAACTCTTGCTGGTCCAAGTCTCGCCAAAAACGTTTGATCGTATCCGTTTGGCTACTATCAATTTGAGTGATGCCGATTTCTAAACCAACTGCGTCCGACGCCAAGCGGTTGACCGGTAGCGACGGAGGTTGGTAGGCCGTTGGTGATTGTCGAAATGCTTCACACCCGCATGCGCTCAACAACAGCGCACAACCAACCAGTCCCAAGTACCTGAAGGTCTGGGAAACGATCAATGACGGTGTGTTTTTATTGCGCATGCTCACACCGTTAGCTAGCAAAAAAAGCCGCACCGTTGCAATACCAACTGCAACACTCCAATTTTCATTGACTTTTAGACTGCCAGCACAAGTGTTGGTAGTAGTGCTTTAGCCTAATACTGCTGAATTGAGATTTGCAAAGAAGCTAAAACGCGAGAAACCTAGCAATTACAAACGCCCGTTACTTCGCACTAGGCAGCCGTTTACGCAGATCTGAAATGATCGATTCGGGGACGAATTTACCAAGCTGTTCGTCGTCGGCCAGAGGAGTGATCTGCTTGATCAGCGAACTTGAAACATGCGCGTAGTCGCCGTCAGCCATCAGAAAAACCGTTTCCAAGTCTGCATTCAATTGCCGGTTGGCCATCATCATGGTGAACTCGGCAGCAATGTCTGTTAGCGGTCGCACGCCGCGCAACATAACTTGAGCATCGCAGCTACTGACAAAGTCGACGGCCAACCCCTCGAAAGTTTTAACTTCAACGTTGCCTAAATGCTGAACCACCCGCTGAACGAGCTCCAATCGCTCTGCTGGCTTAAACAACCCTTGCTTTTCGCTATTGATACCAATCCCGATAATCAAACGGTCGACCAAACGGCTACCACGTTCGATCACGTTTAAGTGCCCAAGCGTAATCGGGTCAAAAGATCCAGTGTAGACAGCGGCTCTCATTGCAAAGTGCTCAATTTGAAAGTGGCAAGGATAACCAAATCGGTGATATTTGATCACCGAAACGAATTAATTTTCAACTTTTCTGGATGTCTCAGTTGGCTGCAATTTAACTGCAAAAGCAATATAAGCGGAAAATACCGATCATCGGTGCACTAGAGACCGCTTCCGCGTCGATAGTGTGGCAAGATGCTAAACCAGCCATCGTGACATCGCTCGATGCCTAATTATACTATCTGGCCTATGGTTTTGCGAATCGCCATGGCGGCTTCGCCAAAAACCATTGTAAATATCGACTCCAAGCAGGTAAGTGATCCAGATCGGATTGCTGAAATTATTAGGAACAACAACTGTGCAAAAAGGGCTCTGTTACGTCGCACTAACGATCTCTGTCGTCGTTTTTATATTCTTCCTACTAGACTTGGTCCTGGGAATGGCAGGCATGCAACAAACTGCTCCATTTAAGTATGCGAGCTTGCTTGCAGACATTGTGTTTCTTGCTTCATCGCTGATTCTGGGATGGTTAAGCTTCTTGACGCTTCGCGATCAGGTTTAGTTTAGCAGTTGGGGTTCGTGCAGGTGGGTTATTTTTCCGTTGCTTGGCAACAGTGATCGTTTTCACCAGCAGGCTTCGGTCCGATGGACCGTGATTTATTTTCATTGCCCTCTCGTCAGTCATCCTCGCTTGCTGAAGCATTTGGTACAATATCCGGCTCAAGCAGCATCGATGCATCGTGACCAATCTTGCGATCCACCATTAGCGCCGCAAAGAAAACGTTAGCTTCGAAACGAGCCAGTCATGAATCCAGCCAGACCACCCCAACTAGTTGCCTCGGAGCTTCCTGCGGTCAATATTTGTCGTCGTCAGGCAGCTCGACTGTTGGTTGGTGGCGCGGCGTTGGTGGCACTAGGCAACAACAGCCAAGCTTCGTCAATTGTTCGAACAGCCCCTTTGGAAAACGACCGCTGGACCGCCCCAACAAAAAAAGGGCTCGACTGGCTTGCCAAACAACAATCGCGTTCGGGAGCTTGGATCAGCAAAACTTATCCGGCCGCCGTCACCGCTTTATCGGGCATGGCGTTAATAAGCTCCGGATCGACGACAACTCAAGGACCTTATGCAAAACAGATTCGCATAGCCGTCGATTACTTACTTTCGAAAGCTCGATTCAACGGTTTGATTGGCGACCCAAAACGTGATCAACGCTACACCTACGGTCACGGCTTTGCCATGCTTTTTTTATCGCAAGTGCTGGGAGAAGAGGAGGACATCGATCGCCGAACAGAATTGATCGAAGCGCTTAAGCGAGCGGTTGATTTTAGC
Organism: uncultured Pirellulaceae bacterium; assembly: GCA_964582115.1. Taxonomy (GTDB): domain Bacteria; phylum Planctomycetota; class Planctomycetia; order Pirellulales; family Pirellulaceae; genus Mariniblastus. The sequence goes on from CAZORR010000034.1 coordinate 18,399, forward strand.
GTAGCAGCTCAGACAAAAGCGGGAGGCTGGGGGTACGTTAGTTCCAAATCCAGCTCGTTCGACGAGGGGTCAACCACAATCACTCAAGTACAAGGCTTACGCGGTTGTCGTAACGCCGGATTAGCCGTACCTAAAAAAGCAATCGAATCCGCTAAGAAGTACATCTACGATTGTCAAAATGGCGATGGCGGAATTTCCTATAGTTTCAAATCCCGTGGATCTTCACGCCCCGCAATTACTGCCGCTGCACTGGCCGCTCTGTACAATGCTGGCGACTACACCAGCGACAAAATTCCACCCATGTGGAAATACTGCAAATCTCACATGCACAGTTTGTCAAAAAGAGTTTCTGGGCACTGGCACTACAGTTACTTGTACTACTCCCAAGTCGTGTACCGGCAAGGCCCAACCGAATGGGAACCCTTCCGAGACAAAATGTATAAACGTTTAGTCGGCGAGCAATTGGCGAACGGGTCCTGGAAGGGAACGTCGGTCGGTGAAGCTTACACAACTGCCATCAATTTAATTATTTTGCAATTGGACAACGGCTTTCTACCAATCTACCAACGGTAGCCAGCGATAATCACTAGTCAGTAACCAGCTGCCCGATTTCAGGCTTCACTTTTGCCACAATACCTCAATCGCGGCCACCTACTCTAGTAATCCATTTGGCGTTAGGATTCTCGCTGAATCGAACCTGCATTTTGCCAAGGAATCTGAGATGGAGCTCGACTGGAATCGATTGATTTGCGACCAGCGTTTCTTCGCGTCACCAAAACCCGAACTCGCACCCAAAAAAACGGATACAACCACTCAAGGTCGATCCGCGTTTGAATTGGATTACGATCGAGTAATCTACTCTAAAGCGTTTCGTCGCTTGGCCAAAAAAACGCAAGTTCACCCGATGGAGATGAACGCGCACATTCACAACCGCCTCACCCACTCGTTGGAAGTCGCCAGTCTCGGTCGCTCGTTTGCTCGGCGCTTGGCGGAATTTCTGCACCAACGAAACGAGTTACCTTGTCGTTGTGATGGCGATTGCCAACAAGCCAACCGGCAATGCCCGCAAACCACCGACGACTTAACCCACTCATTGATGGCCGCTTGTTTAGTCCATGACATCGGCAACCCTCCGTTTGGTCACGCTGGCGAGTATTCGATACGCGAATGGTCCGAACGCCACGTGGCCGAAGTGTTCTCCGACGATTGGACAGACCAAAGCCTCAAAAACGACGTGCAGATTTTTGAAGGCAACGCCCAAGGGTTTCGCTTGGCCGCACGAGCAGACGTGCCGTCAGCGGGCTACATCCGAGCCACTTACACGACCCTCGGAGCGATGGTGAAGTACCCTTGGGATTCTTCCGACGACCGAGCTTCGAAGGAAGGCAAGTACAATTTCTTTTCCAGCGAACGTGAGATCGCCAAAACAGTATTTGGCGAGATGGGGCTATGGGACGGGAAGCGATTTTGTCGGCACCCGATGTCGTTCCTGTCCGAAGCGGCCGACGATATTTGTTATCGCGTGATCGATATCGAGGATGCCGTCGAAATGAAAATCCTATCCGTTGATCAAGCAAGTGAGTTGTACATCAAGCTGCTGGGTGACACCGCCACCGACAAGCACTCAACCATGATCTTGTCTCAACTGCGAGCTGGTGTGGTCGGCCATTTATTGGACCAATTCTGGTCCGTGTTCGTTTCTGATTTCGACGCGATCATGCAAGGACGACGAGAACCTGATTTAAAATCCGGCGTTTCGGAAGTTTTAAAAACGGCTTTTGCGGAAGTCAAAGCGATCAACAACCTCACGATCTTTTCGACCGAAAAAAAAATCCGCGTCGAAATCGGTGCTTACAAAATCCTCGGCAGCATTCTAAAAGCACTCGCCAAAGCAGCTCGTGTCTATTCGATAGAACAAGATCTCGGCAAGATCCCTTTTATTGCTCGCCGCTGTTTGCAGTTAGCTTGGTCCACCGAATACTTAGAGGAAAACGCTCAGCAACCGTATTCCTGGTGGATCCACGAAATCCTCGACTACATCTCGGGCCTAACCGACGACCACGCCTGCATGATCGCCAACGCAATCGAAGGCGTCCGGCAGGTTTAGCAAGCAAAAAGTTGAAGGCTGCCTTAAAACACGTTATGATTTCAATCAAAGACAGTTTATCGGACTGTCATGTATAACCATGTTAGGTGCCACTAGTGAATTGGTCGTTCGACGGCACAATCAGTTGGCTGCGGTCTTGCAGCACAGAACGCAAGTTTCCGATTCTCGTCTTTCACAGGGACGTTGACTTCGCCACCGCCTGCTTGGCATCAGTCACCGGAGTTGAGCGACACGACATTGTTGCGTTTTCGTTAATCGACGACGAATACAACACCGACGACGTTTCGTTTTGCGAGCGGCGTATAAACACCGAACTTGGACGTACTGATCTACGTACTGTGCGTTTGCTACGCTCCGTTGAGACATTCGACGCACCTGCTGGCATTTCGTTTCAGGAGTACCAACGCCTTTACACCCCGCCCAAACTGTTCTACACCGACATTCATGATCTTGATGGCGAGGCCGAACTCATACGCGACGAATCAATTGACGACTTCATAAGAGCAGGTGGGACATTGATCGACATGGTCCGCGGCACCTAACGTGTTTTTTACGCAAGGCCGCGGCTTCGTGGAATATCTTCTGGTTTGCCATGCGGATCGCTTCGGTAATGCCCTTTGGCATGCCACGCCGCGGACACCGCCTCTTTGGCAACGTGATTTCTTTTTGGTAAACTG
>CAZORR010000035.1:0-20458 GCA_964582115.1 uncultured Pirellulaceae bacterium
CCGGTGGAAAGTAGGTACAGACCAGTTGTATTTTGTCTTTTGTTTTCAGCGTTACATTTTCGGGGGCCGGTTTTGTTTCGTCGTCGGTCGTTTGGGGGGCAGGAGCTGCCTGTCCACTGGCGAAGTCGACATTGCCCAGTAAAAACGCAGTGAAGCAAGTTAGCAATAGTATGAGTTGTAACGTTGCTACAGACTGGCTGCGTAAGAAAGATGATCGAGGCGAAAAGGACCAAGTGTTTTTTGTGTGCATTGGAAAAACCGTAAGTGAGACGCCAGTTTCATTGGCTGGTAACATGAATGTTCTCTAGTGGCCTGTTGGTTTAGTGCTTATCCCAATACCTCGCGACAAAGTAGAAAAATGCGTCGCTCGAAAAGGTTGTGGGATAAGCTCTTAGTGTTCGACGTAATGCCAATGAGTGGCTTGCCGTCGAAACCGTCGGTAAGTGATAAAGCAGTTTCAAAAACTCCGTTGTTCACCGATTTGGTTTACTTTAACTCAGCAGACGATTCGTGTGGTATTTTAGATTGTAATCAAAACGAAACAAACAGACATTTGATTCTTTGAGGCATTTGTATAGGAGCGTGGCACGTTATAAGTGGCCTGTTTGTCATTGTTTTCTTGTCCAAATGCAAACTGAAAGGTAAACTTGTGTGTAGCTCATTCTTGGGGACACATTGATGATTTTGAAAAGTATCAAACGATATTGGCAGATTCGCACGGGGAGGCTGGAGACTCCGATTGATGGTGCGGGTCCGTTTTGGATTGTTAGTGCTGCGTTTCATGTTTTGCTAATCGCTGTGTTGGCTCGATTTATATTGAGTTCGAGTGCAGACAATGCGGTCGTTTTGGAAGCGCAAGTTCCGGTTGAAGAGAGCATCGAGGAAGAACAGGAAGTTTCGTTGGAGTTGAACTTTGACGAGATCGAAACGAATGAAGTTGGTACTGATGGTGACGGTGAGTTAGTGGCAGAAGTGGCTGCTCCAACGGTTGATGTAATGACCGTTGATGTCTTGGCCGTTCAAGAAGATGTAAGTGAATCGGGCGAATTGTTTTCGTCTGAAAAATTCTTGCATACGAATGCAAAGGCTTTTGCACCGGTGGCTGTCAAAGGTAGTGTTGGTACCGGTACTAGTTCCGCTACAGGTGCGATCGATCGTTTGACTCAAGAAATTTTGCTTTCGATGGAAGAGCGTGCCACGACCGTGGTTTGGGTGTTTGATCAATCCACAAGTTTGATTGAACAGCGAGATGAGATTGTGCAGCGTTTCGATCGGATCTATCGCGAGCTCGCGATGATTGACGATCAGGGCCATAATGTGTTTAAAAACAATGGCGATTCACCGTTGCTGACTCAGGTGGTTGCCTTTGGTGCCGGTTTTTCTGTTTTAAGCCAGCCAACAAGCGATGTGGCGGCGGTTAAGGCGATTATCGAAGGGATCGAAACGGATACGAGTGGTATCGAAAATGTGATGGAGGCAGTGATCAAGACCGTCGCGATGCGTCGATCGGATCGCGCGATTGATCGTGCGACGCGTGAACCGGCGCGGAATGTGAAAATCATTGTCGTGTCCGATGAAGCTGGAGACGACGTGCAAAAAGTGGGCGCTGCCATTCGAGCTTGTGATGCTGTGCAAATACCAGTTTACGTAATTGGAGTGCCGGCGCCCTTTGGTCGACCAGAGACACAGGTGAAATGGGTCGACCGAGATCCGCAGTTTGACCAAATGCCTCAGTGGGCACTTGTGTCGCAAGGCCCGGAGTCAGTTGCAGGAGAACGTTTGCATTTGGATTTTGGTGGTAACTTCCGTGATTTGGAGATGATTGATTCTGGATTCGGTCCCTTTCATTTGACTCGGCTGTGTTACGAGTCCGGTGGGATTTATTTCGCCGTTCATCCGAATCGGACTCGGCCTGGTAGGGCCGTTCACCCGTGGCATACTGAAAGCTACGCAGCGCATTTGACGTACTTTTTTGATCCTGAAATCATGCGTAAGTACCAGCCTGACTACGTTTCGAATCGCCGGTATTGGGAAGACGTTCAGAAGTCTCCCAACCGACAAGCGTTGGTTGAAGCTGCTAATTTTACTGCCACCGGTGACCTGCGCTCGCCTCGAATGCGATTCGAAAAAAGCAACGAGGCAGATTTTGTAAGGGAAGTCACGGAGGCTCAGCGAAATGCCGCTTTGATTGAACCACCGCTAAATCGTTTGTATGAAATGTTGCGGGCGGGGGAAAGTGGCCGTGAATTGGAAGAGTCGTTGCGATGGCAAGCAGGGTATGATTTGGCGATGGGGCGAGCGATCGCGGCGAAATTGCGAGCGGAAACGTACAATGGCATGTTGGCGTTGATCAAAACTCAGAAAAAGTTTTCACCGGCCGTAGGTGACTTGCCACAAAATAATACTTGGATTTTAAAGCCAGCTGATGCGACTGAAACCGGAAGTCAGCATCGCAAGTTGATTGACAAAGCAAAATTGTATTTAGAGCGAGTTGTTGATAAACATCCGGGAACTCCGTGGGCGCTGTTGGCCCAGCGAGAGTTGGCGATTCCTATCGGCTGGGAGTGGACTGAGTATTATACTCAACCTCGGATCCCCCAAGAAATGCAACAGGGCGCGAATAACCGACGTCCTCGGCCTCGCCGAAACCAATTGCCGAAGCAGCAACGAAAACCGCCACGTCTGTAAGCGATGCAGTGATTTTTGTCGTAAGTGTTGGGTCGCGATTTTCGGCTAGTAGTCCATCAGAGCTGATGTGACAGTAGCTGGCTTGACTGCGATTTGCGAATCCTGAAGTCTGGCGACTCCAGCTGCGCGTCAATTCAAAATCTCGTCGGCTAAGCTCTCACCGTTCCATTCCATGTCTTCGGTGGAAGCGGCTTGTAGGCTGTGGAATTTCTGGAGTGCATTGAAACCAAGTTCCGCCATCGTCAGTGGGAAGTAGTAGAGCGGATTGCGATCTTCTTTGGTGGTGAGCGCATCATTGGCGGAGCGGAAGTCTTGGATGAACTTCCTAGGTTTAAGTTGCATGATCGCCTGAATGCCTCCCCAGAATGGCATCGCGGCTCCGATCATACGAACGTCGGGTTGCATTGGGACGAAGTCTGCGTATTCATCTATCTGTGGGTCGTCAGCTACGGTTGGTGGATCAAGCACACTCAGGTAGGCGTCACACAATCGTTTATCGGATGCAAACAAATGAATGCCGCTAGTCGCTCGCGGGTTGCATTCGATGACCCATGGATGGTCTTCTGGGTCGACTATGAAATCAAAACCGATTTGCCCAGAAAAATTGGTTTCTCTTAAAAAGGACTCAACGTAGTTCAGAATACCAAAGTGTTCATGCGGTTCAAAGAAAATACCGCCCCCCTGCCCGGCTCGATAGGGCGCCGCATAGCTTGCGTGGGCTAGCAGGCGGCCTTTGTCGGCGAGGCTGAAGCTACAGATTTCTTGGCCTTCGATTTTTTCTTGGGCGATCCATGTTTGAGCGGGGTCAAAGTAGAGATTGGAAAGTCTGCGAGTCGAAGGTCCAATCAGCGCTGAAGCTGCGAACCGAGAGTAGACAGGTTTGAATACGAATTGTTTTGCCTGCGGCGCATACATGTGTAGCTGGTTAGAATTCGTTATTAAATCTGTTCGTGGCGCCGAAGCGAATTCGTTTTCATAATTTTGTGAAAATGTAAATTTGTTGTGTAGTGAATCCAGTAACGGCAACGATTCGATCAAAGCCTGGCAGTGGAGTCGGTCCTGATGCGCAGCGATATAAAAGGCTTCTTCGGATGTTGGGATCAGTAAGTCGATCTGTTGCTGATCGATGATTCGATTGAGTTCATCAATGAAACCATCGGTATTGTGCCGCGGACTGGGGACTCGATAGAAGGCAGCCTTTTGCTTGGTAAACCGACCGATAGGAAAACGGGTGCTGTCGCAGAGAAACACGGAGTGCCCAGCAGCGTGAAACCTGCGTGACAAATCAATTGCAACGGGGGCGCGGGCGCCGGTGATCAGAATTCGTTTCATGCTGGCGGTTTTATGTTTGAAGAATCGCTGCGCGTAAATTTTGGTGGTCAAGTGGAGAGGCTAACTTAATCAAAACACTCGATTTGGCGACCAAAATTCTGCTCAACTGTTAAACGTAGGCTGGAATTTAGGGGGCGAAAGGTGGGTTTAGAGAGGTAATCGGTATCTGAGTGGTACGTCGAAGCAGCCCAGAATGAGACTGCTATGGTTTGAATCGACGCAGACGGGGTATTTCGCTGAAAAGTGAACAGGCCCCTCTCAATTGTCACCGGGTTGCTGGAAGCTGTAATTGTTCACTGAATTGGCGGATGGCGTGATTGAGAAACACAATTCGCTTGATGTCTGATGGTTGGCCATTGACGACCGCGCAACGAAAACGCCTCGCTTTAAAAATAAATCAAAGCGAGGCGTTGTGTATTTCAATGGAGGATCCGACAGAGAGGTTTACTCGTCGCCTGCTCGCATCCAAGGGGTTAGGCACGGAGTGTAGCCACAGATTTCGTTTTCGTTGAAATACAATGCGATCTCACGTGCAGCAGCTTCAGCACCATCGGAAGCGTGAACCAAATTCATTTGGCGACTACTGCTGAAGTCACCACGAATTGTGCCCGGGGCAGCTTGTAGACCATTGGTTGCACCCAGCATTTCACGAACGACGCGGATGACTTCCAAGCCCTCGAGGACCATCGCTACGACTGGAGCGCCGGTAATGAATTCTTCCAGGCCCGGGTAGAATGGCTTTTCGACGTGTTCAGCGTAATGTTGTTTTGAAAGTTCTGGTGTGACTTGGATTAGTTTTAAGCCAACGATGTTGATTGCTTTGGCTTCAAAACGGGCGATGATGTTTCCAATCAAACGACGCTGGACGCAGTCAGGTTTGAGGAGAATGAGTGATCTTTCCATGGTATTTGTCACCTCGTCCGAGGCGAGTTTGGGGCTGAGGGTTTGTGTGAACGTGAACTTGAAGATAAAACGCTGTTGGTGATCGGGTGTCTAAAGCCCCGTGGATAGGTTTCAACACGGTTTAGCCCCTTACAAAAACAGGCAATCTTTGAGAGACTATAGCGATTGTTCAAGGTTTAGCAATGCTGCCAAATTCAGCAGTCGATATACCGCGTAATCCGCATTGCAGCGGCGATGAACAAACACTGCCACTAATTCAATTTAAACGCCTCAACTTGCAGCCATAAAAACCCGGAAATGGCTCAACCAGAGTTCGATATGACTACAGTTACCGATCAGTTTCTTCCAGCCCAAAAACCCTCCGAGTCTGTTTCAGGCGTGACAGTTCGGCTCGCCGGCGACTCCGGTGACGGCATGCAGTTGCTAGGAACCCAGTTGACCAATACGTCTGCTTTGGCGGGCAACGATGTCGCCACTTTCCCGGACTTCCCGGCCGAGATTCGGGCTCCAGTCGGAACACGGGCTGGAGTTAGCGGATTTCAGGTGCAATTTTCTGCCGAAGAAATTTTCACGCCCGGCGATGGCGTTGACGCATTGGTGGTGATGAATCCCGCTGCTTTGGTTACCAATATCGGTGATTTGAAAAAATCAGGTATTTTGATCATCAACTCCGACAGCTTCGGTCCGAAGGATTTGAAGTTGGCGAAGCTAGATAGCAACCCACTGGAAGATGGCACTATCGAACCTTATCGATCGATCAAAGTGTCAATGTCTAAGATGACTCGTGCGGCGGTAGAAGAAACGGGTTTGTCGACCAAGTTTGCTGACCGCTGCAAAAACTTTTTCGCGATGGGGCTCGTTTTCTGGTTGTACGGACGAGATGTCGAACCGACGTTGCGTTTCATCGAAAATAAGTTTTCGAAAAAGCCAGAAGTCGCTGAAGCCAACCGCAGAGCGCTGAAGGCTGGCTGGAACTACGGTGAAACGACCGAAGATTTTGCGTCCACTTATCAGATTCCAAAAGCCGAACTGACGCCAGGAACGTACCGCAATGTGATGGGTAACCAGGCGCTGGCATGGGGGTTGGTGGCAGCAGCAAAGCTCAGCAAAAAAGAATTGTTTTTGGGCAGTTATCCGATTACGCCAGCCAGCGATATTTTGCATGAGTTGAGCAAACACAAGAACTTTGGCGTTCGCACTTTTCAAGCGGAAGACGAAATCGCTGCGATTTGTAGTGCGATTGGTGCTGCCTTCGGTGGTGCGATGGCGCTGACTACCAGTAGTGGCCCCGGCATCGCACTCAAAGGTGAAGGCCTCGGATTGGCATTGATGCTGGAACTACCCATGATCGTGATCGACGTGCAACGAGGTGGGCCGAGTACTGGTTTGCCAACCAAAACGGAGCAATCGGATTTGATGATGATGATGTACGGTCGCAATGGGGAGTCGCCGCTGCCGATCATTGCCGCTCGGAGTCCTAGCGATTGTTTCGCAACCGCGATCGAGGCGTGGCAGGTCGCCGTGAAGTTCATGACGCCGGTAATCATCATGTCCGATGGTTACATCGCTAACGGTGCCGAGCCTTGGCGGATTCCGAATGTTTCGGATTTGCCTGAAATCGAGGTCTCGCATCCTGTGGGGGCTGTTGAGGGCGAAGAGTTTTTACCCTACCAACGCAACGAAGATTTGGCTCGTCCTTGGGCGGTGCCTGGGACGCCGGGGTTGATGCATCGTGTTGGTGGTCTTGAAAAACAAGACGGAACTGGAAACGTTAGCTACGATCCGGACAACCACCAAAAAATGGTACAGACACGAGCCGAAAAGGTCGCTCGGGTTGCGGATTTCGTTGATCCCATTGAAGTCGAAGGTGCCGATTCGGGAACGCTATTGATCAGTTGGGGCGGAACCTACGGGACTTGTCACACTGCGATGAAACAGGCGGTTGCGGAGGGCTTGAACGTGGGGCATGTTCACTGCCGTTGGGTCAGTCCTTTCCCTGCGAATCTGGGCGACGTGATTGCCAAGTACGATCGAGTGTTGGTGGCCGAGCTAAATTCAGGGCAGTTGTTGACGTTGTTGAAGTCGACTTATTTGGTGGATGCCAAAGGGTTGAACAAAGTCAAAGGAAAGCCCTTTCAAGTTAGCGAAGTGGTTGATGCGTTGAAGGCAATCACGCAGTAACAAACTAACTTGACCTTCCATTGTTGCAAATATACACACTATTGAATTTGATACAGTTACATGAACGCTGAACTTCCCGTACTCAAGGCCGCTGACTTTGCTTCTGACCAAGACGTCCGCTGGTGCCCAGGCTGTGGTGATTATTCGATCTTGGCACAGATGAAAAAAGTTCTGGCTCAGACCGGTGCCTCGCAAGAAAATACCGTTTTCATTAGTGGCATCGGCTGTTCGAGTCGGTTTCCTTATTACATGAACACATACGGAATGCACAGCATTCACGGACGTGCGCCTGCTTTCGCCAGCGGCCTTAAGTCGACTCGACCGGAACTGGATGTTTGGGTAATCACCGGTGACGGTGACGCGTTGTCGATTGGTGGCAATCACTTCATGCACATTATTCGTCGCAACATGGACGTGAATATTGTGCTGTTTAACAACGCGATCTATGGGCTAACCAAGGGGCAATACAGCCCGACGTCAAAGCAAGGCGCGGTCACGAAAAGCACGCCACGTGGCTCGATCGATTTTCCGTTGAACCCACTTTCAGTTGCGATTGCAGCTGAAGCCACCTTTGTGGCTCGGTCGATCGACACGAATATTAAGCACTTGGTGAAAACGCTGACGCGAGCTTCGGAGCACAAGGGAACTTCGTTGGTGGAGGTCTATCAGAACTGCAATATCTTTAACGATGGAATTTGGGACTACGCCAAAGGTAAAGATACCAAAGACAAATCGACGGTCGTGTTGGAGCACGGTCAACCATTGGTCTTTGACGGTGGTAGTAAAGGGATTCGCTTGAACGGTTTTCAACCGGAAGTGGTCGATGTGGTCGACGACAATCATGATGGGTTACTGGTCCACGACGAAAAATCACCAAGCAATCAGTTAGCGTTTTTGCTGTCGCGCATGCGACATCCAGAGTTCCCGGAGCCGATCGGAGTGTTCCGAGACGTTGACCGAGCAACCTACGATGACCAAATCAATGATCAAGTTGACGATGCTCGTGCCGAACAACAAGACGGTGATTTGGAAAAGCTATTCAACAGCGGTGACACTTGGACGGTAGCTTAGCGATCCGCCAAAACCAACGCGGCTGACTCCAAAAATGGCATGAACAAAAATCAAAGTGAAAACGGAGCCGTACCGCCGCAACGCCCGGTATTGGTGGTTGGCGAGTATGGTGTCCTTAACGGTGGTGAGCGTTCGTTTTTGGCGGTGGCGGAGCATTTGATTGCTCGTGGTTGGCGCTATGTGGCGGCGGTACCCAGTGACAGTCCGTTTGAAAATGCGTTGCAAAAAATCGGCATTCGCAATGTCGGTTTAACCACTCATACTGCCGATGGAACGCGGCTGAATCAGGCTGAGTTGCGAGACCAAATTGTTGGCTTAGTAGATGTTGTCCAGCCTTGTTTACTGCATGCCAATAGTCTATCGATGTCCCGTTTGGTGGGCCCGCTGTCGGTTAAGGTTCGGAGCGTCGGTTATCTACGCGATATTTTAAAGCTCAGCAAAAAAGCAACGGCCGATATCAACCAAAACGATCGGGTTGTAGCGGTGTCCGACGCGACTGGGCAGTGGCATGTAGAGCAAGGATTGGATGCTGATCGTGTGGTGACGGTATACAACGGTGTCGACAGTGAAGTGTTTTGTCCGTTGAACTGTGCCGACGATGCTGAGAGTGCCTCGAATGCAGCGAATGAGGCGGGTGTTGATCGGTTGCGTCAGGAGTTTGGTTTTTCGCCTGATGATACGGTTTTGTTATATGTTGGTCAGATTGGAATGCGAAAAGGCATTTGCGACTTGGCGGATATCTTTATGCACGCAGCGGGACAGGTTGCAGGTTTAAAGTTGTTGGTGGTCGGGGAGCGTAATTCGACTAAGGCAGAAGCCATCGAGTATGAGCGAGATATCCACGAGCGTTTGAAGGCATCGTCGGTTGGCCAGAGAGTGAAATGGCTCGGCCGTCGTGAGGATGTTGCGGATTTGATGAGGTTAGCCGATATTCTTGTTCATCCAGCTCGGCAGGAACCCCTCGGTCGAGTGTTATTGGAAGCTTCGGCGAGTGCGTTACCGATCGTGACGACAGCAGTTGGCGGCTCGCCTGAAATCCTAAGTGGCCCGTTGTTGGCGGAAAACTTGTTTTCGGTTGGGGATAATGTACAAATTGCCGAACGTATTGTTTGTTTGAGCGGTGCCCCCGAGCTTCGTTACCAAATTGGGCAAGAGCAACGTCAACTCGCTCGCCAGCGTTTTTCGATTGCGCAGTGTTGCAAATCGTTATCGGAAGTGTATTTTTTCGCGCTCGATCTGGAGCGACAGTAAATGGAAGCGCTTGAAGATAATCCCACGACAAGCAATAATGGTTCGTAGTTAACCTCTCTTTAACCTTACGCAGAAGTGCCCCCTTCAAGGTTGTTCGGACATGGCAGATATTTCCCATCATCAATTCATTGCTTTGCTCAAAAAAAGTAATGTGATTGCGGAAAAGAAGCTTCAGCCTTGGCTCGCGAAAACAACAAAAATTGAGAGTGCTCGAAAACTGGCCAAATCGCTGGTTGAGGAAGAACTACTGACGACTTGGCAAGCCAAGTTTTTGCTTAGTGGACGCCATCGATTGCGGATTGGGAACTATTTTTTGCTGTCCCGTTTACGTCGCGATGAATTGGGTGCTCGCTATCTGGCGGTCCATGCTTCGTTGGATCGTAAAGTTGAACTGCAAATCTTTGCGCGGGATTTGACCAGTGATGTGAAGCGTTGGAAAGACATGATTCAGAAAGCCACTTTGGTGGCGAAGCTGGATCATGCGGCTTTAGTACACGTGTACGATATTGATCACGACGATGATCGGTATTTTTTGGTGGTGGAGCGCGTTCAAGGGCGGTCGTTGGATGTTCAGAAAGAAATTTTTACGACACCGCAAATTGGCCAGTTGATTTTGCAATGCACCGAGGGGATCGAGGTTGCACACCAGAATCAAGTCGTTCACGGAACGATCGATCAGTCGGATGTGTTGTTGACAGAAAAAGGCACGGTAAAGTTGCAGAATTTAACCGTGTCGCCAATGCGGAATCAGCAGAACGATGCTCCAGAAGCAAAGCCGATTGCTGACTTCATTGCCTTGGCTGCGTTGGGAGAAAAATTGTTGGCGGCCAACCCGGGGACCGGCAGTGGATCGGGAGTTGGGCTTGCTGCAATTTTTGCGTTGATGAAAACTGAGGGAGCCGGCGCTATCGACAAACTGAGGCAGTGGGTCGAAGCCACGCCTAGCACGGAAGTTTATAGATCCGAGGCGACGAAATCAGGTGCGAAGCCAATTTTCTCATCGACACTTGAAAGTACGTCCAGCTTTGATTTGACGAAGCAGGATGATGTTTCCTATCGACCCGACGTGCCGGACGCAAATGAGAGTGCGGTTTCATCAGCTTCGATCATTAAAGCGGCCAAAGCCAGTCCAGCATTCTTGGCGGCATGTGCGTTAGGTTTGGTGATGTTTGGTGGCATTGTTGCATTCGGGTTAAGCCGTGCTTATAGCAAAATGGTGGTTGTGCCGGCTGTCGAAGCATCCGCAGAAGAGGCAAAAAGGGATTGGGCAGACAGGGGGAAAGCTGCAAAGCAAGCTAACGAAGACAAAGCGAATCCCACTGGCGATTCTACTGAAGCCGAGAAGCCGAAAAAAAAGCGACGTCGCAAGAAAAAAAAATCGCCTAAAAGTAATGATCGCCAAAACAATCCGGATATCGTTCAGGATGGGAAAGAAGAGCAAAAAGAGTCTAAACAAGGTAATAAGTCGGTTGCCGATCAAGTGTCAAATGAACCCCCTAAATCCAATCCTGATGAAAAACCGAAAGAAGAGCCAAGCGAATTTTCGAAAATTTTGGGTAGCGGAAAAAAAGACAAAAACGCACGAAATGATGGTGCAATCGTTCCGGCGCCCGCCGATGTTGAGCCTGACAATTTGCTGGAACTGAATGGGATTGGCGACTCAAGGCAAAAGCTATTGTATGCGGCCGGTGTTAAAACGTTCGCGCAAATCGCAAAATCGAATCCGGCTGTCTTAGACGAGGTTTTTCGGAAAGGCGGGGCGAACAAACTTGGCGAAGAGAAATGGACCCAGATTATTGCTGCCGCCAAACCTTTGGCGGAGGAATCCGCTGAAAAAGCTGCGGATCACTTCCGTAAAATTTCACGGGCGTTTGAGCTGCCAGAAATCGAATCAACTGAACCGGTTGAATTAACGAAGCTCGTGATTCCATCCATTTATCTATTGGATATCGAATTGATTTCACCTGATGGTATTTCGCCACGAAAGAACTACTTCGAATTGAAGAGGTCAGCGTCTGACAAACAGGCTTGGGTTGTGTCGTCCAGAAAGACGAAGACGAGTAAACAGTCAAATGAAATTGCGACGATGAAAAAGTTGGATGATGCACTTACGTTTGCGTGGTTAGAGTCTGCTGCAAAAGACAGGTCCGCCGTTTACTTGAGAAACTGTTTGGTCAGGTTGAGTACCCAAGATGGAAAATCTTGTGTTGCCAGTTTGCGAAAAGAGCAGCAGGTGAGATCACTGCGAATCAACGACGATGATCCGACAGATACGTTAAGTGTGGCAATTGAAGGTTTGCCTCGTCCTGATCGATTGCGAGTTGAACTGGTAGCTATCAATAGTTCTGAACGGTTGGTTCAATTGGCGAATTCGACGATAACGCCGGATTCTCCTGGTGTCATCAACTTGAGATATCGAGAGACGAGCGGGCAGTTTCTGACGCTGCAAGTTGCAGTCAAGCGATCGGGAAAGTCGCTCAAACTGACTGCTGGACTTGTGTTTGACGGCGGACTTATTAAAAACTCTAAACAATTGACGGCAATTAAAAATAAGCTCGACGAAATCGCAACGGGTGCACTCAGGCAAGCGTCAGCTAGTCCTAAAAACAAAGAATTGGGAAAGTTAAAATCGTCGGCGGAAAGAAATGTCCAGCGAATGGAAGAATATGAAAAAGCGATCACGTGGTTGTTTGAAGGTGATGGTGGAATAGGTCAAGCGATCGAGTTTGAAATTTCGGCCGATTTTGATGATGCGAAAACTTTGTTGGTGAAATCTAGCAAGAACAAAGACAAAGTTAAGAAAAACAAAAAGAAGAAAAAGTAAGGCTTATGGTTCGCGTCGGAATCGTTGGAGGGACTGGATACACGGCTTTGGAATTGCTTAAGCTGTTGGTTCGTCACCCACATGTGTCGGTTGCCAAAATAACCTCTCGTGATCCCAGTTGTCCCGCGTTGGCAGAAGTGCATCCTAGCTTACGGGGTGTGTTCGATTTGCGTTTTTGCGAATTGGACATCGATTCGTTTTGCCAAGCCGTAGATGTTGCGTTTTGTTGTTTGCCACACGCGGCGTCGGCCGAAATTGTGGGACAGTTACTGAAGCAAAACATCAAAGTCATCGATTTCAGTGCTGATTATCGTTTAAACGATGTGGCGACATTCGAGCAATGGTATTCGGTGACTCATCCCGATCCGGATCGCGTCGGCAGCGTCGCTTACGGAGTGCCAGAGTTCTTTCGTGACGAGATCCGGTCGGCTCAACTGGTCGCTAACCCCGGTTGCTTCCCTAGTTCAGCACTCTTGCCGCTGTTGCCGTTGTTAGAGGTGGGGTTGATCGAAAACGATTCGATCATCATCGATTCCAAGACCGGTGTCTCCGGGGCTGGGCGAAAAGCGAATCTGAAATTCCACTACCCCGAATGCAATGAATCGATCGCCGCTTACGGGGTGGGCACCCATCGACACATGCCGGAAATCGATCAGATTATCGCTCGAAAGACTGGCGTCGAAACCGGCGTTGTTTTTACGCCACATTTAACGCCAATGGATCGTGGGATCTTATCGACGATCTACGTTAGGCCCACTTCAGGGCAAGATGCCAGTTCGATCAACCAGTTTTTAAGCCAACACTACGCAAACGAAATGTTTGTTCGAATCACCGATCGCCCACCAAGCACCAAAGAAGTGGCTTACACCAATTTTTGTAATATTCATGCCGCCGATAGTCGTTCCTTGGTTGTGATCACGAGTGCTTTGGATAATTTGATCAAAGGGGCCAGTGGAGCGGCGGTGCAGAATTTAAATGTGATGTGCGGTTTTGATGAAACGACAGCGCTGGTTTAAATGGTGCTCTAGCCAACGACGCTAGGTTCAGATTTATCGTGTCTCGTTCACGTAAACGTAGGCATTCGAATGTCGCGTGGTCGGATTTCAAGGTAGAAAAAAGTGAAACAATGAAACTCCCTCGTGGTTTTGAGTTCGGTGGTTTGGCTTGTGGCATCAAGGCGTCTGGAAAAAAGGATCTTGCTTTGATCATGACTCGGCAGCCATCTGTGGCGGCGGGGGTTTATACGCAGAACGTGGTGTGCGCGGCGAGTATTGATTGGAATCGGAGCATCACACCCAGCGCCGACTTTCACGCAGTGGTCGTGAACTCCGGAAACGCCAATGCTTGTACTGGTGAACAAGGGGTAAAAGACAACCGAACGATCGCCAACTTGGTGGCTCAGTCGCTGACCACCGATGGCTTGTCGGTTAAATCGGAATCCGTTGCGGTGTTGTCGACTGGCGTGATTGGCCATGCCTTATCGATGGACGCGGTCACGTCCGGGATCTCGGAGTTGGCGGGAGTGGTTGACGACAGCCAAGAGAGTTTTGTGGCAGCTGCCGAAGCGATCATGACAACAGACAAAAGCCGAAAGGTGGCTAGTCGCGAAGTACAGATCGGTAGCGATACGGTTGCTGTCGTGGGAATGGCCAAAGGCGCTGGGATGATTGGGCCGAACATGGCGACGATGTTGGGGATCGTTTGCACCGACGCTAATGTCAGTACTGACCAAGCTGCTGCAATGGTGAAGAGTGCGGCTGATCGGTCCTTCAATCGAATCTCAGTGGAAGGTCATACCAGTACCAATGACGCATTGATTTTGATTTGTAGTGGTCAAACGGGGCCGGCGATCGAAAACGATGCAGATTTGGCCGTCCTGCAACAGGCAATCGATGAGGTCTGTTTGGAAACGGCCAAGCTGATTCCCGCCGATGGCGAAGGCGCGACGCACCTATTGGAGATTCAAATCGAAGGAGCGAATTCGGACGCTGACGCGGAACAGATCGCTCGCACGATTGCCAGTAGTAACTTGGTGAAAACTGCTATTACAGGGGCGGATCCCAACTGGGGGCGGATTGTTTCAGCGGCTGGTTACGCCGGCGTGCCAATGGAGTTGAACAAGACGCGGCTTGAATTGAATGGCTTTCCGATTTTTGACAAAGGAGAGCCGCTTGACTTTGATGCCCAGCAAGTCAGTGATGCCATCAAGAATTGCTTCGAAACGAATATTGGTTTGGTCGTAGGAGCTGGTTCAGGCAAAGCCATTCATTGGACAAGTGACTTGACGGTTGACTACGTTCGTTTCAACTCAGAATACACGACTTGAGTTTTTCGCAATATTGGCGATATCGAATGGTGTAAAGCGGTGTGTTTTTTTTCGCACCGCACTTGGCATCAGCTGGTGGTTTCGTCTAAATCCATAAAAAAAACGGTTTGGTGATGTTTCCCCCGTCGCACCTTGGGCAAAAATGATTTAGATTCGCGGCGCTTCAGTGGTTTGGTTTAGAAAGCGGTCTGTCAAGAAGACCCCAACGATCGTGATTTCTAAAGGCCTCGCCAGTGCGTTCACAGAGTTCATTTACAAAAGGAAGTTGAGATGTCAGTTTCGCCGATGAAAATTGTCCTAACCGTGATCGTTGTAATGGCCATGACGATCTGCTGCGTTGAAGAAGCAAATGCGCAGCGACGTGGCTTTAGAATCGGAAATGTTTTCCAAGCTGGTGGCGGACAAGGTTTTCGCTTAGGTGGCGATCGACTGGGAATGCAATTTGGCGGCGGCCAAGGTGCGATCATTGGCGGTCAGAATTTTGGTATGCGTTTTGGGAACGGGCAAGGTGCACGCTTTGGTGGCTCAAGTTTTGGCATGCAATTTGGTGGTGGCCAAGGTACTCAAATCGGGCGTCTCAACACACCCAGCACTTTTTACAACGGAGCGACTCCTCAATATCAATCCTATCGTCAGCCAGTAAGGGTTGCTCAGCCACGTAATTTTGGTCAGCCGATTCCTAGTAACCTTTATGCTGGGCAGGCAATTCAGCCAGCCATTGCTCAGCCGATTCCCGGATATGCGGCGAACGTCAATCAAGGTGTTATCACGTCTAGTTACGTCCAACCCACCACGGCGAATTTTGGACAGGGCGTAACACAGTTTGATATTGCTCGGGCTAATACAGAAACAGTAGTCGAAACAGAAACAAAAGCGGTCGCTCCGCCCACACCTGTAGTTAGTAGCACGGTCGTAAAAACTGAAGATAAAATTACTCCCGCGACGACTTCGGCGGAAACAGAAGAAAATCAAATTCGCTTGAGTCTTTCAGCTGACGCAAAGGAAGCTTTCAGTTACCAAGTGAATGGCTTGGAGGCGACGGTCAATCCCGGTGAATCGGTGCTAATGAACGCAGGCGAGCAATGGAAAATCGAATTTGACGCGGGTTCAGACTTGGGTGGCCGCGAAGCGGTTTTGAAAGAAGGCGGAACATACGCTTTTGAAAAGACGGACACCGAGGGTTGGGTTTTAATGAAGAATTCGATGGATCAACCTACAACTTCAGCAAATGAATACAGTTCAGGCAACTAAAGCACGATGTCTTTAGCCGCTTCTATGGATGGCTCGGGTAGATCGTCTTATTAGATCAATTAGATCAGCCTGCATTTTTGTTAAGCTATTCAAGAAAAAATCGTGAATTGAGTGTGTTTGCGGAAATTTTACTGGTTTTAGAAGCGGGTTGTGTTCACGCTGTGGTGGTTTAGCAGAGTATCGTTTTTCAGAGAGGCAGTTGATGATTCTGCATTCATCCGAAGACTTGAGTTCACCAGCACTTACCATTCAACAGCACATTGTTGTTGAACAGCAACGCTTTCCCGAAGCCACGGGGGAGTTCTCGTTTTTGCTGTCTGGATTGACCTTGGCCACGAAAAAGATTCAGGCACAAGTTCGTAGTGCTGGAATCAACAACATTTTGGGCGAAGTTGGCTCAATTAACGTACAGGGCGAATCTCAACAGATTCTCGATGTCTATTCCAACCTAGTCATGATCGAGAGCCTTTCAAGTCGAAAGAGCGTTGGTGTTATCGCGTCCGAGGAAGAAGACGAAGCGCGTTTGCTGAATGATTCGCCAGAGGCGAAGTACGCCGTGATCTTTGACCCGCTGGACGGTTCGTCGAACATCGACGTCAATGTGAGTGTCGGGACAACCTTTTCGATTTTTCGACGGCCCGCTGGTGCGACTGGTGCCGATCCCAATGAGTGGGTTTTGCAAAAAGGCACCCAGCAGATTGGTGCCGGCTACGTTGTCTACGGTTCGTCGACGGTAATGGTTTATACCGTTGGCAATGGTGTCCATGGCTTTACGCTGGACCCGAGTATTGGAGCGTTCGTTTTGAGTCATGAGAATATACGAATGCCGAAGCAAGGCAAAAGTTATTCCGTCAACGAAGCCTACTTTGATGACTTTCCACCGAAGTATCAGAATTACATCAATCACTTAAGAAGCGGTGCGGCAGGGAGCTATCGTTCACGCTACATCGGATCTATGGTCGCGGATTTTCATCGTACGCTATTGCGAGGTGGAATCTTTATCTACCCACCAACTGAAAGTCACCAATCGGGAAAGTTACGACTGTTGTACGAAGCCAATCCGATCGCGATGATCGCAGAACAGGCTGGAGGGTTTGCCACGAACGGTGAATCTAGAATTCTTGAAATTGATCCGCAAGAAGTTCACCAGCGTACGCCACTGGTCGTAGGCAGTCAGCATGAAATGGATTTGTTTCAAGATTTTGCTTGATCAAGTAGCTGGAGTTCAGGATTCCCGAATTGTGGGCAGTTGTGTTCGTAGTAATGCCTTCAGGCTTATCTCTTCGAAGTGAACTCGCTAAAGCTCTGTTAAAATTGATACTAGAAAACAGTTCAGGTTGACACCACGAGCCGCCTGTCGGATTAAATGCCACGCTGTCCGGTAACAACACCGTCCGTTGCAACTAAAAGGCAAACCGCCAAATTGATAGAACCGTCACATTTAAGAACCGGTGACCATTTGCATGACCCACATGCCGACCATGGCTTTGAGCGTTAAGACGTACAGGATGAAACAGATGAATCCGACGGGAATGTCTAGTTTTTTGAGCATGAGTTTTTTTAAATGTTGTTGAGTCAGAAGGGGCGTAAGGCGGATTGCCTGTTGACTTAAATCGGCTAGGAAACCAGCCCAAGTTGACCGAAATTTTAATTGGAGTCCGCAACTTGGAAAGGTCAATCTTGCGGTAGAGCGAGCGTATCTTGAAGTTGGCCGAACAGCGTTTCGGTCGAGCAACAAAGTAAATCGGGTTTCAGTAAATCCACAGGCTGCCCGGACAGTTGTTTGATCACACAACCAGCTTCGGTGGCGATCAGGTACCCTGCAGCGACATCCCAGACTTTTAGGTTGTTCGCCCAGTAGCCGTCTGAACAGCCCGAAGCGACGTAGCACAGGTTCAAGGCGGCTGATCCTAGCCGTCGAATTGTACCTGCGGTTTCCAACAGCGTTAAAAACTGCTGGACTTGGTCATCTGCCCGAGTTACCCCCTTCGCGAAACTAATGATCACCATCGCGCGATCGATCGCGTCGCAGCCGCTGTTCGAAATTGGTTGGCCATTGCGTGTGGCCCCGCCACCAAGCGTCGCTTGGAACAGATCCGCTAAGATTGGATCCCAAACCACCGCCGCGATTGGTTGGCCAAGATACAACAACCCAATCGAAACACTAAACGAGGGTAACTGGTGAACGTAGTTCGTGGTGCCATCCAGTGGATCAACGACCCAGCAAAATGGTGATTCAGAGTCGTTTTGCGGTAATACCGAATGGTTCAACGCGGGATCGTCCTCCTCGCCCAGAAACCGGTGTTCAGGAAAGGCGTCGGCCAAATGAAGGCCAATCGCTTTTTGAGACGCCAGGTCGGCTTCGGTCACAAAATCGCGTTTTCCTTTCTCGCGGACCTTCGCCGTGCCCATCCGAGACACCAGCTCTTGGCCGCCGATCTTTGCGGCCTCGGTTGCAGCCTGCAAAAATGATTGAAGGGGTAAGCTCTCAAGAGGAATTTCGCTGGGGTTTAGCATGTTTGATTTGCTTTTTGAATGGAAAAGGTTGATTGTCCAGAAAAAATCGTTCCTTGCAAAGCCTCCTCCCTTTGAACAGATGAACCACTTAGCTCATAATACGTACCACAAGAATTGACTTTCTTTCGAAGTGGACCAATCCGGCGCGAGTTTAGGCTCAGGCATCCGATTGTGGCACTTTTTGTCAAAGGGGTCGCATTTTAGCACTCGGCAACCAATTCAACGAAACACCCATGCCTTCTAATCTGTTTTCCGCTGGTCTGCTGGCTCAAAACGCCGCGCAAACGAACTGGCTTACCCCGGTGTGGTTGTATTCGCTGGGAATTTCTATCGGCTTTATTTTAGCGATTTTGATGTTGGTCAAGATCGCTGTCGGTCGCCGAATCCCAGGGCTGAATAAAATTCACGACAACCTGACATCACGTGTCATCGCAGGTGTTGGATTGGCGATTGTTTACTTGGGGATCTTTCTTGGTTTTAGTTATTGGTACGCCGGTGCGGATGACTTCTTCGAACATTTGCCGGTATTGGCTTTGGTGCTAACTCCCATCAGTTTGATCATTGGATTCGGTGCTTGGGCTTTAATCAGTAAAAAACAAATCGGCGAAACGAGTTCGGTTTTTCGTGAAGGATTCTTGGGTTGGCTTAACTGGTTCTGCGTTGCAGCAGTCGTGTTCGCCGTCGGCGGTTACTTTTTGGCTCAAGCGAACGGCTTAGGTATTTTAAACCCCGTCGAATCGCCCGACGATTTAATCGATTCACTGGCGCGGTTACCGTTTGCCGGAACGGTTGACGAGACCTTTGTGATCTCTCCGACTACCGAAGGCAAACCTCAATCCATCGCGATCGACTTCGATGGGGCGGAACTAAAAACAGTTGCCTACCGGTCAAACAAGAAAGTCTTGTTGATGGCCGACGAAACTCCGACGAGTGCGACAGGTATTTGGGATCTTCGCACCGTGCCCGAGCTGACAAGGATTTACCAAGGCGGTCCTGGGGCAGGCATGATTCCAGCGTCGCCCGTTAAGCAACTATACGTCGCCAACCTTTCTGATTCGGATGCGGAACTGAATCTTGTTGTCCAAACCGGACCGATCTACAGCGAAGTCGCGATCGTGCCTGTTTTGGCTCTTTGCACACTTGCGATCTATACTCTGTATTTGTGTTTGTCGGCATTGTTCCCGAAGGTTTTTGCCGTCGCGCATTCGACGTTCAAAACCGAAATCAGTCAGCCAGTTTACTTGTTAGCCTTTTTGATTGGCTTCTTCTTTACGGTCGGATCGATCTTCATCCCGTACAACACGTTTGGTGAAGACATCAAAATGTACAAAGACTCGGGCCTGACGTTGCTGCGGGTGTTGGCGATCTTTGTTGCGATCTGGGCGGCCAGTAAGTCCGTAGCGGCGGAAATCGAAGGTCGAACCGCACTGACGGTGCTTTCAAAGCCGGTGGGTAGACGGCAGTTTATTTTCGGAAAATTCTCCGGTATTTCACTGGCGTTAGGGCTGTTCTTTGTCGTGTTGGGGTTCTGGCTGATGATCTGGGTCGCCTATAAACCGCTCTACGATTACCGCGAGTCCTCCAAGGGGTTGGCCGAATGGGTGATTTGTTACAAAGAATCGGTACACATGTTGCCGGGGTTATTCTTGTGTTTCTTAGAAGCCGTTTTGTTTGTGGCGATCAGTGTCGCGATTTCTACTCGAATGGGGATCCTGCCGAACTTCTTGATCTGCTTTTCCATATACGTGTTGGGGCATTTGACTCCGCTACTGGTTCAATCATCCTCGGTGGCAACCCTGCCTACCGTGTCGGTTTTTGCCAACTTGATCGCGATCGTATTTCCGGTGTTGAACCACTTTGACGTTCAAGCGGCCGTAAACACCAACGCCCAAGTTCCACTGGTGTATTTGGGGTGGTCAATGATCTACACGGCAATCTACGGAACGATGACGATGCTATTCGCACTGGTCATGTTCGAAGATCGCGACTTGGCGTAGGCAACTGTACTTCCGAGCCAGATACTACGATCCAAGTACAGGAGAGTTTATCAGCCGAGATCCGCTAGGATACGTCGATGGTATGAGCCAATATCGGGCGTACTTCGTGCCGGGGGC
>CAZORR010000036.1:0-20369 GCA_964582115.1 uncultured Pirellulaceae bacterium
GTGGCTATCGCCAAAACGGCTAATAAAGCGACAGCCTCTGGCCAGCCCAGCTACGTCGGTAGCCGACTATTTCTTGAGCGAGAAGCTGCCTTTTTGTTTGATGGCTTCATCACCGGAAGATTCAGCGATCATCACTTCGAAGTCGCCGGGTTCTACGATCCACTTGTGGCCAGGCCCCATCGTTTTCAGGTCTCGCTGCGGATCGATCTCAAACGTTACCGTTTTCGTCTCGCCTGCCGGAATCGTAACTCGCTCAAATCCACGTAGGATCTTTTCGTAGGGCGTAATCGTTCCGACAACATCGCGAAGATATAGTTGAACCACGCTGTCGCCATCTCGGTCGCCAGAATTGGTGACATCGCAGGTGATGGTGATTTTGTCGTTGGCCGTCGGAGCCGCAGGTTCAATCTTTAGGTTTTTGTAATCGAAGGTTGTGTAACTCAAGCCATGGCCTAACGGATACAGCGGGCCCAAGACACGTGACTTGCCCCAACCGTTGGGGTCGTGGCCCTTGCTTTGTCCGCCGTGAGCCCCATTTCGAACTGGGAACGCCAATGGGATTTGGCCGACACTTTTCGGAAACGTAATCGGCAGTTTTCCGCCGGGATTATTTTCGCCAAACAGCGTCTCAGCGATCGCTTGGCCGACTTTTTCGCCGCCATGCCAAGCACAAATGATTCCCGGAATGTTTTGGTCGATCCAGTTGATCGAAGTCGCTCGACCGGGCATCAACACAACGATCACAGGCTTGCCCGTTTTCGCAAGTTCGCGTACCAATCGACTTTGATCTCCCGCAAGGTCCAAGCTCAGCCGGCTTTTAGATTCGGCAACGGTGTCGTGCGTGTCGCCCACGCAAGCGATAATCAAATCCGATCCCTTGGCAAGCTTTACTGCTTCTGCAATTTCGGCCTTTGCTTTGTCGGTGGGCTCGAACCGCATGATGTCTGAACCTGGGAAGTTTTCATCAAAATAGTGACAACCCTTGGTATAGGTTACTTTTGCTTTGCCTTCCAAGAACTTCTTGATCCCAGCCAACGGTGTGATCACATCCGAACGACCAGGGCCATAGCGACTGATCATCGGCTCGACATCATCGGCGATTGGTCCGGTAACCAATACGTTGGCGAAGGCTTTCGCATCCAGTGGCAGCGTACCGTTGTTCTTTAGCAGTACCATTGCTTTCCGAGCTGCTTCAAGTGTGACTGCTTCGTGATCGGCGTTGTGAATGATGCCAGTCACCTTTTTGCCATCAGCAAACGGTTTATCAAACAGTCCCAGTTCAAACTTCACTCGCAAAACATCCGCTACACGTGAATCGATCAGTTCTTCTGACAAACGCCCTTCGGCAACAAGCTCGCGAAGAGGAAGCACAAACTTTTCGGTCTTTTGGAAGTTGGTACGTACGTTCAAGCCTGCCTTCACCGCGTGCTCAATTGCAGTCTTCCAGTCCTTGGCGGTTTTGTGTTGTGATTTTAGGCGATCCACTGCGCCGCTATCGGACACAACGTAACCTTTGAATCCGTACTCGCCCCGCAATAGGTCCGTCAAAAAATATGAACTGCCGGTCACAGGCACACCATCGTAGGTGTTGTACGAACTCATCGCGCCTTTCGGCTTGGCTTCTTTGATGACCTTTTCAAAGGGCTGCATTAAAATTTCGTGCATGTCACGAAATGGAATTTGAGGATCCGTTCGGCCCTTGCCATCACGACCACCGTTTGGCGTGCTATAGGTAGCAAAGTGCTTGACGGTTGATGCGACACCTTTGGATTGAATCCCCATACACTGTTGAATTCCCATTTCGGCAACATGAAAGGGCGATTCACCGTAACACTCGACCGTACGACCCCAGCGAGGATCGCGAACCACGTCTAGAATTGGTGAGTAGATATTTGAATAACCCAGTGCCTTACCTTCGATCGCGGTAATTTCTCCAATTCGACGGACGAGTTTCTTGTCCCATGTCGCACCGACACCAAGTTGAGTTGGGAAGTTACACGCGTCGCTATGACAAACGCCGCGAATGCCTTCGTTGGTAAAATCGACAGGCACGCCAAGTCGTGTCTCTTCAATAAACCAACGCTGAATCTCGTTCAAGATATCGCAATGATTGACCAGTTCAACATTTTCGTGATAGGCCCGGACCCCGTTGCAATGTTCGTCGATGTTACCGATGCCGTCTTTCCAGACGCGTGTCTTCCATTTTTCGGTTGGGCGAGGGTCTTTAAGGATTCGTTTGTATCCGTAGATCGTCCCCATCTGGGCGGTTTTTTCGTCGATGGTCATTTGCCCTAGCAAATCTGCGATTCTTTCGTCGACCGACAACGCTGGATTTTCATAAGGGTCTTGCTTGCCGTTTTTGTTGCGATCGATCCAAGTGCCGTGATAGATGTCCGGCTTTTCCTGAGCAGCAAGATCGTTACTTGTTGAGGCGAACGTGAGACAGGCAATAGTAGCGAAAAACAAGAGTATTTTAGGCATGGCGAATGGGTATCGATCTAAATAATTGGCGGAAGATAAATCTTGAACGGGCCATCTTAGTCTTCATTTCCAAGAATTCAATCTGCCTGTTTGGCGCAACCGCACACGTCTTTGTGGGTTGTCGAGTTGTTTAGCATGGGCGTTGAAGGAGCTAGAGAGTTAGGCTCGGAGTAAAAAACTGCTTGCAGAGTACTGCAAGCAGTTTTTCACCCTTGTTGGCGGCTTACATTCTGTAGATCGCACCACCATCAAAGTCGCTCATTGTCGCATCGGGTTTTCAGGGTTTGTTGACCGTTTGCATTCCGTTAAGCGAAGGATTAAACCGAATTAGATGAATACTCTCCTCTATAGTTGCATTTCGCAATGACATCAAAAAAAAGCTAATCGATGTACTGTTTCAAAACGAAGGCCCGTGTCGTTTGTTTGATTGCGGTCGGCGTCGCCGTCTTCGCCAGTCACTCAAACGCACAAGACCCATTCACGCAACTTTCTGCTATCGACGGTCCATTGCCATGCTACGACTGCGGTACGGCTGATTTTGTTTTTGCGGATTCACACGCGACTGAATCCTTGGGCGGAGATTATTTTCAAAGCCCCGACGACGACACTGACAGTCCATGGTTTATTCGGGCGGGTGTCGGCGTGTTGTTGTTTGCTGATAGCGCAACCCTTCGTGCGGGTGGCAACGTTGTGCCCGGGGCCGGGCTTGAAATCAGTGACGCAACCACTTTTGTATTTGACATTGGGTATGAGCTTTCGCCGGTTTGGACGGCGACGTTTAGCGCAGGCGTACCGCCGCGGCTGGACCTAGACGGCACAGGTATTTTTCAAGGTGTTAGTTATGGCACCACAAAGTTCGCACCTGTTGCTCTTTCGTTGCAACGGCACTTTTTCGTGACGCCCCGATCATCCATTTATTTAGGTGGTGGGGCCAATTACACGGCGCAATACGAAAGCATCGACGGATTCATCCAAGACTTCGACATTAAAAACGATGCGGCAGTGGTACTGCAACTGGGCATTGAACGACGATGCAACAAACGCATCAGTTTGTTTGCGGACGCGAAAAAAGCGTTTTATCGCACTGAAGCGTTCGGCAACATCGGCGGCATACCGATCCGAAGTGATGTCATTGCCAATACGACCTTGTTGTCATTCGGCGTCAAATACGATTTCTAAATGACGAGGGTTTGTGGTGCCGACTTTAGCCGGCATCTTGGTCGTTGGCGTTTTGATCTCGCGGCACCTCTGGATCTCGGCTGCTGTTTACGTGATCCGTGCCAGGCACTAGTAGCGGTCCAGGCAGGTTTTCGTCGATGATCTCGCGAAGCTGATCGGCATCGACAGATTCGATTTCGATCAATCGTTCGGTCAATGCGATCAACGCTTGTTTGCGTTCCATCAACGTCTTGCGAACGGCTGTTACCGCATCGTCGACGATACGCTTGATTTCACTGTCAATTTCTTCTGCTGTTTTTTCGCTATAAGAAACGGTGGTTGTGTTGCCTGCACCTGCGATGAATGCACTACCGCGTTCGGCTTTAAAGTTAATCCGGCCAAGCGAGCTCATTCCGTATTGCATCACCATGGCCCGCGCGATGTCGGTCACGCGTTCTAGGTCGTTGGAGGCTCCTGTGGAAATATCGGTGTAGATTATCTCTTCAGCGATTGTGCCGCCGAGCAAAACTTGCAAGCGGCTTTCAAGTTCGGCCTGTGTCATTAGAAACCGGTCTTCGGTCGGACGCTGCATCGTATACCCTAGTGCCGCTAGACCACGAGGAATGATCGATACTTTATGAACCGGGTCCGTGTTAGGCAAACTGTACGCGATCAAAGCGTGTCCAGCTTCGTGATAGGCGACGCGTTGTTTTTCGTCTTCCTTCATCACTCGCTGTTTCTTTTCCAAGCCAGCGGTGACACGTTCGACGCCTTCGTTGAAGTGTTTCATTTGTACGGTTGGGCATTCGCCACGAGCGGCCAGCAAAGCAGCTTCGTTGACCAAGTTGGCCAGTTCTGCACCGGCAAAACCAGGGCTGATTGCAGCGACTTGTTTTAGATCGACGTCAGCATCCAACCGGACAGCTTTTACGTGAACTTTCAAAATCGCTTCTCGACCCATTACGTCAGGTCGGTCAACTAACACGTGGCGATCAAATCGCCCTGGACGCATCAATGCAGAATCCAGTGTCTCTGGACGGTTGGTCGCCGCCATTACGATGACGCCACTATTGGAGGCAAACCCGTCCATTTCGACCAACAGAGCGTTCAGTGTTTGCTCGCGTTCGTCGTGACCGCCAGCGGCATTGCCGCTACGGCTTTTACCCAACGCATCTAATTCATCAATGAAAATAATACACGGCGCTTGTGCAACGGCTTGTTGGAACATGTCGCGAACACGAGCTGCACCGACGCCGACGAACATTTCAACAAAGTCACTACCGGACAAACTATAGAACGGGACACCTGCTTCGCCGGCAATTGCCTTTGCCAACAACGTCTTACCGGTTCCCGGAGGTCCGACCAGAAGGACCCCGCGCGGAATTTTGCCGCCGAGTTTTTGGTATTTTTCTGGATGCTGTAAAAAGTCGACAACCTCTTTTACTTCTTCGACCGCTTCGTCGATTCCCGCGACATCACTAAACATAACGCCTAGGTCTTCATCGGCCATCAAGCGACCGCGACTACGTCCGAACTGCATCGGCCCACCAGCGCCGCCCAAGCGACGCATCATGAACAAGAATAATCCTGCGATCACAAACAGCGGCAGCAATAACATCCCGTAGGTCGCCAAGAAACTTGGGCCATCGGCGTGCTCGTAACTGATCAAGCTTGCTTCTAGCGCATCGTAGAGCTGTTTATTGGTCGCGTCGTCGTTGCCTTTGGAGGACGTGAATTTGGTTTTTTCAAACTTAGGAACCGGTTCGCCATCGACTCGTTGCCGCATCAAAACCGTTCCGTAAACACTCCGCTGGTCGACCACGATGTTGGTCGGCTTCATGAAGTCGGTCCAAGTTTTCTTCTTGGCGTTTTTCTTTTCAACGCTGACGATCGAGTTCGCTTCGGTTCCGATGTAATCGCCGTCTTGATTGAATTGGTTTGTTTCTAGTAATTTAATGAGCTTGGTGTAACCAATTCTGGCTGTGCCCGCGGCGTTGTTCAACAAAACAAATACGACCAACGACAGGACCATCAAAATGATGAATACAACCCAAGCTGAGGATCGATTGTGCTGGCTCTGCGAGGATTCTGGCTTGCGTTTGTTTTTGTTTTGTTCGGTCATCAAAAAAATCCGTCAAATACAAATAAAGGGGAATCGTTATGGGCCGTAGCTGGAGTCGTCAGTCTTCAGGGGTTCCAAATTGTGGGCAATCCAGCCTACTGCTCAATCAGCTCAAAACTGCCGAGCTGCTTGGGAACAGCTTTAAACAGCAAGCAAAAGTTGTTCCAAAGTTGAATCAACCTATCGGTTGAGGGATTTTTATACCAGTCGCGGAGCTTCATTTGTCTGCATTTGTGACTGAGCCGCCCCTGTAAACTGTCGTGATACCGGCCAAATAACCTGACTTGCCGCCTTTACATACGATGAAAACCAAAAAAATCCTCAACCAAATGGCATATCGGGGGATCTCGAATCGGCGCGGTTTGTCAGAGTGTTTACGATATCCGCCTGATGGGCGTGCCATTTTGACGGTTTCATCGATTGTTGGACAAATTTAATGTCCGTAACATGTCGGTCGTCACACGTTGAAAAAAATCAACACGACGATTCCTAATATCAACATAAAACCAATCGCCGCCGGGCCGAATTTCTAATCCTTCACTGCATGAACACAACAAAACACATCGCAGTCTTGGGCTCCACCGGTAGTATCGGCCAGAGTGCTCTCAAAGTCATTCAAGCCATTGACGGTCTTCATTTAACAGCGATCTCTGGTCACCAGAACATTGCGGCGTTGGTTGAACAGGCCACACAACATCGACCCGCTTATGTCGTGGCGACCGATTCAGCGGCAGTCGACCAATTCGTAGCCGATGGCGGGCAGTTGCCTAATATAGACGGCACCCAGTTTTTGGTTGGTGCCGAAGCGTTAGAAACGATCGCCACTTTACCGGAGGTCGATACGGTTTTGGCGGCGATCGTGGGCATTGCTGGTTTGCCGAGTACCTTTGCGGCGGTATCGGCTGGTAAGCGGGTGGCATTGGCTAACAAGGAATCGATGGTCGTTGCTGGTCACTTGTTGACGAAACTGGCTGCTGAGACCGGGGCTGAGATTTTGCCGGTCGACAGTGAGCACAGTGCGATATTCCAAGCCCTCAAAAGCGGAAAGCCGAGCGAGGTTTCGCGGGTGATTTTGACCGCTAGCGGAGGTCCCTTTCGTGAATTTACCCACGCTGAAATGGCCAAAGTCACCGTTGAACAAGCGTTGGCACACCCAACTTGGGAAATGGGCAAGAAAATCTCGATCGATTCAGCCACCATGATGAACAAGGCACTGGAGTTGATCGAAGCCAAGTGGCTGTTTAATTTGTCAGCAAACCAACTCGCAGTCACAATTCACCCTCAATCGATTGTCCATTCGCTTGTAGAATACTGCGACGGTTCTTCGATCGCTCAACTGAGTCCGCCAGACATGATGTTGCCGATTCAGTACGCTTTCTCGTATCCTGATCGAGTTGAAGGGCCTTGCCCGCGGTTGGATTTGGCTCAGCCGTGGGAGTTGTCGTTTTTACCACCTGACTTGGAGCGTTTCCCGGCGATTGAGCTAGGGTTCGAAGTCATCAAAATGGCCGGTACTTCGGGGGCAGTTTTAAACGCTGCCAATGAAGCGGCTGTAGACGCATTTTTAAATCAACAAATTGGATTCAACGATATCGTTACTTCGTGTCGTGAAGTCCTAGAACAACATTACTTTGACCCTTTTCCTGAGTTGGCGGACGTTCTTGAAGCCGACAGATGGGCGAGGCTGGAGATATCCAAGTGGATTACTGCTTGACCCTATTCGCCGTGAGCAATTTCTGGTCTGACCCCGGAAGTTATATCGCTATTTTAAAAGTCGTCTTTGGTTTAGGCGCGGTAATTTTCGTGCATGAACTTGGCCACTTTTTGCTGGCGAAAGCTTGTGGCGTCAAATGCGAAAAGTTTTACGTCGGCTTCGACGTGCCGATTCGCTTGTTCGGTCAAACCATCATCCCGGCCAAACTAATTTCATTCCAATGGGGTGAAACCGAGTACGGCATTGGCGCGATCCCATTGGGAGGATACGTGAAAATGCTGGGCCAAGACGACAACCCCGGCCACAACGAAGAACAAATCAAAGCATCCATCGCTGAAGGTGAATCTGTCGAATCGGCGATTCTAGCGTCGGGCATGGTCGACCAGTCTAAGCTTGACCCACGTAGCTTTTTAGCGAAGTCCGTGATTCAGCGTATGTTGATCATCAGTGCGGGCGTTATTTTTAATTTAGTATTTGCGGTGTTGTTTGCTGCGATTGCTTTCCGCAATGGTGTCGATTATCAACCGCCAGTACTGGGCACTGTTGTTGGTGGCGGTCCTGCTTGGAAACATGACATGGCCGGTGCCGAAGTTACTCATGTCAATGGTAAGGATGTTGAAGGGTACTTCACTTACTTGCACTTTGCCGAAAGCGTCATCCTAAATACCGATGACTCAGCGATCCCACTTAAATTCAAACGCCCTGGTTCCGATGAAGCTGTTGCCGTTGATGTAACGCCCGAAAAAGGGTTCAGTCGCGGAAATCCAGAGTTCGCGCTCATTGGCGTGCAGTTCTCGCTGCTGCCGAAAATTGGCCCCCTTGGTGCCGTCGAAGACACGCCCGCTGCTACAGCCACAGCCGCTTTCAAACCGGGGGACCTGATCGTCGGTATCAACGGAACCCCAGTCAAAACCGAAGTTGATCTACGTCAGGCTTTATTCCGCGATGCAAAGTTGCCCGCTGAATTTACTCTCGAACGAACGATCGGCGAAGGCAAAGATGTCAAAACCGAAACGATTAAAACGACCGTTGGTGTGAATCCTGAGAAGGTCGTTGGCTTTTCGACTACTTGGGGGCCGATTGCCGTCATCAAGCTCAACTCGCCAGCCACCAAAGCTGGGCTTAAAGAAGGCGACCTGATCAAACAAATCGATGGTGTTCATCCGGGTGACTTGTTGACGTTAGACAATCGCATGTTTGCCAAAGCCAAGGATCAGCAGACGATCACTTTGCAGGTTGAACGAGACGGCAAGCTGATTGACGTTTCGATTCAACCAGAATTGCCGAAACTCGCGTCGACGCTTGGCCCTAATAAGCCGATTGCAATCGATTCGCTGGGCATCGCGATCGAGACTTCATTGGCCATCGATGTCGTCACACCCGATTCGCCGGCCGATAAGGCCGGGATGCTGGCCAATGACGAATTGGTTTCTGTCAAGTATCTACTTAGTGATCAGCAAAAATCCAACGATCGGTATTCGGTCTTGAAAAACGATCCGTTGGTTAACTTCGTTGACGACAACACGTCTTGGGCGGAAGTTTACGAGACCGTTTTGCAGGACTTGAAAGCCGGTACGAAAATCGAGTTCACTGTGGATCGCGGCGGAGAAACGAAGGTTTTAGAAATGGCTGCCGTTGAGTCGGACGAATTTTTCCGACACACGCGTGGAATCAGTTTGGAGGTATTTGAAAAGCACTATCAGTCAGACAGTTGGTCGGACGCATTTGCCACTGGTGGTTACAAGGTTTTTGACGACTTAGGACGAGTCGGAAAAACACTTAAGACATTGATCTTAGGAAAAATTTCACCAACCAACCTAGGCGGGCCAGGTACGATTGCGGTCGTTGCTACTAACGAAGCAGCCGCCAGTACTTCACGGCTATTGTTGTTCTTGACATTTTTGAGTGCCAACCTAGCGATCGTTAACTTCCTGCCGATCCCAGTTTTGGATGGTGGGCACATGATGTTCTTGGCTTATGAAGGCATCTTCCGTCGACCCGTCAACGAGCGAGTTCAGCTTGTTTTAACCTACGGTGGATTGGCGTTTGTATTATGCCTGATGGCTTTCGTGATCTCGATGGATGTCGGGCGATTCGGTCCTTGGGCAATGTAGATCGAGTGACGTGAAGATCGTTGCCAGTTTTGGCCGGAAATTCGGTTGAAGGCGGTGCTGCGAACGGAAATGGTTTGAGGTGTTAGTCAAGAACAGGTCTTCCGAACAAAGTGTTGGCGGAAAGTTGTACGTTGTGGCTGAGGCTATGAATTCTTGCGGTTGTATTAGACTCTGAGCCTCATTGTTGTCTGGTATACCGGTTGAGGGGCTTTCTTTGGGCCTTATGGTGTAAATTCACGCCGTTGTGTATTTGTAATGATGGAAAATTGGCTTTCGTCATGATCATGTGCTATGTTCAGGTAGCCAAAAGATAGCTCGCTGGAAATGCTCAGCGGGCCAAGCAAGCGAAAACGCTTGGAAATCTTAGGTTTTTACGGTTTGAGGCTAGCTCGGCACTAATTGAGTGTCGGGATTGAAATTTGGATTTGTCCATGCGGGTTTGCAACATTACAATGCAGTCTCCCGGTGGGCTAAAAACAATCTCAATGGCCTTTGAACCATTCACTAATCTCCCTTTTTACGGAGCAAAGCAGTGGAAATCAAAGTAACCGCACGACATGGCAGTTTGAGTGAGTCAACCCAGGAAGCGATGAAGGCGAAAGTCGCCAAGCTTCCGCGATTTTTTGATCGTACGACAGGCATTCAAATTTTGGCAGACCTCGAACATACTGACACGCCCAAAGTCGAAATTATTGTTTCTGCCGAAGAGACAAATGACTTCTTCGCGTCCGACACCGGAACCAACGTGATCGTTGCTCTCGACAGCACGATTGCAAAAATCGAACAACAACTAAAAAAACATAAAGAAAAATTAATCGGCAATCGAAATCGCGACCACAAATTGGTTGACACTGTTGCCGACTAAGTTGATGCATTAACTTTAAAATTCCAAATTCAGTCACCATTTTCAATCGGTGGTTGAATCCGCAAGACGACTTACTCGGTGCATTTAACCGGGTAAGTTTTTTGTATTTGTTAAAAGTTATTATTGCCGAACTTGGTCACAACGAACGTCGAGTCATTTGGTAATTCAGATTTGCGAAGTTCGGTTGCAAAACAAACAAAGGGATTTTTATGAAATTTGCTGATTTTGTCACCACCAAGGCAATTAAGTCCGAGCTAGAGTCTTCTGATAAAGAAGGCGTTATTCGCGAATTGGTTTCGAGCTTGGTTTCGTCAGGTCAACTTTCGTCTGACGAGCAAGAGTCGATCGTCGAAGCGATTTTAAAACGTGAAGAGTTGGGTAGTACGGGTATCGGTCGGGGCATCGCTGTCCCGCACACCAAACATGCCAGCGTTTCTAAACCAGTCGGAACCGTGGGAGTTAGTTCCCAAGGGATCGACTTTCAAAGCCTCGACGGCGATCCGGTTCAGTTGTTTTTCATGCTGATTTCTCCGCCAGATCAACCGAACGAGCATTTGCGAGCTTTGGAGAATATTTCCAAGCAATTGCAAGACGAAACTTTTTGCCGATTCATGAAGCAGTCTAAAACAGCTGCCGAGATTCAGCAGATTCTCGAGGAAGCCGACGACGATCAGTTTGTTTCTCAATCTTGATTGCATCCGCTTTCGTCAAAGTATTTCTCGTAATTGATTATTTTAAATTCGCAAATGTCAGATCAGTTTTGTTCAAAGACCGTCACCGTGAGCAATCCGCAAGGATTGCACCTACGCCCTGCCCACTCGTTTGCCGAAGCGGCAGCGAAATATGAGTGCAATGTCGCGTTAGTGAGGGATGATGTTCGGGCTGATGGCAAAAGCGTGTTGTCGTTACTGACATTGGGTGCCAGCGAAGGCGTTGTGATAACACTGGAAACAGATGGTCCTGATGCCAACGCCGCCTTGGAGTCATTGACGGCGTTGATTACCTCCGGTTTTCCCGCAGTAGTTGAACCTAGTGAGTAAAGTTGTCTTGGCGAGTTAAGTTCGCTGAGGGGAAGATTTCGAAGAGTCTTGCTAGGGTACGTTTGACGCCGGTCCAGAGTGGAAGCTCTGGCGAATGCGGATAAAAGAATCACTTTTTAGGATGTGTAAACCATGCTCGGTTAAGCAAAGGGCAATGGGCAAAAGGTTTACTTGTAGGAAAACGTAATCCTCCGTCACCAGTTGTGAAACTGGCGACCGACACTTGAAGCAGTTTTTCGCTCCAAGTCGTTTTCCATTTTAGGCAGTTTTGAAGGTTTGACATGTTTTGGTTTAAGAATATCAATCCAGTAGATAGCGGCAACGCGGTTGCGATTGCTAGGGCGAAAACCTATCAGACGTCAGTTGGTTTTTGGGCAAAGTGCTCGGCTACTTCACTACTCGCAGCCCCATATGGCACGCGATTTTCAATTGACTGCTCTCCAACAATTCAATCTGTTCGCAATCGGCACGTTCAACGGACAAGATGTTCCTTGACTGGTTGGTTGCGGCGTAGCAAACAAAGACAATATGAAAAAAACAATGCTAATCAATGCATCGCAATCCGAAGAAAACCGGATTGCAATCATTGAAGACGGACGACTAGAGGAACTCTATGTCGAACGCGCCAGCCAAGAAAATTTCGTCGGTAACGTCTACAAAGGAAAAATTGTAAACCTTGAGCCTAGTATTCAAGCTGCTTTCGTTGACTTTGGTGTCGGGCGAAACGGTTTTTTACACATCAGCGATGTTGAGCCTAGGTATTTCAAGCAAGGTGGATACGATCCTGATGAGATGATGCGTCGTGAGCGCGAAGAAAATGCCAACAGCAATCGTTCGCATCGTGGCCCGTCGCACGGAGGTTTTCGTCCTCGAGTTAAACCGCCGATTCAAGAAATCTTCAAACGTGGCGACGAAGTCTTGGTCCAAGTGATCAAAGAAGGCATTGGCAACAAAGGGCCAACGCTATCCACTTACATCAGTATTCCCGGTCGCTATCTTGTGCTGATGCCGGCGCTGGGGCGAATCGGTGTCTCACGAAAAATCGAAGACGAAGACGAACGTCGGCGATTGAAGGGGTACCTGAAAGATCTGCGACCACCCAAAGGTATTGGGTTCATTGTTCGGACGGCCGGAGCCAATCGAACCAAAAGTGAGCTCTCGCGAGACTTGGTGTACCTGCTGCGATTGTGGCGAGCCATTTCTAAACGCGTGCAAACCGAGCCTGGTCCGGTCGATATCTACGAAGAAAACGACATGATCATCAAGACCATTCGCGATATTTTGGACGCGGATGTTGAGCAGATTATTGTCGACGCCGACGAAGCTTATCAGCGGACTCACGACTTCCTGAAATTGGTGATGCCGAAACACGCTTCGTTATTGGAGCAGTACAAGGGCAAGGATCCGCTGTTTCATCATTACAAGGTTGAATCAGAGATTGCGAAAATTAGTTCGCGAGAAGTTCCACTGCCCGATGGCGGTTCAATCGTGATCGATCAAACGGAAGCCCTCGTTGCCATTGATGTTAACAGCGGAAGTTTCCGTACTGACGATTCGGCCGAAGAATCTGCGTACCGTTTGAATATAGCTGCGGCCAAAGAGATTTCACGGCAGTTGCGTTTGCGTGACTTGGGCGGAGTGATCGTCAACGACTTTATCGATATGCGACGCGACAAGCATCGTCGCAGTGTCGAACGAACGTTGCGAGACGCGATGAAACGCGACCGAGCTCGTACAAAAATTCTACGTATTAGTCCGTTTGGTTTGGTCGAGATGACTCGGCAGCGAATCAAGCCTGGCTTGAAGCGGTCGCTATATAAAGAATGCCCGTGTTGCAGTGGCCGCGGTAGTGTTAAAACCGAAGAAAGCATGGCCTTGGATGTGCTTCGAACCGTGATGCTGGCTACCGAGAAAAAGAATATCGTGACCGTTACGGTTCGCGTTCATCAAACCGTTGCGGCGTATTTGAACAATCAAAAACGCAAGGATTTGGCGGAGCTAGAGATCCGTGGTTCGTTGGAGATCCAGATTCACGGAAGCGAAAATGTGTTCCCAGAATACTTTGATCTCGACTGCCGTGACAGCGATGGAACGCGAATCAATTTGCCAATCGCAAAGTAGTCATCCAATAATTGAATGGTCTTTGAGCTGTCAATGAATGATCGTACTGATGAGCAAACGACCGTGAGTGAACTGCGTCAGTTGATGGCGCAGTTCGTTGCTGAGCGTGATTGGGGTCAATTTCACTCGCCGAAGAATTTAGCGATGTCAATGGCGATCGAAGCGAGTGAATTGATGGAGCATTTCCAGTGGTTGACGAACGAGCAATCCGAAGAAATCGATGCCGCAGTTCGCCATGAAGTTGGTGAAGAGCTTGCGGACGTGGTTTGCTATGCAATGTCGCTTGCCAATTCACTAGACATCGATATCGCATCCGCGGTTTTTCAAAAGATGGAAAAAAACCGACTTAAGTACCCGGTAGACAAATTTCGCGGGCGTTATGGCGACAGTGATCCGTCAACAATGAGTGACTGATGGATGGAGAACTGCCAGCGAGTTTTTTGTAGTGAATGAGGCTGCGAATCCTTGCGGAGTTGTCGAGCTTCAGGCCTCGTAGCCTCGTCCACTGTGTTTTTGCTGAAATGTAATATTCGCTAGTGAATTACGATTCGTCTTTTTTGAATTTGTTTTTTCCAAATTTGACAATCGATTCGCTCAGCTTACGGATTTGATCTGGAATCGCATCGCTGAGGTCATCATTTTTTGTACTGGTCGGCTTGGCGGATGTTTTGCCGTCAGGTGTCAGAACAAACGGGTCGTTGCCTGCTGTGGACTCGAGAGGTTGCTCGGGGGCTTGAGAGCTGCTGTCATCGCTCAACACAATTGTACTTGCTGAATCGCGTTGCGGGGCTTGTGTTTTTGCCGCTGCAACCGTGTCGGCAATCGCACGCGCTGATTTTGAAACGTTTGTGTCCGTTTTCACTTTTTGTCGACTGTTTGGTGCCTGAGGTGTTGTTGGAGCAACATCCGATGGTGTATTGACTCGAACGAACTCGTTGTTTTCCGAAGCTGACTTAGCCAAATCTACCGGACGAACATTGACCGGGGAGGCCTGTGGTTGAGGCTGGTTTTTTGTTCGGTTACCTACTGGCTGGGAACGAATATCCCTAGGTATGGTACTGGCAGTATCGCTAAGGGATGCCAATAGTAGTGGATCGCTTTTGAGCTGTTTTCGCGTGTTGGCGGTGGTAGGTTCTTTCGTGGCGGTCGCCGGTTGTTCCTGTGGTGTGTCAGGCTTCGCCGGTGGTGAAGTCGTTTCTTGGGGTGCAGTGTTGTCAGTTGCTGCCAACTGCATTGCGTTGGCGGCAGTTTGCATTGCAAAAGCTGCTTGTTGAAATGATTCGCTGGCAATCGAGTTACCTGCCGTAGCTCGAGCCGGAGTTGGTTGCTGCGGCACATGACGTTGGCCGGATGTTTCAGGACGCCGGTTGTTCTTTGGCGTTGACGCGGTAGCGCTGACTGATGGATCGGTAGGAAGTGTCTTCATCGGCGGGGCAATTGCAAAGATGAGTCCGACACCAATCATCAAGCCAGCGATTAGACCAGCTAACATGGCGTACTTTTTTCCAATTCCGTCTGGACGAGAATTAACTTGAGCCACATCCGTCGGTGTGAGTAAGCCGACCATGCGGGCAGCTTTGGTTCGTGACTGGATTTCACTCCAAGCTGATTTGGCAGTGTTGGCGGTTTCTGATAGTTGTTCAACTTGAGTCGACAGTGCAAGGTGTTCCGATCGGCTTTTACTGAATCGGATTAGTCGGGCCTTTATTTTTTCGATGCGATCATTCAGCCGTGCTATCTGTCGTTTCTTCAGGCCGATGCCTGCTTGGACGCCTGCCATTTCTCCCGTTAAAGAATCGTATAGCTGTTGCTGGGCGAATCTGATCGATGTTTCAATTTCCCGTACCCGACCATGTTTATCTGCGAAACGGCCCTTGGCAACGTGTAGTTCTTCACGAAGGTCTAGCAGCTTTGACATGGTTTTTTCGAGTGTTGGCTGGGCAACCAGTACTGCGCTTGGCAATTGAGAGGCAGTTTCGGGGTTGTTAAACGCTTGCTGTAAAGCTCCCAAGATTGCTTCCGATTTTTCGAGCTCGTCTTGCTTTTGGAGAATCTCGGATTTGATCGCATCCACTCCGGCAGTTTGACTGCCTTTGATGCTCAAAAAACCGAAGTCTGATCCAAGCTGTTGGTCGAGGTCGTTGAGTCGATCAATCGCCTCGTCGCGAGCTTGGATTGCAGCTTTATAAGCCAAGTCAGTTTCCATCTCCATTGACTCAAAACGCATTGCGCGAACTCGATTGGTTTGAGAGATGATTTCTTCTGACAGGATCTCGATGAATTTTCGTGTTCGATCGCGAGACGACGCACTGGCAGTCAACACGATTGCATCCGTCTTTCCAAACTCGGCGCCGTTAGGAGCGCTGATGTTGATTACTTCTTGAGTGTCCTCGATCAATTCGTCACTGATCCAGTTGCTGCCAACCATGAAGGATTCTGGGCCAAGCTTCTTTAGGACACTTCTGACAACTAGCGGGCGACGGGCGATTTCGAGTATCGTTTCCTGTGCGGACTTACGAGATTCTTCAGAATCAAACCGACCTGGTTTGAATGCAGTACCAGACAAATCGTCGCGAATTAGGAACGATTGACGAGCGGTCCACTGTTCTGGCATTATTAAGAATGCATAGAATGTAGCTAGGACAAGCCCAATTATGGCCGGTACAATCAACAACTTGTAATAGTTGCCTACTGTAGTAATTAGGTAGTCGATTCGTTGCCGATGTTGTGGATTCATAATTCTGTGACGAACGAGGTTTCGGAGAGCATGTGGGTCGTAACGACTATTCGGAACGATCGCAATTTTCGTGATGTTCTGATATATCGTTCGTTGAATCAGCTGAATCGAGTGTATTAAGACCGTTTAGGGAGCGATTTCGATAACTACAAGCGGCCTAGGTGATAGAATTATTAGGCCTTTGCTAACCCGTAAACTCGCCTTGTTTGGCTGCCAGCGTCAAAATAACCGTTTAGAGATGTATGTCACAAAACACTGATGCTGTTGAGAAGATTGTTGTTGTTGGTGGTGGTATTGCTGGCTTGGCTACCGTTCTGGAGATCGAAAGGCTCAATCCCGATGTTCAAGTAACCCTGTTGGACGCGAGCGCTCGCCTCGGAGGAGTGCTGGCAAGTGAGCAGTTTGCGGGGTTTACGATAGAAACCAGTGCAGACATGTTTACCGTGGATCCTTCAGTGGCTCTGGATTTGGTGCGCCGATTGGGTCGTGAAGATGAACTGCTGACAACCACGCCAACCAAGGATCGAGCTTACGTGGCGACGGATTACGGCATCGAACCACTGCCGAGTGGTTTTTCGTTGATGCTGCCAGCAGATGTTGATGCAGTGCTAGCGTCACCAATTCTCTCTGCTGCTGGCAAGCAGCGATTTCTGCAAGAACAGCAAGTCGAACCGGGGGATTGTACGGTCGATGAAAGTCTGGAGAGTTTTGCCGTTCGTCGGTTTGGACGGGAAGTGTTTGAGCGATTGATTCAGCCGTTGGCCGGAGGGATTTATACCGCCGATCCGAAAACGCTTAGCATGCAAGCGACGATGCAGCGGTTTATTGATATGGAACAGAAGTTTGGCAGTTTGATTGCTGCCGGGAAAGCGATGTCAAAAAAAGACACGCGGTCGACTCAAACTAGCGGTGCTCGCTACGGCCTGTTCCGAGCGCCCAAGGATGGGATGGGGTGTTTGGTCCAGTGGATGGTCGATGCGATCGATCGAACGGATTTGCGAGTGAACCAAACGGTGGAATCGATTGCTAAAAACGATCGTCAGTGGCGAGTAACGACTGCCGAAGGTTCCATCGACGCCGACGCGGTTGTGGTGGCCACTGGTGCGTCGGTGGCAGGGCAATTGCTCAAGAGTGTCGATTCTGAATTGGCAGCGGGTTTGGGGACGATCACGGCCGCCAGTTCGGCGATCGCGGTATTGGCGTTTGATCAGCTCCAGTTTCAATCGTCGTTGGTAAAAGACTTCGGTGGTTATGGAATCATTTGCCCGTATCGATTGGGACGACAAGCGATCGCGTGTAGTTTCTCAAGCAATAAATTTTCCGATCGCGCACCGGCTGGAAAAATACTCGTCCGTTGTTTCATTGGCGGTGCATTGCAAGCAGAATTGGTCGAACGCCCGGATGCCGAACTGGCAGAGATCGCGATGTCGGAGCTTCGACACTGGCTGGGCGTGGAGGGACCGCCGGAATGGGCCAAGTTTTATCGTTGGCGAAACTGCATGCCGCAATACACCCTAGGGCACGTGGACCGTGTGTCACAGGTTGAGCAACGCGTTGATCAGCAAGTTGGGTTGGAGTTGGCCGGCAACAGTTACCGTGGAGTCGGTGTTCCAGCATGCATCGAAAGCGGTACCGCAGCCGCTCGCCGGTTGTTGGGAGAGTAGGTTTCTTCTATAGAATATTTCGGCAATCATTATTTAGTCGTTTTTTTAACCTGTTGAAATCGAACAACTCAATCGAACGTTACGTCGCGACAAAGTCGGTCAACGGCCTTCAGAAGCTTCGGTTCGCGATGGCGACCGGCCATTGATTGGATACGATTTGCCGCAGCCTGATATTCGATGCCGATTGATGACACGAACAGCGGACGTTTGCTACCACCTCTGATCACCTCAACTGCGTGATCGGTGCCACGAAAACGGTTCTTCGCTACACCGATCACGACCGTATCTTCAGGCAGACTCCGGTAAAGGTAGTCGCCAAGCCCCGGTGCACCGTCTTCAGAAAGATGGCAGTAAGCGTCGATTACGAACGTATCAACTGGAACGGTAATTTGATCGATCACCGCTCGCAACGGCGCCAGCTCACGTTGATAAAAACTGCCCGCTTGATAGTCACCCACGTTCTCGCAGCGTACGACCAATTGCTCGGCCGGAAGGTCATCGGTCCATTGTTCGAACAGAATCGCAGCCGCATTGGCGCCTTGATCATCGTAGTGCACATCAAAACAAGCAATCATCAAACTTCGGCCTTTCATCGCGACTTGGTTAAACAAGCCTCTGGCGTTTATTTTTTTGCGCGAGCCGCATTATAGCCCTCGGCCGCGGGCGACTCATAATATATTTTTACTGTCGAGACCACCGATAGCTCCGCTCGCATCGGCAACTTCGCCGCTTGGGTATCGGCGTTAGGCAAGTTGCCACGGTAGTAAGTGTTCTTGGGTCGAGCCAGCCGAACCAACGGGATACTCTTTCGACTCCAATAATTTGTCTGGTAATTCGCAGACGAAGTATTCGTAAAAGACTCATACATCTCGGTAGGGTTCACGACAATTGTATTTTCTTGGACGTTGATGACCCGAGGTGTTTTCTCAAACAAACCGTCCAGCATCACTTTCGATTTCTCTTTCGCTACCTGGAGTGCCTTCGCTCGGACCTCTTGCTTTT
This sequence comes from uncultured Pirellulaceae bacterium, assembly GCA_964582115.1. Classification (GTDB taxonomy): domain Bacteria; phylum Planctomycetota; class Planctomycetia; order Pirellulales; family Pirellulaceae; genus Mariniblastus. The sequence goes on from CAZORR010000036.1 coordinate 19,019, forward strand.
TAACGTCTAGCTGTTCGCTCCAGTAGTCGAAGCCGATGATGTCCGTGATTCCGTTTTCAAATGCCAGATCCAATACCTTATTCGCTTCCGCATCGTCCTTAACCGCCAAATGGATATTTGTCTGCATCAAGAATCCGACTCTCTTTTCCATCGCGACTCGCTGGTCGCCAAGCTGTTTCGCTTCGAAGTTGTATTGCGGCAAAATCGAGATAAAATCTTCGACGATATTTTCATCTTTGAGCCCAGCTTGAATCCACAGCGGACGAAGCTCAGCAATTTTTCCTTCGACGCCAGCTTTGCATTCTTTCGAGGTCTTGGCTTCATGAGTGATCGCCAGCACGATTCGAATCGCCGTCGGCTGAACACTTAAAACGGATTTGCCTTCGACAACGATGTAACTCTGCGCCGCTTCGGTGGTTAGTGCGACGGAATTTTCCTGTGGCGATTGAGTTGCTGCAGAATAGACTCCACCTCGTGAGCCACTACTTTGTGCGAAGCTGCTGTAACCAAACAGCAAAAAAACAGTCAACACTAACACGATCGCGGCTATGTGTTTGAGAAATTTATGCATTGATTCGACTCCAAACAAATATCTAGTTGAAAAATGTTGGCACGCACCGATGTTGCTGCACGCTCTAAATAGAAAGTACTGCCACAGGGCATTTGATTCCATCTTTTTGAAAAAAAGCGGGAACAATCTACAACGTTGCTGCAGTCTTCAGAGCCGAATACTCGCAAACCAACGTTTTGTCGGATATCTGTCTTAGTGCTTATCCCAATACCTCGCGACAAAGTAGAAAAATGCGTCGCTCGAAAAGGTTGTGGGATAAGCTCTTAGTAAAACCAATTGCGATGAGGGCTGCTAAGACATCTCAGAACTTAGTTTTTTCTGATCGGACAAACAGTAACGGTAATTGTCCGATGATTAGGATGCCCAGATAGTTGCAGCCTAAGTCGCTCAAGTCGAAAGTGCGGGTGCTGAACCAATGTTGCGAAATCTCTTCGAGCGTCGCCAGTGTCAGCATGATTCCGGTCCCCCACAGTAACCAGCGGAACCGCTGCGAGATCGCCGTGAGATTCAGCGATAGGTTCAATAGCAACGCCAATGTGCCGACCAGTACAAAATGCAGCCACTTATCGCTCAGATAGGTTTGGACCCAAGTAAACGTAGGCCGGTACCAGCCAGCCGAAGCGCACCAGACAATAAACGCGATGACCAGTGCATAGGCCGTGGTCAAGAGCCGAATGAGGAAGCTGAAATTCAGCATTGGTAATTTATTTTTCTTGGAAGAAATGGATTTTGAATCAAAAAGGCGCGAAAGGAATTCGAGCTATTGACGGTTGGATAAGG
>CAZORR010000037.1:0-20035 GCA_964582115.1 uncultured Pirellulaceae bacterium
AAGCTCTTAGGCTGGATTAAACAAACTCGATTTTGAACACTTGCGACCACAACATCAACGATCGTGAAATGCTTTATCAATTAGATCAAAATACCTAATCATGCCTGACAATCAAACCAAACGCGTTAGTAAGTTTCTCAGCCTAATTCTGCGGCATAGTCCCGCAACAGTTGGCATTGAGCTTGACGCCTCTGGCTGGGTTGGAGTCGACGAATTGTTATCCGCCATCAACCGTCACCCCAACAGAATCACGCTCGACCGAACGTCACTTGAACAAATCGTTGACACCAACGATAAACAACGGTTCGAATTTAATCAATCTCGTTTATCAATCCGAGCCCGACAAGGCCACTCGGTTGAAGTCAATTTAGGTTATCCATCAGCCACCCCGCCAGAAATGCTATTGCACGGGACTCCTCGCAAGTTTGTCGGGTCGATCTTAGAAACCGGTCTCAAGAAAATGAACCGACATCACGTTCACTTACATACGGACGAAAAAACAGCATCCGCTGTCGGTGCGCGACGAGGTGACTCAGTGCTGTTATGGGTCCGATCAGCTGACATGCACCGCGCTGGCTTCGAGTTTTATGTCACCGAAAACGGTGTTTGGCTTACGGAATACGTTCCACCGGAATTTATTGACTCTTCATCCGCAGTTTGAAACTCTCAAACATTCGCTCAATGTACCCGCCACCTCGTTTGATTTTTGGGTCTTTGCTTGGCAACGCAAGAATTACCGGCATCTCGGTTTCGAATGCCTGTAAATGTCGGTCCACGATATTGACCGCCGTGAGTGCATAAAAAACATTCCCGTTGTTCATGTCGCAGTGCTTCACGACGACCTGCTTGGCTTTCGCAACGGATGCGGCATCGGCATTGAATTTAATCAATATTTCAGCTGCCGTTAAAGCAACTTCTGGCGCTTGATCGTCTAGTAATCGCTTCACTTGATCGCCGTGCTGCTGTAACACTGACTTGCCACTATTAAGCAACCCCATCGTGGCCCAATAACGAACCACCGGATTCTGTGCGGTGATTGCTTTTGCGTATTTTGGCAAACTCACTTGGTTCTCGTTAAGAATCTTATCGTTACGGCCTATCAAACTGGCCACTTCCATCACGTCTCCAAGTGGGTAGCCCGTCTGGTCGAGAGCGAGATCTCGGCGACTCCGTTCGGTCTTGGCAGCGATGGTTTGCAAACGCCCTTCGTGCACAAAGCCCAAATCGCAAATCTTTTGCGTGTTGTCTGTAAAAACCTTCCGAAACGTTTGCAACTTGGCTTGGTACTGCGGATCCCCTGCCAAATTTTTCGTTTCATCAGGGTCGGCGCTCAAATCATAGAGCTCCTCACCTGCCCTTGGCTGCCAGAAGCTTGCCTGCACTGGATTCAATTCTCCAGCTTCAAACATCTCCAACCACTTGCTGGTGGTAGGTGTTTTCAATTGAAACTGCAGTTGCTGCCCGGCAGGCAAATGAGGCATGAAGTTCCGTACGTAGATAAATTGCTTATCTCGAACGCTGTAGGAAAGGTCCGGTCGTTCGTCCATTCGCTCGCGAAACCCAAACAAATACTTCGGCTCGTCTTCCACCGCAACTTGCTTGCGACCCAGAAAAGCGTGTCCCTGCATGAACTCCGGTGCTTCAATACCGGCAATGCTGAGCATCGTTGGTGCGAGGTCAACAAACCCGATTGGTCGTTGCGAACGACCGCCAGGCGTATACTCGCGTGGTGCGAATTCGCCACGTAGTTTTTCTGGAATGTAAACTACAAACGGTACGCGCATTCCCGAATTGCCCACGTACCGTTTATGCCGAGGCATCCCGCTGCCATGATCGCCGAAAAAGACGACAATCGTGTTGTCGGCCACGCCTTCGTCTTCGAGCTTTTTGAGCTCTTCGGCAATCCAAACATCCATTTTTGTTAGGTTGTCATAGTACTGCGCAAAATCTTGTCGTACTTCTGGAATATCTGGCCAGTACGACGGAAGTTTTATTGTTGCCGGATCAATAACGGCCTGATGGGGGCGTGTTCGAATTTTTCCTTCATGCGTTCCGTTGTGATTAATAACGGCAAAGAATGGCTGTCCCGTCTTGCGTTTGCGCCAGTCAGCGTCTCGATTTGATTGATCCCAAACTACATCCGATTTGAAAACGTTATAGTCTTCTTTCGAATTGTTTGTGCAGTAATACCCCGCCGCACGCAAATACTGAGGGAACAGTTTAGTGTTCGCAGGCAGCTTTACTCGGGATCGCATATTTCCGGCCCCTAAGGTGCCGGCATACATGCCAGAAATAATCGTGGTCCGGGCCGGTGCGCACACTGGATAGTTCGACCAGGCGATATCGTAGGTCAGGCCCTGGGCAGCCATGGCGTCCAAACGTGAAGTCGTGGCGGTTGTGTCACCATAGCAAGGCAGTTGTGGGCCGATGTCTTCAGTGGACAACCATAGCACATTCGGCAACGACGGCTTGTCGTCATCTGGTAATGCGAAAGCCGCGCTGCCACAAACCGCCATCGCTGCAAACGTGGCGACACACCCAAGCAAGATTTTCATCTTAAGATTCTCTATAAAGAAACCAACTAGCCGTTATCGATTAGGCCTTGGTACTCTAAATGACGTGTTTTCCAACTAGGAAGCTACGCGCCAAAGAGTTGCTTGTGCGGGTTGGTGTCTCAAAAAAACAGTCGAGGGGAAACGTCATCGCACAAGCAAAGCCTAGCTCCAATTGTATCACGACAACGTAGCAGAGAACCACTCGTAAAGAAAATCTCAGCGATTGCGATTACCGCATGACACGACGCGAGTTTTCTCGCCAAATGTCTTCATCCCCCGACAAATCAAGGGGGCCGGGCAAATTTGGGCTGATGTATACCAACTCACTCCGTAGCAAGTTCTCGGAACGTTGATCCGTGGTTACCGCCGACAACTCAAATTCCAATTCGGCGTCGTAATCATCGGGATCAATTTTAACATTCGACGAAGCGTAGTGAACGTACTCGACCGGAATGGTACGTGGCTCCACCACGACCGGTACTGGCTCGGGAATCGGCTCTCGGTAGATCGGTTGGCCAATCGGTTCATACTCAATCGGGCGAATACCTTCGAAGACTTCTGGTTTGGCTCCATGTTCAACAACGTCCAAGTGCTGTGGTAAAATACGTACGTCCGCGCCAAGCGAATGGAACATGTCCCGCATGTGCTCATGGCAAGTAAACATTAAAATTTGATGCCCATTGCGAGAGAAATCGTATAGCACTTCTGCGGCAGCATGTGCTCGCTGTCCATCGAAGTTAACCAAAACATCATCCAAAATCATTGGAATGGTCGCACCGCGTCGCGAGTAAGCCCCGACCAATGCCAAGCGTAAACTCAAGTAGACTGCCTCTCGCGTGCCCCGCGAAAGCTTATCAACCGAAATCGTTTCGTCCTCTCGGTTATCAACCAGCAGTTCCTCGCCGATCAACTTAGTCCAAATCCGCTTGTACTTGCCTTCGGTTAATCGCTCTAGGTAGTTCGATGCATCTTTTAGCGTTTCAGGCTGCCTTTTCGATTCATAGCTCTCGCGAATAATCTCGAGTATCTGTGTGCTTGAAGCTAGAACTTGCCAGTCTTTTTGTAGCTTTGAAATCTGAGTGTTAACCGAATTAAGCTCTAGGTGAGCCGTATCCAATCGACTGTCTTCGCCTAGAGTTTTTACTTCTTGAACGAACTCGCCACGCTGTTGTAACAAACGAGCTTGAGCCGCTTTGGCTCGTTCGATTTCAGTCTGCACAAAATCCCATTGCTTTTCCAGCCCAGCGGCACCATAAGCCTCTAATAACTCGGCGACTTCCACTTCACTAAACTGCTTACCTACAGCCGCTGTAATCTGCTCGCTAATGTTCTCGTTTGACTGGATTAGTTTTTGACGCCGTACAAACGTAGCGTCCAATGATCGATAGTCCTGTTCGGATTCCGCACCAACAACCGCCAGTAAACGTTGTTTTTGGCCGAGCAGTTTATCGAGATCTCGCTTGGTTTTATTTAAACGTTTGCGGAGCGATTTGTATTTCTCTGCGTGTTCTTTGCGAACGGACACAAACTGGCGTTGTTCATTGATCGCTCGGTGTAAATGGCTCAAACGATCAACAATGTTGTCGTTGTGAAACTTGACTCCGGTTTCGTGTAACATCATGTCGATGCGTTGATTCAGGGCCGAAAGCTCTTTTTCTCGTTCAACTTTCTCGGTGGAAAATTGATCCAACTGGAGGTAATGGGTCGACACGCGATCGGCGCGTTGTCTTATTTCTTCCAATTGATGTGGGCGAAGTGTTGCTGGCAATCCAGCGGTTCTCAAAGACGCCTTCCAGTTGTCTTCTGCTTTTTTAAGTTCTCGCTCTTGGTTCGTTAGCCGACGACGAACATCTTCTTGGACGCCACGAGTTGATTGTACGCGGTTCTCCAACGGTACCAACTCTTCCATCCGCATCAACCGAGTCTCCGCATCTTTCAGCTCGATCTCCCATTGTCCCTTCAGGCTAACAGGCAACTTGCTTTCGATTTCGTCGCGTTCGGTTTTAGAGCGTCTTAGCTGCTGGCGAACGATATCCATTTGATGGCGGAAGTCTTGCAGGTCCTCATGAGCAACTCCTTCCAAATAATATCGATACCAAAGTGACCCGAGTCCAAAGATCAAACCAAGGAAGATTAAGACTCTGCCCATGCCTTCGGTGATTCCAATAAGCCCACCTTGCCCCCAGATTGTTTCTCCAAGTAAGCCTAAGCCAAACAGAATGATGCCGCCGACAAACGTCACACCAATAATTGTCAGTTTTTCGATCGGCAAGACTTGGTCGTTGACGATCGAGTCGATGTCGTGTTCGAGACCGGTGCGTTGAATATGGAGCTTGTCGATCTTCCGCTCCAGTTCGATCCGGCGGCGCAACAAGTTTACATACCGGCCCGTATCTTCAATCGTTTCCGACGTGCCCTGCCCGGCGAGTGAACTGCCAAGTCGTTCTTGATGTTGGCCAAGATCAAATTCAACTTTTTCTAAATCATTTTGAAATTTAGTCTGGCGGTCGATTTCAAGTTGCAATTTTTTTGCCGCTTGGTCAAGCGAAGCAAAGCCACGCTTGCCAAGTTCGCGGATGTCGCCGGCTTTCAAATCTAGCTGATGTCCCAAACCATCGATTTCGCTAACCACGTTTGACTCGATGCGGCCAATTTCATCTTTGAGCCGTGTCGCTTGACGTTGCAAGGACTCGACCCATGGCATGTGTTCGGTGATCGCTTCGATTTTAGATTTCTGAGCCCACAAGGTTCGGTTGATCGGTAACGCGAGGGCTTCGGTTTTGATTGTTTTTCGCTGTAGTTTGACCTGTTCGATTCGTTCTTTTTGCTGAGAAATCCGAGTGTTCAGTTGGTCCAGTTTTTCAATCGACACGTCGCGACGATCTGGGAGTTTTCCCAGTGCGGCGATTTGGTCAATGACCACTTTGCGAGAATTCCAGCGCTCGGCAACTTGCACAGAAACTTCGAGCAATCGCGCTTGATGAGTTTTCGTCACCAATTCCTTTTCAAGGTCCGCTAATTGATTGTTGATATCCGTTGTCTCGGCAGCAACATGGGACCAACGCTTTGAACGCTGTTTAAGTTCATCGATTTCTCGCAGTAGCTTCTGCCGCTGTTCTGAAAGTGCTGCTAACTGCGATGTGACTTTCCCATCGGCCGACCAAATCTTGCTGCGACGATTACTTTGGTCACGCATTACGTCGACGAGTGAAACCCGGTCCATGCCGCTGGTCAGGCGATATAACTGTTCAGCCGCAGCAGTGCCATTGAGCGCGTTTAGCTCTTGAATTTCTTGCAAACCGATAGCGAACACATTGACAAAAATGGACTCGTCGATGTCTGACATCAAGTGACACAAACGAGACTTTCCGTGTACCGTGCCGTCGACCAAGTCAGTGACGGTTAAATCACCGATTGGATCGCTATGGCGGTTGGGATCAACAAATCGCTGAACTTCAAAAGCACCATCAGGGCTCGAGATCTCCAACAAACCGCCTGCCAACCCACCGTATACTGGCGGCGTGTATTTATCGATGCGCTCCGGCGAAAACCCAAACATCATCGCCCGACAAAACTGCATCATCGTCGTCTTGCCGGCTTCGTTGTAGCCACAAAACACGGTCATGTTATCGGATAGCTTGTCGACTGTTAGGCCTTTCCATACGCCAAAGCCGTCGATTTGGAGGTCGGTAATCTTCACGACTGTTCTCCTGAACAATGTGTTAGCATCAAGTCATTTGATGCGTGTCAGTTATTTGAATTGGGGGAAACGGAAATATTTTTGTTCTCAGTTGGCAACAACCGAGTCGTCTGCATGATAGTTTTTGTGGTCCGCAAGGTATTCAACGCCCAGCAACATTGCCTTCCGTAAAATTTCGTCACGACGATTCAAAGGCACATCGGTCATGCCGTTGGTCACTTTACTACTAACGGTCTGGGGCATGTATTGGTGCAAATTTAACTTGAGCGAGTCATCACTTTGGTAGCGACCCATCGCTCGTAGGTACTCGCCTAACAACGTGTCTTCTTCGTACCAATCGATTGGCATCTTCTCAGGCGTTTCAACTCGGACGCTGGTCGACCAAAGCCCCTTGTCGCCTCGACCAAATTCGTCTCGCAACCATTCGAGTACTTCAGCGGCCCATTGCGGCTTGCGTATCTGTGGATTGAAGTCGCCGTCGGTCATCAGGAGCCAGTTCGTCAACACGATTTGGTCGGTGGTGTCGGAAATAACCTTTAATGCTCGTTCGGCAAGCTCGTTTTTGAGTTCTTGCATGTGCACATGCTCGGAAATTGCGACTTTCTGTGGCAAGAATCGTACACGGTCAGATTCAACCGTTTGCACTCGTAGTTTGCCAGAAGTATCGATGCGACAGATTTTGAACCCGTGTAGTCCGGTTTCTTTAGGACTGCGGCTTTGTGGAGTTCCTGGGTAAATCACAACCGTATCGTTTTTTTCAAGCTTGGTTGGTTTATGCCTGCCACCCATGGCCCAATACTGGATGTGTTTGCCCGTCAAAGTTGCCGATTCGTAATCACCGTGGGTCAAGGCGATGTTAAAGAGGTTGTCTTCCGGTGGCACGAACTCGCTACCACTACGACGCTGCGGGTCGTAGCTTGCGGCTAAGATGCGAGCCAAGCTGACTCCATTGCGTTTGTATTCTACCTGTTCAACGACTGATGAACTAAACGTGACCACGTTCGGTGGCAGTTCAATACTACCAGGCCAGCGGTCTGGGTGGTCACACTCGCCCGCGACCCAATAGACTTCGATTCCTTTTTCGTTCAAGCGTCGAAATTGATTCAACAAGAACGCAGCAGACCTAGCATTGTTGGATTCAATGTCAAACAAGTCACCCGCCAGCAGGACAAAATCAACTCGTTCGGCAACTGCCGTATCAAAAATCTTTTTAGCCGCGATGTAAGGACAATTTGCCAACACCTCAATCAAGTGCGGTGGTAGCTCAAGCAGTCCGCACACTGATACGTCTAGATGCAGATCCGATGCGTGAATGAATTTTAGTGTTTCTGACATGTCCGAAGCCTTCTGTGGACCTTTAGTAACTGATTCGCCAGCGTGTAAAAAGTACATTACCGCAGCCGTCGAAAACCCCTTCGTTGCTTCAGTTTATCCAAGCACACAAAAGCTACCTATATCAATGCTCAATGCCGCTGGCTTCTTAATCGCTGTTTGAATGCTAGCAGTTTCGTCATTCAACCTCTCGATGGGTTTTCTACCATTGTTTCAATGCCTGCCAGCCGAGGCCTGCCAAACCGTAGCCTCCACTTTTCACCGAACCTAAGAACCGGAACAGCCGGAATACTCTAGCTAACATGAATAACGATTACAAAAATTGCTGCGGTCAAAACCATCACGAGATCTTCCGAAACATCACTACGACCGGTACTTCATGCACTTCCGCATTAATTCCGGCGTTCGAAACTAACGGAAAGATAAGACCATGTCATTCAAGACCATCCCCGCACGCACTTGCATTGCTGCATTAGCACTGTGCGTTTCCTTGCTAGCAGGCTGTCGTAATTACGGCCCTACTGACCTGATCCCAGCTGCTGATGTATTGAACCGCAGTTGTTGCGAGCCAGACAAGGAAGAAAAAATCAACTTCTTGACACTGCGTCAAACACCTCCCGAGCAATACGTTCTGGGGAAAGGCGATGTCTTAGGAATCTACATCCAAGGAATCACGGGTGATGCAGAAGTTCCACCACCAGTAAATTTTGCCGATCAAGACAATACCACGCCTGCGATTGGCTACCCTGTTCCAATCCGTGATGATGGCTATATCTCATTGCCATTGGTTGCTCCACTTCGCGTCATTGGTTTAACTGTCGGTGAAGCAGAGGCAAAGATTATTCGGGCCTATACACAAGATAAAAAGATCTTGCTGGAAGGCAACGAAAAAATCATCGTAACGCTGATGCAACGCCGCACCTACAATGTGCTCGTGATCCGTGAAGACGGTGGTACAATCAGCAACAGTAATCGCGGTTTGAATCGAAACGAGATTTACTTGGACGAAGGGCTGAACACCGAGTCGTTTTCGATTGAATTGCCTGCCTACGAAAACGATGTCTTGCACGCACTTAGTGAAACTGGTGGAATGCCAGGCGAAACAGCGAAGAACGAGATTGTCATTCTGCGGGGAGCAATGAACGGCAGCCAAAATCCGGGTGCAATCGTTCAAGCAATCGGTGCCAGCCATGGAAACCGCGAATCAAAAACCCTTGAAGGTGCCAACGTGGTGCGGATCCCGATCCGCGGCGATATCGGGTCGTTCCCACAGTTGAGCGAAGCAGACATCACACTTGAAGACGGTGATGTTGTCTTCATCGAAGGCCGTCCACGAGATGTCTTTTACACAGGCGGTTTGCTAGAAGGTGGACGTTTCCCATTGCCACGTGACTACGACATTGACGTCCTGGAAGCCATGGCAATGACTGGTGGTTCCGTTAGTGCTTCGGCAGGATCAGGTGGCAACGGTTCATTCACGGGCATCGGAAATATTTTGCCAGCAACGCAGGTTACTATCTTGCGGAAGTGCGGTTGTGAGCAAGTTGCCATCGACGTTGACTTGCGATACGCACTGGCTGAGCCTTGCGAGCGAGTGATTGTCCAACCAGGTGACCTGATCATCTTGGAATATCGCAAGAATGAACTGTTCACTAACTCGTTTGTATCGATCTTCCAATTCGGCGGAATCTTTAACTTATTCCGTTAAAACAGACGCGAGCAGTTTCGAACGAAAGCACGTCAAGCAAATTCGCTTGGCGTGCTTTTTTTGTTTTCTGCAATCGCCAAGATTCCTTGCCAGCTAAAACAAACCATTTTATTCGGCGGCAGGTATTGAAGAATCAACTTGGCTGATAAATGCTTCTAATTCAACCCAGTAACGATCTGGCAAACGCCCCCAATGAGTCATGCCTGGCACAGAAAAGAACTTCTTGTTGGTCGATGGCGAGTTTTCAAACAACTTCTTTCCAAGGCCAATTGGAACCAACGTATCCGCTTCGCCATGCGACTGAAACAGCGGCACATCGCAGCTCTTAATTGCCTCGGCAGAATTCAGCTGATTTCGCATCACCCAGTGAACTGGAAACATCCAAAACTTTCGAGCGGCCGCATCAGGTAGTGAACTAAACGTTCGTTGCAAAATCAATGCCTTGCAGTCGTGCTTCTTGGCCAGATAGCATGCCAATCCGCCACCGATTGAATGCCCGACGATAATGACATCCTTCGGCTGCACACCGTCTTGCTGACAAACCCAAGCCAACGCCGCATCTGCGTCTTGCTTGACGCCATTTTCGGTCGGCGAGCCTTCGCTTTTACCATAGCTGCGATAGTCGAAACTAAAAACGTTGGCCTGTAAAACCTCACTAAACTGCTTCACGGAGTGCTCCCCCACCTGTGCGATATTTTCGCCATTGCCATGACAATGCAAAATGGTTCGAGGCCGCATCGAAACCGACGCCTCGGATCCAGGCTCTCCCGACTGTAAACCTCGCCACGGTAAGTACCAACCGAACAGCTTGGTTTCATCGGCCGCGGTAAACTCCACTTCTGTGAACCCTTGTTCTTCAGCCTCCCAATTGCGAATGGGGTACTTTGAACCCGGATAGACCAAGCGATTTTCGAAAAGCATCAAACATCCGATCATCAACAGGTAAACTCCAATCGTGACGATGCACAAACGACGCAAAAACCGAAAGCAGCTCAACCATAATTGTTTGCCAGCACCATCGCTCCCAAGCACAGTTTCCACACCCGTAAGTTCCGCGTTCTGCTGGCTGTCTAAAAGCTGTTTTTTCGAGTGATCGTTCAATGAAATTCCTGTTAACGTGGACAGATTTGGTTGGATGCATTTTGAATCAAACGCTATACTTCCGCAACTTTGAATATAGCGGTTTGCTAACTTGTTGCAAAAAGCTCCGTTCGATTTCCCGCGATCGCCTATCTAAACGAGCCTTCCGTTTTGCCTGCCACCGACTCAAACAACTCATCCTCCGAGCCCAAGTCGGTCGTGGTCGTCGCCACCTACAACGAAATCGATAGTCTGCCACGACTAGTACACCAAATCGATCAGCGACTCCCGCAAGCAGACATCTTGGTGATTGACGACGCCTCCCCCGATGGCACCGGCAACTGGTGTGAAGAAGTCTCCGACAAATATCCTCAGCTTTCAGTCATGCATCGTAAGGGAAAACTTGGACTCGGTTCAGCCGCAGTCGCCGGCTTTCAATGGGCCGCCGAACGAGACTACGACCTGATCGCAACGATGGATGCGGACTTAAGCCACGCTCCGGAGAGCTTGGTGCAAATGCACGAAAAAATGCAGACAGCCGCTTTTGAAACCATCGGCGTTATGATTGGTAGTCGCTACGTTCAGGGCGGCGGAACCGAGGGCTGGCCGTTGAGTCGCCGAATCGCGTCGAAAGTTGTCAATGCGTTCGCACGATTTTGGCTACGCTTGAAAACCAAAGACAATAGCGGAGCCTTTCGAATCTACCGCCGTGAAGCGTTGGCGAGTCTAAATGTGTCGAACATCAAGAGTTCCGACTATGCCTATTTGGAGGAGATCCTCTGGTTGCTTAATAAGAACGGGGTTCAGATGGCCGAACATCCGATTGTGTTTCGCAACCGCGAGCAGGGCCGTTCCAAAACCAGTCCGCTACTTGGGATCAAGGTATTTTGGCAGATTTTTCGAATGGGCATGGGACGTTGGTAAATCTTTGCCCTCAACGCCGATCAAGACCTTATCAATCGACTGGGGACTGCTACAATTTGCCGCTTCAAACTCTTACTTTAGAAATTACCCGCAGAGGAATCAGTACGATGGCAAAAGCAACGGCCCGCCACATTCTTGTTGAAACACTTGAGCAATGCGAAAAACTCAAAGCCGAAATCGAAGCCGGCGGCGATTTTAAAGCCGCAGCCATGGAAAACTCAAGTTGCCCATCGGGACTGCAAGGCGGCGACCTCGGTGAATTTGGTCCTGGCCAAATGGTTCCCGAATTCGACGCGGTTGTATTCAGCGCTCCTGTAAACACCGTTCAAGGCCCTGTGAAAACTCAATTCGGTTATCACTTGCTTGAAGTCACTAGTCGTGAAGACTAACTGATTTCAGTGGTTCGCCGGTCGCTAGTGTCGACCGGCAAGAACCCTCTGAACAGCACTCGCCGATGAAAAATGAATTCCCAAACCACAGCCGCTGGAAGCTAAGAACCCAAACCTTAGCCATCACTCAGACTCCGCTGATCATGGGGATCTTAAACGTCACCCCTGATAGTTTTTCGGATGGCGGATCCTACTTGACCGCCCAGGACGCGATCGATCATGGGTTGCGTCTGGCCGCCGAAGGTGCCGACATCATCGACATTGGTGGCGAAAGCACTCGCCCTTATAGCCAGCCAGTATCAGTCCAGCAAGAAATCGAACGAGTCGTACAAGTCGTCCGCGGCATTGCCGACCAGTCGGACGTGCCCGTCTCCATCGATACTAGCAAGTCCGCGGTCGCCATCGCCGCCATTGAAGCCGGCGCTCAGATCATCAATGATGTTACCGGCCTGACTGGCGATCCAGATATGCTGCAGGTCGCCGTTGAATCCGGTGTTGGTGTTTGTGCAATGCACATGCAAGGCACTCCCGCGACAATGCAAGACAACCCGCGCTACACCAACGTCGTTGCCGAAGTACTGGCGTACCTCCAACAGCGCAAAGCCTGTTTGCTGGACGCCGGTATCCCGTTAGAAAAAATCTGTCTTGATCCCGGTATCGGTTTTGGAAAAACGCACCAACACAACTTAGAACTATTAGCCGGGTGCGAAGCGTTTCTTGAGTTGGGTTGTCCCATTTTGATTGGGCATTCACGCAAAGGCTTTATCGGCAAACTTCTCAACGACAAAGACGCCGATCGCGATAGCGGTACACTCGCGATCTCATTGTTGATGGCCCAGAAAAAAATGCACGTTTTACGATTGCATCAAATCGCACCCACGGTCGCCGCACTAAAAGTCTTAGCGGGCATCACCAGCCAGGACAATTGATGCTTACCTGCATTCGCCTATCGATACCGTAGATCGTCCTCAGTCATCGCCAATGGAATGTCGACGTGGATGTCGTCGATCTGTTGCATTGTTTCTTCGTCCAGAACTAAATCGGCAGCGGCAAGATTGTCGGCCAGTTGGTCATACTGGCTAACGCCGATGATTGTCGAGGCAACGAAGTCGTGCTGTTTGCTCCACGCAACCGCCAATGTCGTGATGCTGATCGAAAGTCGGTTCGCAATCTCGGTCAATCGCTGAGTCGTCTCCAGCGTGCGGTCGTTGACAAAACGTTTCGCCATTCGTTGTTGCCGCTCATTCCCGTTGGTCAAGTAGTTCGTAAATCGCCACGCTTGGCCGTAGTTATCGCTGTCGATATTGTATTTGCCGGACAACACGCCTCCACCCAGCGGTGAATACGGCAGCAAGCTAACATTCTCCTGCCGGCAGACCTGCGCCAATTCACTTTCGCAGCGCCGGTTAATCAACGAAAAATTGTTCTGGATCGTGTCGTATCGGACCAAGCCGAAGTCTTCCGAAGCCTTCAAGCTTTTCATCACACCCCAGCACGTTTCGTTGCTGCAACCGACAACACGCACTTTGCCTTCCTCGACCAGTTCGGTCAGCGCGGCCATGGTATCTTGATAGCGCATGCCGTGATCAGGCCAGTGTGTTTGGTACAGATCAATGTAGTCGGTTTGCAAACGTGTCAACGATTGTTCGACTGCCAATCGGATTTGATGGCGATCGAGCGTCGTCATGCCGTCGCGTACCGGCGGGGTAAACCAGCCATGCCCAGCGCCGGTGATTTTGGTAGCGATTACGACAGCATGGCGTGGTTTTGTTTTCAGCCAGCGTCCAACGATCTCTTCGGTGACGCCGACCGTTTCCGCCGTGGGTGGTACGGGATAAAGTTCAGCAGCGTCCAAAAAATTGATGCCGTTTTCATAGGCGTGGTCCATGATTCGGAACGCTTCCGATTCTTCGGCTTGTGCGCCGAAGGTCATCGTGCCCAGACAGATTTCTGAAACGACTAATCCACTGCCACCTAATCGTCGACGCTGCATTTGATTTCTCACGGGAAGTTGTAATATGAGCACGATACAGCCAGCGATGATTAACATAGCAGCGGATGTCAGCACTCGATTTTCTCACATCGACAATAGTCAATCGTAAGCTTGCTGAAAAGGGTATAGCGGTTTTCAGTTTGCCAAAAAACAAGGGCCGACTCACTTTAAAGTAAAGCGAGTCAGCCCATGTTTGTTAATCAGCCAACTGAGACACGCCAATCGTTTTACGGAACCTCACGAGACAGCGTACACGTTCCTACGAACGTGGGGTCTTGTACGAAAAGACTTGGCAAGCTGAGGTTTTCGCGGAGAGGTACTCGAACGATGACTTCAATTTGTTCGGTGTCTCGTGCAATTACTGGAGGATTCGTTTCAACTTGGAAAGTTCGAACACCCATCGTCCGTAAGACGAGTCCAACTGCATCTTCGACTTTCTCAGGAGTGGCGCCAGGGATAATTCCTGCACGAGCCCCTTCGTAGGCAGCACTTTGTGAAGCGTGCAAAACCATACTGGTTTTGGCCAGCTCATAGCCGCCGAATAGAGTTAGAAAGATAAGCGGTAAGCAAAGGGCAACTTCAACAGTAAGCATTCCGTTGCGGGGTGAACTTCGTCGTTTTTTAGTTCGTTTAAGCATGTTAGTTTTTCTGAAAAAAATGATGGTCGTAAATATCAATAATCAAATCAAACAAACAAGCTATTCGATTAGGAGGACTTCTATCTGACGGGCAATCGTTCGAAATGCCTCAATTAATTGTTGGTTGTTGGTGGCGTGCAAATGCGTCCCACCAGTAAGCTCGGCGACTTCTTGCATCAACGCTTCGTCGGCTCCGTCACTAAAAGTGATCGTGTGCACCACAACACCTGCTTGGCGACACTCTTCAGCAGCAATTAATGGGCTAATGCCTCGGTTTTGATTTCCGTCGGTCATAACAATCATTGACCGAAGGGCTAACGTGCGTGCGCCTGGGTCGTTTAAGATCGAATCCAAGCCAACTCGCATCGCTCGGCCGATGCCAGTAAAGCCACCAGGTTGTTCTGTTTCCAGAGCCGCTCGAATGCTCGCAAGATCTTTAGTAAGTTCGAGTAGTTGCTCGGGGTTGGTGTCGTAGACTGTCAGCGAAACGTTTTCAACCGGCCTAGACTGGGCAAGTTCATCAACGAATACATCGACGCCGTCCAACAGGCTTTCAAAACGCCCATTGGCCGCCATCGAACCGGATTTGTCTAACACCAACGCAATATCGCGATCGAGTCGAGTCGCGGTGGCAGATTGAACAGGCTGAAATGTATCGACGCCAAATATGCGACCAAAAAGCAAGTTTATTGAACCGCCGGGTGAACTTGCGGTTCGCTCGCCAACTACCTGAACGGAGTTGGCAATGTCGTTACTCGAACCGAAATTTGCCTGTTCGACGAATGAAAAAGAGCCATCGTTGTTTTCAGCAGTTCCGCCAAAGACAACCTGGTTGGGGTCTAGCTCCAAAGGTTCACCGGCAACGAGATTTAACCTTGCGATGTCCAAAGCTGCATCTATCGCATCGGCTTCTGATTCTGTTCGCCCAAGGGCTTCTACTGCTGCTCTTGCAGCTGCATCGGTTGCTGTGCGAAGTTCACTTCGTACAACGTGCATTCTGGCAACATCGATTCCAATCACCGCAGTTACAAAAAGCAGAACCATCAGGGTTGCGATGATCGGTAGTGCAGCTCCTGCACGATCGTGGCGGGTAGGTGACGATAGAGTTCGTCTGTTAGATTTCGTGTGTCTCATGAATAAGCTCTCAAGCAAAAGGAGTTTTGGCGCGCCAACGCACTATGCGGCAGCGGCAATAAACAACAATTGCGACGGAATTCGACACCGAACTTAGTCGACTTTTACGTGTTTGAGAGTGTGTAGGAGTTTCTTATTCGAGAAACATACGTGAGTGGGGTGAGTCAGTGGCGTGAAAACAACACTGACCATTCAGTCAATCAGTAAATAAAAACGTAGTATGATTTTAAATGGATATGGAAACGAAGGATTGGAAATAAGTAAAAGCGTCGTGGTTACTCGCGAACCATCGACGCGCTGGTTTGTACGATTTGATTCTCAAAAGGACCAAACGGGATAATACTATTGGAATCGCCAGGGGCGGAAATCGTGATAGTTATCGTTTCACCCGCCGGAACATTAGCGATGTCCGATGGTGTAAATTGAACTTGAACGTTGTTAAGGTTGCGACTGGCTACAACGGCGCCGACTGCTTGATTGACTCGAGCTTCGTCACCAGATGCGATCGCTACCTTGGCACCTTCATAAGCTGCTTGGACAAGCGTTTGCTTCAGGAACAACAGACTGCCAGCTTCAATTGTTCCAAGAACAATTAACATGATTAATGGCAGGCAAACTGCAAATTCAACCACCGCAGCACCTATTCGCTGCTTCCGTGAGGACTTCATTCGTCTAGTTCGGGTCATTTTAAAAACTTGGGGCGAAAGGATAGTCAGGTTCAAATAGTTAAATTCATTTGAAGGCCTAACCAAAATTTTCCGAATTGGGTTATCGGAATTTGTTTCCTCTTGAACTTTCGAGACTACGAAGTAGCGACGGGTGTCACTGCTTCTGTCTGTAAAGGTTGTTGTGTAGCGTTGGGTGTAACGCCAACAATGGATCGTAGTTGAGCAATTTCTTCTTGCTGTGCTTTGACAAGGTTTGCGACGTCGTTGAATTCAGCTGCTACTTCGATCCAAAAGTCATCGCCGCGAAACTTGCACTCAGCAGTGTCGCCACGGCTTAACTGCTGCAAGTGACGACGCAAACGACCGACGGGACCAACAAAGCGATTGCTGAAACGGACCGTGTCGAGCATGAATCCTGGGAATAAAGCAATCATCACGATTGCGAACAGCGTGAACTCTCCCAGTTGCTCTTTGAAACGCTCCATTACTGAAATGTTTGGGTCGCCAAGCAAGGTTTGCAGCATGATCACTGCACCACCAGCAACTCCGAAAAACAATAACCAGTGTGAGAAAATGCGGCGCAACAATGCACCTTGCACTTTGTTATCGATGAAGTTCTTTTTTCTTTTATGCTTAGACATAAGATTCTCAGGGAGGCGACACAAGGGATTTTTTTAAATGCGACGGCAACGAACAGTTGCTCGCTTCGTTAATTTGTTTGACCTTCAAAATTCTAGGCCTGCCGAACACGCGACATTATTGGAAGTGTACAACTCCAGTTTGCCCATGCAGGAAAATTATCGCTTTCGGAGGAAAATTTCTTCCTTGCCTAATCGTTACGACCTGACCTGTTGCATTTTTGCAACATGTTCAAAACTACTGCTGATGTCCGTGTGCAATGTTGGAGCAGCTCTCGAGTTACCTAGCTCTGGGGCCAGCGGCGGGCACTGTCGCCACAATCCGCGCATTCAGTAAATACTGTTGTTGACGATGGTTTGACTGACCATCTTGGAATAGCGATCTTTAAGATTGCATTCAGAATCCCCGAAGAAATTGCCGATAAGCAAACGGTTAGCATCGTTAGTAAATCAAATTTCTGACAAACGATGCAATCCACAGCTGTTGAGCAAACAAACTCTGTTGAGAGATAAAGTTTCTTTCTGAAGCCACCCAAGGAAAAAACGATGAGTCTTAAATTTGGAATTTACTTGGTTGAACAACGCGTTATCAGTGCAGAGCAATTCTGTGGACTAGTGAAGATTCAGCAAGAGACTTCACATACGATGGCTACCATCGCCCTGCGAAAAAACTTGATGACAATCAAGCAAGTCGACAACGTGCTTGACCAAATGGACGCCCAAGAGAATGTGTCCTTCGAGCAGTTGGCTCTCGAAAAAGGCATTATTGACTTGCAAGATGTCAATATAATGAGACAGGCGAAAGAACTTAGCTGTACATCTATTCGGCAGTTGCTGGTTGAGTGTGGTCTGCTAACTCGCCATCAGACGCAAGTGTTGTTTGAGCATCACGAGAAACAAGGTCAGGTTAGCGTGCAGCACAAAGCCGCTGCGACAGCAGCACCAGCACCCAACCAGAGCTTTGGTAAAACTTCAGCTCCTTCAGTTCCGTCTGCCAAAAAGCCTGCAGCGATGCGACAGCCGAAGTTCCAGCAGCGTCGACCGATAATTCAACGTCAACCAACCAGCTAGTGGTCTGACCAAGCTGAATTAAATCGTAGCTGGAGTCATCAGACTTCAGGATTTTCGGATTGTGGCCCATCCGACTAAGGTCAAATCTGCTTTGTACTGCTGCGCACTGCTAGGGTGAATCAAAAGTTCTATTTGGGCACCTGCTGTCATAATTGAAAGCATCTTCTCATCTCGGTTTTAACCGCATCAACAGCTCACTAGCGTTTTGGCATAAAACTCGCAGACTAAACAATTGATTTGCCCTGTGCGCACTGCCAGTAGGTTACATTTCGATCGCAACATCGGTTACACTGGTGGGTTCGTAAATCCTTGCTTAGCCCGCCGACGCCATGTTTAATCTTCATTCGCCATTCCAGCCAAGCGGCGATCAACCTGCTGCCATCGATGCCCTCGCCAAAAACATCCTGGCGAACCAAAAGCATCAAGTTTTACTTGGAGCAACCGGCACGGGCAAAACGTTCACGATGGCCAACGTCATTCAAAAAGTCAAAAAACCGACGCTGGTTATTTCTCATAATAAAACACTCGCCGCTCAGCTCTACAGTGAATTCAAAGAGTTCTTTCCTAACAACGCTGTACACTACTTTGTCAGTTACTACGACTACTACCAGCCTGAAGCTTACATCCCTGCTCGCGACATCTACATCGAAAAAGATTCGTCGATCAACGAAAACATCGACCGCTTACGACTGGCAACCACCAGTTCACTCGTTAGTCGCAAAGACGTAATCATCATCGCCAGTGTCTCCAGTATCTATGGCTTGGGATCCCCCGAAGACTACAAAGCGATGATGGTCGCGATCAAAGTTGGAGAAACGATCGACCGGGATAAAATGCTGGGCAAGTTCGTCGATATCCAATATCAAAGAAACGACGTTTCGTTCGAACGATCGAAATTCCGCGTCCGCGGCGACAGCGTAGAAATCTGGCCGTCTTATGAGGAGTTCGCCTACCGAATCGAGTTTTGGGGAGACGACATTGAACAGATCTCTGCGATCAATCCGCTGACAGGCGAAGTAATCGGCAGCGAACAACAGATTTTCATCTATCCCGCCAAGCACTTTGTCACGTCCGAGTCACGGATTGCTGAAGCCGTGAAACGTATTCGTTTGGAACTCAAACACCAGCTGGATCTTTTTCAAGAGCAAGGGAAATTACTTGAAGCCCAGCGTCTGAACGCTCGAACTCGGTTTGACATCGAAATGCTTGAAAATGTTGGTCACTGCCCTGGCATCGAAAACTACAGTCGTCACTTGGCCGGCCGCGAAGAAGGCGAACAACCCGAAACACTGTACAACTTTTTCGATGAAGACTTCTTGCTGATCATCGACGAATCGCACGTGACGTGTTCACAAGTTAAAGCCATGTACGCGGGCGATCGAAGCCGTAAAGAAACACTCGTCTCGCACGGTTTTCGCTTGCCCAGTGCGATGGATAATCGCCCGTTGAAGTTTGAAGAATGGGAAGGGCGAATCAACCAAGTGGTATACGTCTCTGCGACGCCCAGCGATTATGAACTTGAAAAAACTGGCGGCGAGGTGGTCGAGCAAATCATTCGGCCGACGGGCCTGCTGGACCCAGTCTGCGAAGTCGTTCCCGCCAGCGGGCAAGTCGCTCATTTACTTGTGCAAGTCAAAGAACGCGTCGCTATGGGAGATCGCGTGCTTGTCACTGCCCTCACTAAGCGACTTGCCGAAGACTTAGCCGCTTACTTTTGTGATAATGGCGTCGCCACCAAATGGTTGCATAGCGAACTGGACGCCTTCGAACGAGTCGAAACGCTTCGTGATTTACGATTGGGTACCTTCGATTGCTTGATCGGTGTTAACTTGCTTCGAGAAGGTTTGGACCTGCCGGAGGTTTCGTTGGTCGCGATTTTGGATGCTGACAAAGAAGGGTTCCTGCGAAGTGAAACTGCGTTGGTGCAAACGATCGGTCGAGCCGCCCGTAACGCCAACGCGAAAGTGATTCTGTATGGAGACCGAGTCAGCAAGGCGATGAAACATGCTCTTGAAGAAACCGCTCGTCGGCGATCAATTCAAGAAGCCTATAACGCCAAACATGGTATCGTTCCGACAACGGTCTACAAAGACATCAAGATGGGCATCGAACAAGACGCGGACGAGCGTGATGCGAAAACACGTGCGGCTAATGCCGCCAAAGATGTGGAACTGATTACGCGAGAAATGGTTGATGACCTGCAAA
>CAZORR010000038.1:0-19857 GCA_964582115.1 uncultured Pirellulaceae bacterium
TATGTCAACGAACTTTATAGCAGTGTGTTTGGAAACTGTTACGATTTTGAAACTATCGGATTGCGGTACTTCAATGTCTTTGGCCCGAGACAAAAACCGGACGGCCCCTACGCCGCAGTGATTCCACTATTTATGGATGCGTTGATTAAAAATGAGTCACCGATGATCAACGGAGATGGTGAGCAGTCACGAGACTTCACCTTTGTCACTAATGCTGTTGAAGCCAATGTTCGTGCTATGTTCAGTGATGTTATTGGAGCGACTGGCAAAGTTTACAATGTAGCTTTCGGGCAACGCCGTACTGTCAATCAGTTATTATCAACATTGAAAGATTTGTCTGATTCAAAAATTAATGCCGTATATCGTGAACCTCGACCAGGTGATGTTCGGCATTCTTTGGCTGATATTTCGTCAGCCAATAAGTATTTAAAATACGACCCACAATACGATATTGATCGTGGCCTAGACATTACCTTCGAGTGGTTCAAGCAACGATTTGGTTAAGTGACGGAAGCTCATTTTCTCGGTAGCTTTCCAAAAAATTTGCTACATGCTTGTGCCCTCAAAAGCACCCGAGTCGTAATTTAGGTGCCGTTTGGACAAACTTTAGATTGTCACTTAAGTTAGCTATCAACCACTGCAAAATAGACCGAGTAATCAAACGTGGTAATTGCTACCTTGATGCCTGTGTTTCAACCGGCATTATCGTAGCAGATATCACAAAAGTAGCTTAATAGATGAGATTTTTGGTTGATGTATGGTGCCTTGCTGAATTAAATTAGTAACTGCTGTGTTTGGACATTTTGGGTCAATTGCATTTCGAGCGTCGGTCCATTCTAGATCAACTGAATTTGGATATTCAGAATTGATGTACCGCAAGAATTTCTAAGTACGATAACAACTTCTAAGAAAATCATTTAAAAACTATGTCAGCCGCCAGTCAGCGAAGTCAGTCTCAATCTCATTCTCAATCTCATGTAGCTCGAGGCCTAGAATGGGGTATCGTAGCATCCTATTTGTTGGCGATTTTATCTCAGTATCCGATGTTGAGGTTGTATATCGACCGGTTAATGGGTGAACCCCATTATCACTCGGTACTATTTGCCATCGCAGCTACCATTGTGATCGCTGCCATGCGCTGGCCGTACGGTCAAGCTGTTCAACTTCAAAGTAGTACTACCAGTAATACGTTGCTCGTGCTGTCTTTAGTTGCGGTCGGTTTCAGTATTTTATTTGTACAACCGTGGATGTCCGCTTTATCGACGATGCTGATCGTAACCAGTTTTCTCGCGCGTGTTCCAGACTCCGAAACGAACGGTACATTGTGGTATGCGTCTTTACCGTTGTATGTTTTTCTCTACCTCCCATTTGGCATGGACCGAAATCTAGTCACTACGCTTCAAGCTTATAGTGCAGCCTACACAAGTCGATTGCTTGACTTGGCCAACGTAGGCCACCATATGGCTGGCACCGTTCTAAACGTCCCAAACATGCAACAATTTGGGATTGAACAAGCCTGTAGTGGTGTTCAGTCATTCTTCACACTTGTTTTAGTTGCCGTTGTTTACTCCGTATTCAATCGACAAGTGAAGGCCCCAGAGAAGGGTTTAGCTATCCTAAGTTTTCTATTGGGATTAGTTTTCTTGTTAATTCGAACGCTTCCTAAAGCGACTGCTGGCGTTGACATGCCCGTTTTTTGGTCGAACTTACTTTTGTTGCTCGCAATTTCGCTAATGTTGTACGCCTTCATTGGTTTCAGAACTTCCTTGTTAGTGATGTCAGGCGTTTTCTGGGCCATCTTTATGAATACGATTCGTATCATGTCCATACCGATCGCAATGAAGTATTTTGAACTCAACCTAGCCGAGGGAAATAATCATATGTTCCTTGGCTACATTTCATTGATCATTGGTATTGGATTGATTCTTAGCACTGACCAATTGATTCTATTTTTCTTTGGACCGGTACAGGACGCAAACGAATCTGGAAAATTTGGTCGAATCATTGGCAAAATGTGGAATGGCTTGGTGCCAACCTCGAATCAGCTCTCTTCAAATCGTGCTCGCTCCAAACGAAGTCGCCAACCAGTGTCCCCATCAATGCAAAAAGCACTTTGGGGCTTCGCTATCATTATGCTGTTAGCTGGCATTTGGCAATTAAGGGATGTTCGAGCCTGTCGGCTAGCTGCCGACAAGAAAATACGTGTTTTTGATACCGATGTGACTGTCGAGTTTGAAGAAGGCGATATTCCAAGAGAAATTGAGAACTGGACGCGTGTCGCATTCAAAACCGATACACGTAATAGAGGGAGTGACTTTGGAGAACGCTCTGATGTTTGGCAGTACCAGTCTCCTCGTTGCTATGCCACCGCTTCACTTGATCAAACCTTCCC
Organism: uncultured Pirellulaceae bacterium; assembly: GCA_964582115.1. Classification (GTDB taxonomy): domain Bacteria; phylum Planctomycetota; class Planctomycetia; order Pirellulales; family Pirellulaceae; genus Mariniblastus. The sequence continues at coordinate 2,393 of CAZORR010000038.1, forward strand.
AGGCTGGCACGAACTGACAACGTGCTATACCAACATTGGCTGGAAGATCACTAAACGACGTGCCATTTCGAAAACAACAGCGCTTGGCTTGGAAAAGGGGAGTGTCGATGAAAATCCGTGGGACATGATCGAGGTTTTCATGGAAAAACCTACCGGCGAACGCGGCTATCTCCTATTCAGCCACTTCGATTCTTTTGGTCAGGGACTAACTGTTCCAAGGCAATGGAACACCGTTAACGGCTTCATCACTCGAGTTATGAATCGGATGTCGCATCGAATTCGTGCTACTTTGATTCAAGGCGAAGCCTATCAAATCCAGGTATTTTTGAATTCCTATAACGATTTTGATGACACTGTCGTTAAAGAAGCTCGCAGCCGTTATGTCAGAATTCGTGAAGAGGTCCGCAAAAAATTCCTTGACAAACTATCGAAGCCGGAAGCCTAATCGAGAGTTAAACTCGAATGAGTGATCTTCCATTCAGTTACCAAAAAATCGACAGCACAACTTGGGCATACTTGTCTTCGCTGTTACTGGTCGCGCTTTTTTTTAAGTTCAATCGTTTCTGGAGCATTCGCAATCTCGACTTGCTCCTGATTGTTTTGCTTGCTCCTGGTTTGCTAATGATCGAAAGCGGTCGTTACATATCAGCTAAGAATTTACGCAACACTGCTTCATTACAAGCATCGTTTGATTCGGATTCGGTTGGCTCTGAAACATCCACTGACATTGATGATCAAAATCCAATCGTTGGTAGCGACAATCCAAATGCAACTGACAGAACTGAAAGTCCTGGGTTTGCTTGGGAGTTGTCCGGATTTATCTGGTTGTTTTCCGTCGGGCTGTTGTTGTTAATACGATTACTCATGGACCCCGGACTCAAACGACGCCCCGTATTGGAACCCAATCTAAGCCAAGGTGGATTGTTCTTTTTCGCTGGCAGTCTGTTTCTGATTTTGACTGCCAATGTGATTTTATCCGAGCCGACCAATGCCGACTTAAATGGTGCCAAAAACGCAATTAAGTTAATGAAACGAGAGGTCGCCGAACCCGTCGACATCCAACAGTTAAGGCAACGAGGCCCCGGATTACAGCTATTTTTTATCTTCCCAATTATGTCGACATTCGACCACGGCGGTGAGATATTACAAACAGATGCTGACGAACTGGGAAATGTTAGTCGTTACATCGTGGCTGCAAAAATCCTTGCAATCGTGACCCAATCGCTGATTGTATTGGGGCTGATTTTGTTCTGTTACCGTAACTTCAACAACTTAAGCGTCGGAGTTGGGACAGCCGCTATTTACTTAATGTTGCCTTACACTGCGATGCATACGGTTAACGTAATGCACTCTTTGCCAGCGGCATTAATTTTATGGGCGGCCGTTTGCTTTCGCATACCGTGGCTAGCCGGACTACTCATTGGCCTGGCAACTGGTGTGGCTTACTACCCTTTTTTCCTACTACCATTATGGGCCAGTTTCTATTGGGAACGTGGATGGGGGAAATTTCTATTATTGGTCGCCTTTGGAATTTCACTTTGTATTGGTGGATCCGTCCTAACGTCAGTTGATAGCGCTGGCCTTGTCGCCCAACTACGATCAATGTTTGGATTTTGGTATCCCCGTATGGACGACCTTCAAGGCATTTGGGAGCTTGGTTGGAGCAGTTGGTGGCGACTACCGATCCTTGTCACCTTCGTCGCACTTTGCTTTTCTTTTATTGGATGGCCCTCCGAGAAAAATCTGGGCACTTTAATTAGCTATACCGCTGCGATCATGGTAGCGGTGCAATTTTGGCACGCGTTGGATGGTGGACTGCACATGGCTTGGTATTTACCTTTACTTCTGTTGGTCATCTTCCGACCAAATATGTCAGGTCGTGTAGCCGTCGTTGAAATCGCCGATTTGCGTGACAAACAAGTTGATGTTGCCTAATGCCTTAGGCGATACGAATGCGATACCCTTTAACCCTCTTCCATCGACGCGGCAACCTAGTCGATTGGTCTCCTCTGGTTTGGTTCTGCTTTTCCACTGTCATTTGCTTGGGCCTATTTATCGGAGCGTTGTCGGTCCGATCCAATGGCGAAACTGACCAAAGCCTTTTGGTCAAAGTTTATTGTGCCAGTGCTGCTGTCGAACCAATGAAGCGTATTGTTGATCGATTCAACTTATCTGAGTTCGCTACTTCAAAAAACATCGTCGCTGAAATCACTCGCGCTGGTGGGTCGGGTGCCTTGGCGGGACAAATTAGTACCGAAGCATTAACTGGCGTGAAGCACATGGCCGACGTTTTCGTATGTGCTGATTCAAATCGAATATCGAATCTCAAAACTAAAAACGTCATCGCCGACAGCTTTCCCGTCGCTGCTCAGTTTCCCGTAATTGCGGTTCGTGAAAATTCTGATTTGAATCTAAATTCGGTTGACGACTTATCGTCTTTACTGAAGTTGCAAATAAAAATTGGTGTCGGCTCGAAAGCTTCCGCGATCGGTTTTGAAACCAAACGCTTGGCAAAAATTCAAAACTGTTCCGACCTATTACTCGTCCGGAGAACTGCCGAGTTTGAAAATGTGGTTTCCATGGCCCAAGCACTTTCAATTGGAAGCGTTGACGCGGCCATCGTTTGGGATAGCACGGTTCATCAATTCAATCAATCGACTAACCGACCGATAAAAATTCTGACCTACTTGAAATCCAAGTTTCCCGAACCAAACTCGGTAGCCCAAAATCGTCCAGAATCTATTGCTTCGGTTAATGGTAACTTTCCCCGCCATCAGCATTCTGATAAGTTTTCGTTGGCCAAATCCGGCTTCAATGCTCAACCTGCTTGTTTTGTAGAAGTTGGTCGATCCAATTCAATCAACCCTCAAGCAGATCAGTTCTACGACTATCTAAAACGCAATCGTAATCTCGTTCTAGCGGATTTTATTGACGCTGGATTTTCAAATAGCCCAATGGAATCTCTTCCCAACAATGGGCGATAATCAAACCAACAATCAGTTGCCTGAAAACCGTTCTTCTGAACGCCGTTTGTTGCCGAGCAATTCTTCCAAACATTGGAACGGGGTGTTCTGGTCAATCCTGTTTGGTTTTGTCAGTATTTACATCTTGCTGATTATCGCTTTGTTACTTGCCGATTTGCAATTTTCAAGCATTGGCGATTTAAAGAAATTGGTATCCGACCCGAACGTTCAATACTCAATTTGGTTGTCTGTCGTCAGCAGTTCAATTGCTTCGATCATGGCGATGTGGATCGCCGTACCGACTGGTTATTGGTTGGCTCGATTTCAGGCGGATTCCTCGACAAGTTTTATTCGCCGGTTTACTAAAAAACTGATCTTTGCTTTATTAGATATTCCGATCGTGTTACCACCAATCGTTGTGGGAATTAGTTTACTTGTCTTTTTTCAGACTCCGATCGGCGACCAACTAAATCTCATTTTCCTAGCGGCTATTAACTGTTTAGGATTTCACGACGTTACCGGCATCACCTACGAGATCCCGGCTGTAATTCTCGCTCAGTTTACCGTTGTCACTGCGTTTGCGATTCGAACCATGCGTCGCTGCTACGCTCAAATCGATCCTCGACCAGAACAAGTGGCGCGTACTTTAGGAGCGAGTGACTACCAAGCCTTCGCCAAAATTGCGTTTCCACAAAGCGCCGGTGGCATGATTGCGGCATTTACATTGGCTTGGGCCAGAGCCATCGGCGAGTTTGGCCCAGTGTTGATTTTTGCTGGTACGACTCGGCTCAAAACAGAAGTTCTTCCTACGACGATTTATCTTAGTTTTCAATCAGGCGATTTACGATCGGCGGTTTCGGCTTCGATGATTTTAATCTCCGTCGCTTTGATTGTTTTGATCTCTGTTCGCTGCTTTGCTCCAGAAAAGGCGATTTCATGATTGAGATCCAAGGCTTAGCGGTCACGAACGGTACATTTGAGTTACAAAACATCAACCTAACCGTTCAGTCTGGACAATATGCAGTTTTGACAGGCCCTACTGGCTGCGGCAAATCTACGTTGCTAGAAACGATTTGCGGTTTAAAACGTCAATCGTCTGGCAAAATCCTGCTTGATAATCAACCGATTCATAACCTGCCGCCGGCTCAACGACAAATTGGATTTGTACCTCAAGACGCCGTACTATTTCCCGGCATGACGGTCGAGAAGCAGATTGGTTTCTCATTGTCGGTTCGAAGACAGAATCGTCAATTCAGTGAACAGCGAATTGCCGAATTGTTAGAGCTACTCGAACTGAGCGACTTACGTACTCGAACGCCAGCTGGTTTATCCGGTGGTGAAAAGCAACGAGTGGCAATTGGCCGCGCTCTAGCGTTTCGTCCAAAGCTGTTGTGTTTAGACGAACCGCTTTCGGCAATCGACGCGAGCATGCGACACCGGATGGTAAATCGACTCAAATCAATTCACGCTGCCGAAGGGACTTCGATTTTACACGTAACTCATTATCCAGACGAATTGCGAGAAATCGAGTCTGTTCAATTTGAAATAAGGCAGGGCAGTTTGACTAAGCTTAACGATTAGCCAACCGACAACACTGCGCATCAAAAACGCCCGCCAGCCAGCTCATCGCTAAACCCCGTATTACACGTCCAGTTCGCTGATATCCAACGCGAACTTTTCGATGAACTCACGTCGAGGTTCGACTTTGTCGCCCATCAGAATTCTAAACATATTGTCAGCTTCTGCCGCATTGTCCATTTTAACTTGAATGAGTGTGCGGTTTTCTGGATCGAGCGTTGTTTCTCGGAGTTCTTCCGCGTTCATTTCACCCAGTCCTTTAAAGCGAGTGACTTGCATGCCTTTTTCACCCGCGGCTCGAACAGCCCCGACTAACGCTCGCAAATCTTCTACACCTGTCTCAGATTCACCTCGTCGCAATAAGTACCTGGCTTCTTCCATACCGGTTCGTTCAATCGGCAACATCGCTTCGATGTCGAAACCAAATTCTGACAGCTCACTCAATCCTGAGTTGATTGTTCTTACTTCATAGAACTCGGTCACTCGCATGCTGTTTTGATCTTCGTCAGAATCTGATGAGGTCTCATCAGTAAGTGTGACGGCTTGCCCACTTTCTTGTTCGAATTTCTTGATGAATTCGTTTTTGTCCTTTTGATTGACAAACCATTCTTGACGATTGCCGATGACGACTTGATAGACGGGCAACTTGCCATCGGGGGTCATGCGATTAGAGTGAGCCCGCAAGTTAACACCGCGTCGTTCCAACGCCAAAATTGCGTCTTCCATACTTGCCAGCGTCAAACACAATCGACGCATATCGTCACCAGCGACGACAATTCCATCGTTATTGTCAAAAGAAGTATCTTCCAAACCGCGATCAAGCAGCTGTCGACGCATCTCTTCTTCGGTTTGAACATAGTATGTTTTGCGTTTGTTCTTTACGCGGAACAGGGGAGGGCAAGCGACATAGACGTGACCTTGTTCGATCAAGTGATACATTTGTCGATAGAAAAAACACAGCAACAACGTTCGAATGTGAGAACCGTCAACATCCGCGTCGGTCATGATGATGACTTTGTCGTAGCGTCGTTTTGACAAATCCTGGTCGTCGCCGATACCGACTCGCAGTGCGCTGATCATCGACTGGACTTCTTCATTAGCCAGTACTTTGTCTTCGCGAGCTTTGTAAGCGTTGATGATCTTACCTCGCAGCGGCAAGATCGCCTGAAATTCTTTCAAACGACCACCTTCGGCGGATCCGCCCGCTGAGTCACCTTCGACCAAGTAGATTTCACATTTTTCTACGTCCTTTGACAGGCAATCGCGAAGCTTACCGGGCAAACTGGTACCGCCCAAAACCGATTTTCGTCGGACTTTTTCGCGAGCCGCTTTGGCTGCTTCCCGAGCTTCAGCTGCTTGGACACCCTTTTTGACAATGATCTTGCCTTCTTTTGGATTCTCTTCCAAATAGACTTTGAAAAACTCGCCAAAGGCGGACGTGATAATTCCCTCGACTTCATTGTTACCGAGTTTTGTTTTGGTTTGACCTTCAAACTGCGGCTCTGGCACTTTGAGTGAAATCACTGCGGTGATACCTTCGCGAAAGTCTTCGCCAGTCACGTTGATGTTTTTTGGGAACAGATTGTTTTTCTTCGCATAGGTATTCAACGACCGCGTTAAAGCGGATCGAAAACCCGAAACATGAGTACCACCTTCATGAGTGTTAATATTATTAACGTACGAAAATACCGTATCCGAAATTTCCGTGGTGTACTGCAGAGCGATCTCGAAAGCGACGTCATCCATTTCGCCTTTTAGATAAATTGGTTCGCCATGGATCGCATCACTGGTGCGATTAATGTGCTCTACGTACTCGATAATACCGCGTTCGTAGTAAAACTCATCGCCTTCTCCGGTACGAGCATCTTTGAAAATAATTCGCACACCGCTGTTGAGAAACGCCAACTCTTGCAAGCGTTTATTGAGCACGTTGTATTCAAACTTAGTCGTTTGAAAAATCTGAGCGTCGGGTTTGAAGGTTGTTTTAGTACCTACCTTCGTCGTCTTTCCAGCTTTAGTGACGGGTCCGGTCGGTACCCCTCGTTGGTATTCTTGTTGATAAATTTCACCTTCGCGGTGGACTTCTACCTCCGCCCACTCGGATAAAAAGTTAACGACCGTCACACCGACACCGTGCAAACCACCCGATGTCTGATAAGCACCTTTTTCGAATTTACCGCCAAACTTCAAGAAGGTCATTACACCCTCCAGTGTCGTTATTTCTCGTCCTTCTTGTTCGGTCAGCTGTTGGTGAACGTCAGTCGGGATGCCTCGACCATCATCCAACACCGTTACTGAGCCGTCCGTATTGATCGTTACATTGATTTTCGAAGCATAGCCGGCCATCGCTTCGTCGATCGAGTTGTCGGAAACTTCATAGACCAGATGATGCAAACCACGAGCGGTCGTATCACCGATGTACATACTCGGCCGTTCGCGAACGTGTTCCAAATCGGACAGTCGTTGAAGATCTTCGCCTTCGTATGTTTTTTTGACTTCTTTTGCCATGAGTGTATCTTTAGCGGAACGAGCCGATTTTAAATCTAATGTCTTTGATGTTTTCTTTGGGCAACTGTTGTTTCAATTGCTTGAGCAGTTGAGCTTTTTTGAAGGTCAACTGCTGATTAACTGCGGAACTGCTGACATAAACTTCCAGCACATTTCGTTTCAATAATCCGACTCTCGTCTTGCCGCTAAGCGATTCACCGACCAGCGAACCCCAAACGTCTGACAAATCGTTTTTCGATTCTTGTTGCGAAAAACCTTTACGCGCCATCAATTGTCCCAACAAGTCTGCTGGTCGCTTGGGTCGACGAAAATACCGTCGACGTTTGCCAACCAGCTCCGAAGCGTTGGAAAAATCCAGTTCGTCGTAAGATTCTTTGTCTGACAAAACTTATCGCCTGTCTTTTGAGAGCGGCATGATCACATACCCATACTTATCATCGGTTTCACAATAAGCCGCCGCCTCACCGCTTTCCAAATCCAAAGTAAACGACTTATCTGGGCCGAGCACTTTCAGAAAGTCACCTACGAAGCGATGATCCAACGTGATCGATAGTTCGTCACCATCGTAGGGCACTGGCATCTCGATCCTAGTTTGCCCGACTTCTGCGGTACTACTGGACAATACAAGCGACCCTTCGTTGAACAGGAAGTCAATTCCTCGGCTTTCATCGCTGGCCACAATCGCTGCTTGGCGAATTGCCGAATGCAACGGTCCGACGGGGATATCGATTCGATTCGTTTGCTCTCGCTTGGGAATAACTTCTTGCCATGGCGGAAAACGACCTTCGACCAACCGGGTATAGAAAACTCCGCCTGGTTCTTCCAAAGTCAAATCGTTTGTTTCAGCGGCGATTTTGATTTTTGTATCGTCATCTGGCAGCATCCGATCGATCAGCTGCATCGATCGCGATGGCACGATCGTTTGACCGCCGGCATTTGGTTTACCTACAATCGACATCGCGCCTTCCATTTTGGCCAAGCGACGCCCGTCGGTACCGACAGCGACGATAGTTTCGCCTTGCATCTCCAACAGCACTCCGCCCAAAGCATACCGACTGCTTTCATTGTCGGTGGCATACAAGGTTCGACGGATCAAATCCTTCAACACCTTGGCATCGACCTCGAAGTAATCCTTTTGGTCAAACTGATTGACGTCTGGGAACTCGTCTGGGTTTTGAGCTTGGAGTTCAAAACGACTACTAACACCGGTTACCAAAATTTTATTGTCGTCGACTTCCATGTTGAGCGTCTCATCGCTCGACTCTCGCAATATCAAGTTCAACCGCGAGATTGGCAACACAGCTTTGCCCGCGGCTTCTACGACGACGTTAGGTACCGACAATCGGACGCCTACTTCTGTGTCGGTTGCTGTTAAGAAGCTTCCTGATTTGGAGACTTCCAACTTAATGTTTTGAAGGATCTCTTTGGGGCTTCGAGACGGAGCCACTGCCGCTGCGAGCTGGAAGACTTTGAGAAAGCTTTCTCGATCTAGCTTGATTTTCACTTGGCTTATTTCTATTTAAAGTTTTTTTAAAGTATTAATATTTATCCGACCAAGAATTTGTTGATAACCACTCTTTGGTTTATCTCAAGTCACTGATTACCAGCGACTAACAAAATTTTATGGTTAGTGGAAAACAGGTGTTTAACAAGTTGTAAAAGCGTTGTTAATTGGTCGTTAAAAATGTTGGTAACTCGATTATTGGCAACAGCTGTCGATAGCTGTATGGTTGATTACTTTTGTTCAACGAACTTTGAACAGGTTTTCAATGTTGTTTATGGACAGTAAAAGAGCTTCAAAACAAGTTGGACTGACTGGCGATTAGGTCGGTCAGTAGCAGCTTTAACTTTTGCACCGTCGTTTTTGTGGAACAATCCGTTCGGTCGCTGGATGAATCACAAGCGGTCACAATCTTCTGGTAAGAGTGTAATACTGTCGAATGATCTCGGTTACCACAGTAGCGACCAATTTGTTTAAAACTACAACCAACGAGTTCACGAATCAAAAAGATGCTTACATTTCTCGCCAGCACAGTTGATTGCTTTCGGGAGTTACTCTTAAGATCAGAAACCTTGACGTGGTATTCGCGAGCTACTTTTTTGAGAATCGTAGACACTATCAAATCAATGTCTGTCGCATCTTTTTTCAACAGTTGATTCAGCAAAGGAATATCGACCGATTGTCCAAAGCTAAATTGTTCTAGCGACTCCAAGCCGGAAGCGATTTGGCTAAACAGATGTTCGATTTTTGGGACCGTTACGTCAAATTTTGTTGCCAGCATGTTTAAAGCATCATCGGTTAAGTTTAAACGATGATTGGTAGCTAGTTCTCGAACAATTTGAAGTCGAGCGGCCAAGCCAGGCGGTTGAACCGGTAAACAAAGTCCCGCTGACAAACGCGAAGTTAGTTGAAGACTCAAACCAGCGGTTTTAGTTCGAGTTGTATTATTCACGCTCGTATCAAATGGAGATGACTCCATCGTGAAAATGAACGGTAAACCGTTGGACTGATTCAAATCTAATAAAGCAATTAGTTCGCGTTGAACGGCGAACTTGCCAGCCAATTGATGCAAGTTATCGATCGCTAATCCAGCTGACTGACTAATTCGATTCCGAAATTCAGTTAACGATGCAGTCTCTAGAGCCTGACGATAGCGACGATCAAAGTCTTGAGCTGAAAGAAAAATAGGTTGAGAGGGCGAGTTGTTTTTGTTTTCTACGGAAAGGGTCGCATTCGAAAACGACACCGTACCGGGATTTGATTCTAAAGCAGCTCGTTTGGCTTGCTGAGACAAAATCGCCATCGCTAGTGCCGTTTTGCCGGTGCCGGTCGGACCAAACAAAACCAATGGCCAAGGACAAGTTTCGCCAGTTGGGTTGTCAACAACTTCGGAGTTCGATTTTTGATCAGTGAAAAACTGCAACAAGAAATTTGGTCGGTCACCAACGAATCGATTCAATCCACTGGCAGCACCTAACGTTGGCGTTAAATCGCCAGCGAAATCTGTGCTGTACAGATGCTGATAAGGGACTGAAAAAACTCGATCGAGCACCGCGGAATTCATGCGGATATTCACCTAAATTTCAATTCGAAATAGAGAACTAAGACGGCCCCGAATTCTAACGTTTTACACGGGAAAATACGAGTTCTCTTTGGTCTTTTTGACGTTTTTAAACAGGTTTTAAAATCACGTTTTTTCTAGCCTTTTAGAGCTTTTTATCACACGTTTGATCAAAGTTAATAGATGCTGAATTTAAGGAATTTCCGGTGTGTTTATAACCTGTCGAAAACTTGTCAAAACAGTGTTCTTAAATTGTTGGTATCTGGATTAAAACTGTCGAAAGTTTGTCGCTTAGCTGTCAGCAAACTGTCAAAAGACTGTCAACAAACAGTCAATACATTGTTAGTTAATTGTTGACAGTTCACAAAGATAGAACTCGTGGTTCAAACGCGATATTTAGATACGTTAACCAACGACTCAAAAAAGTAGTCTTAAACCCGTAGAAAGCCAGTCAAAAAGACTGATCGACTTATCGGCTTCGTTTCACGATCTTAGTGATGATCGCTGAAGCTTGGTCAATGTCGTTCTTAGTCGTGGAATACCCCAAGCTAATTCGGACCGAACTATCGACAATGTCTGGCTTTAAGCCCATCGCGATCAATACGGGCGAAGGATCGCTAGAACCACTCGCACAGGCAGATCCAGTAGAAATTGCCAGTCCGGCAAGGTCGGCGGACATTAAAAATGACTGACGATTGATTCCAACAAAACCAATATTCAGTGTCTGCGGCGTACGATCGACCAAACCACTATTAATGCTGATGTTTGATAAATCTGCTTCTAATTGCGATTGCAAATCGTCTCGTAGAACAGCGAGTTGATTTTGGTACTGTTGGACATTGGTCACAAACTTGCCAACGGCCACCGACAAGCCCATCACTAAACAAATATCTTCGGTGCCCGGTCGAATGGCTGTTTGTTGAAACCCACCAAATAACATCGGATCAGGAGCAACACCGTGCCGAAGTAACAATCCACCAATGCCTCGTGGACCCGCAAATTTGTGTGCAGTGAAGGTCAACGCGTCGACACCTAGCTGACCGAAATCGACGGGTATTTTACCAATCGCTTGTACGGCATCCGTATGCACCAAGACATTAGCCTCGCGGCACAGTTCAGCGATTTGTTGAACAGGCTGGATTGCGCCGGTTTCATTGTTGGCCAGCATTACGCTTACCAACGCGGTAGGTTTATCCAGTAGTTTCGTAAACGATTCCAAACAGACGACGCCTTGCGAGTTGACCGGTATTTGAACCACATTAAATCCATCGCCAGCTAATTTCTTACCGGTCGTCGATACCGCTGGATGTTCAACGGCTGATATTAAAATCTGAACAGGCGTATTCTCAGGCACCCGTTTAGAATCGATCAATCGTTGCTGACCAACAGAAGACAATCCGAACAACGCCAAGTTATCACTTTCGGTGCCACCACTGGTAAACACCAATTGGTCCGCAGTCATCCCCGTAACACAGCCACCAAGCGTTTCGACAATTTGTCGACGGTGTTGCTCTAAAACTCGACGAGCATTTTGGCCAAGACGATGCTGGCTGGCTGGATTTACATAACCAGCAGCAAAGCACTCCGTCATTTTAGCCGCGACATCAGCGTCCAAAGGCGAAGTCGAATTGTGATCGAGGTAGATCAAATTAAATTTCAGTGATCAGAAAGAGACGATTCGAGCTTCGCTTCGGGCAAAACCGCTTCAGGCGAAACAGAAGGATCGACAGCAGATTCTAAACCATCCGTAATACGATTTAATAATGCTTTCGCTTCATCGGTCGAATCATATTTAATGGACTTGGAAACTCGTAGTTTGGCGGGTTCCAATTGGTCGTTTTCAAAATCGATCCGCCCCAATTTTAGGTAGGCTTTAGCAACTTCTCGGTGTAAATCGGCTTTGAAGTTTTCTGGTTCAGTGGTATCAAAATCAATCACGAAAGTCAGCACATCGCCGACTACTAAATAGGCATGGTCGCGAGCCATTTCGGCAATTAAAGGCCATAAAATCGTAGCCAATTTTGGGTTGTTAGAATTCCATACCGTCCAATGGTTTTCGTAGTTTTCTTCTTTTAGTTCTAAAAAATCGATTAAGAATCTCGCATCCGAATCAGTAGAATGTTCTCGGAAATAGTGGCCGTTATCTTCTATTAGGTGCCACGTTTTTTCTTTTTTGAAAACAGGCTTGATGTAGCCATCACCCACCAAGTCCGGCATTAAATAAGTATCACCTGGCGACAAATCGCGACCGCCGATAACCGAACCGGTAAACTGTTCATATCGGTAGGAGAAATCTCGCACGGAAAAATCGTCCGGAGAAAACTCGGTGCCGGAATAGACGCAACCAACCAGTAAATACAGCGCCAGACAGCCAAATGCCGACAGTGCGGCTACAAGGAAAATGACGAGATACTTGAGTTTACCCATGCTGATCTAACGAACGGTCCTAATAATAGGCGTAAAAGCGAGGTGGAGTCGGATCGTCTTCTACGTTTTCGATAACTTGAAAAGCAAAACCAATTGGAGACCGGCCCATGTCATTGTCTCGGAAATTGTATATGCAACCGCCCCAACGTTCGCCAGCGGCCAATAAATCAAACCTAGTAAACTTCTGTTGTTTACGATCAAACACAACCGCACCGCTCCAGACCAAATCGGTCCCCATTTCTTTGTCGATCCTGAAACCAGTAAAAGGATTGGTTTCGCGCGTTGGCGGTTTGGCAGCAGCCGAGCGACCATAGACAACAAACTTAATGGTGTCTTCAGAAACCTTCACGACTTTCAAGCCGATATTGTCCAGCGTTACTTGTTCAGAATTGAACGGACGAGCTTCACCGCGAACGTTATCCATCAAATTAAACTTTGCCAATCGTCGAGCGATTACCTTTGGAATCGGAACCAGTTGCCCCTTGGTTGGATCTTCAGGAATCATCGCCAGCATGTCTTCTTTATGGATCCAAACATGGTCGATGTTCTGTTGCGTCAAATCCGTACGTCTGGCCTTTGCCGCGCGAGGTAAGTCACGGGCGATCATTCTTAAAACTAAACCATCTTTAGGCGGGGTTTGAGCGAATTTTGGGTCGGTAGCTACCGAGCCCTTGAATTTCGGTGATCGCTCAGCCGGGGTAGTTGTTTGCCACCGTCGCATTGCATCCCCTAACAACCTTTGTATTCGACCCACTTGGGTAGAATTTACAGACACAAGTAACTTTCCGTCAGCAGTCGCGGTATAGAGGCCTTGCCGAGTATCAGTCGGGATGGTGCGGCCTCGGTAGTGGCCTTGTTCGGCGATTTTTCGGAAAAATTCTCCATGGGCATCTTGCCGGACCTGCGACTTTGAGACGTTGTCGACCACAGGGATGAAGTTTTTGTTGAGAGTTTCAATAATGATATCGTCAGAAAAAACGGACACACGGCCCGCAACACCATTGTTTCAGACACAGCCCAGCGGGTCGCCGTTCATTGCCCAGATGAAAATAGGTTTGCCAGTTTTAGCGGCCTCTATCCGAGCATCCCAAAGATCGTGGCGCCATTGGATTTTTCGCCACTTCTCCTTTCCAGCCGACTCAGTCAACCAGCCAAAAACCGATTTGAAATCGTCAAATTTTACGGTTTTGGCCGCCATCAACCTAAGATAGGCCTCACGAGCTTCGACATCAGCGGCTGAGTTGGATTGGCTGCTAAACCGATTGCCAGATTGAGCAACGGTAACATAGCAAGGTAATAAGACGAAAACAAAAACTGCCAGCAGAAGGCGTTTACCAAGGCGAGGCAAAGTGGAAATGGACATGACAAAATTAGGACGCTAAAGAAGATCAATCGAAATATCCGGGTCTATCGGCCAAGCTTGCGAGATTAACCCAAAATTCGGCTGCGGATTACCACTGGATTATAACCCAAATCGGACTTGCTTTCGGATCAACGTGATTGAATAATCCGACACGGGGCTGGAAGCCGAGAGGTATTGAAATATTCGAATTTCGCGCAAGAAATTTCACAAAAAACAGAGTAAACATTGGCCGAATCAGAGCAAAATGAAACTTCGCCGCCTCTGGGAGATGAAACTCTGGGTGATACTCAGCGCTGGCCCACCGACGAAGTATCGCGAATGCGACGGTTGGAAGCGGTTCTGTTCATGTCGCGAAAACCGCTTAATAGTCGGAAAATATCCCAATTAGCGGACCTTGAAGACGGTACACAAGCCCGGACCATGATCGGTCAGTTAAACAAACGCTACGACCAATTGCAGCGGTCTTTCCAAGTAAAAAAAGTGGCTGGCGGCTACCAGTTGCGGACTCGGCCTCAATTTGCTGACTGGATTCGCCGACAAGAATATGTGCCAAAACCCAAGACCATACGATTATCTACCCCAGCGCTTGAAACACTGACCGTCGTCGCGTATCGTCAACCGATTATTAAGGCAGATATCGAGGCAATTCGAGGGGTTAACAGCGGAGAAATGTTGCGGCAACTACTGGAAAAGGGTCTCATTAAAATAACTGGCCGCAGCGAACAATTAGGTCGACCTTTCTTGTATGCTACAACCAAAGAATTTTTGACAGAGTTTGGGTTTAATAGCTTGGCAACACTCCCTCGATCGAAACAATTGTCGGGACCAGGATTGCCAACTTGGATGGACTCGGAAAATAAAGATGCTCAGTTGACTCAATCAGTTCCAGTCGATTCAAATCAAGATCATTTGTCCAGTTTATTGTCCTCACCAAAGCCCCATGCTGATCCGTCCGCCGACGAAGCAGTTTAGGAGAAAGAAGAATGAAAGTTTCGATTGACCCGCAGCTATCGACTTACAACAACATCGACCCGTTTGATTTCTTCGCAGAAGAAACCGGTGGCGTTGCGCTGCTTGACGAGCAACCATCGCTAATCGCCGAAGATGATGATGACGACGCCGAAGAAGAGGATGAAGAATACGAGTACGAAGATGTCGACGAAGACGAAGAAGAAGATGATGAGTACGAGTATGAGTATGAAGAAGAGGACGAAGACGGAGAAGTCATCGAAGATGGAGATGAAGAAGTCGACGAAGACGATGACGACGAATACGAGTACGAATATGTAGAAGTCGACGAAGACGAAGACGTAGAATATGAAGAAGATGACGAGGACGATTTAGACGATTTGGAAGATACTGACGAAGGCGATGATCTAGCAGGAAGCGGCGAAGAAGATCTCGACGAAGACGAGTGGGTAGAAGTCGACGACGATGACTTTGAAGACGACGACGAATTCGAAGATGAAGATGACGAGTGGGAATAAGTCGACCGACCAACCAAATCCCGGTTTTGAAATACAAACCGGGTTTTTTTATGCGCGTAGTGGTGTGTTCGTAGTAATACCTTTAGGCTTTTCTTTCGGAAGTGAACTAACGGTAACCCGGCAGGAGTCGGCGAGTACCTCCGTTAGTCGCTAAGCCAGGCAGCCCGACTAATCAACCGTCGTACGGCAACCCAAAGTAGTCGTGGATAAATGCTTTGCGATCGCCTTCATGGTTCACATATTGAACCATCGTCAACAACTTGGTTTGATCACGTTTTAGCTTGGCATCAATGGCCGCCGAATCGCACAGCTGCGGCGGCAATTCATCAACCACCGCCAAATCCAATTCAGGAGTTAAACGGCCTTCGATCACACCCCATCGAAATAGCATCGATAGGACGGTTTCCAATCGACGATCATGCTTTTGTTTATGCAAAATTTGTTCTCGCAGCCAATCCATTCCGAACGCATTGACCTGCTCGATTTCATTTTTCAAAAAATCAAACACCCGGTGGTAAAATTCAGCATCCGGATTGCTCCACTTCATGAACTCCATTTGCGTCGCTAAATCACGTTGGTCGTACAACAAGACGCATTCAGAATCCTTGCCATCACGGCCAGCGCGACCGATTTCTTGGTAATACGATTCGAGCGAATTCGGTAAATCACAGTGCAGTACAAATCGAATGTCTTTTTTGTCCACGCCCATTCCGAAAGCGTTTGTCGCCAGCACTAAATGCTCTGGTTCGTTCATAAACGCATCTTGTATCTCGCGCCTTCGCACTCGATCTAAATCACCGTGATAGACCAAGTGCGGAATATCCAACGCCCATAGTCGATCACTGAACTCGCGCAGTTTTCGGATCAACGTAAAATAAACAATACCGCTGCCAACGATCCGTTTTCGCAGCTGCATTACCGCATCTAGTTTTTCATCGTCATCCCAAACGTGTTCCACTTCCAAGCGAAGATTTGGGCGTTCAATACCGGCGTGAAACAACAGCATTTGATCGCTGGCCAAACCCAATTGTTTGACAATGTCCTGTTGCACCGCTGGAGTAGCGGTAGCCGTTAACGCGATCGAGGGTGGATTGCCTAACTCAGTTCGTATTTCGTCAACCCGTGTGTAGTCCGGACGGAAATCGTGCCCCCACTCACTAATGCAATGAGCCTCATCGATGGCCAGCAGTAACACCGAACGCTTTTTCATGATCTCGCAAAAATCTGGTTTGCGAAAACGCTCGGGCGCCACGTAAATCAAATCAAACTGCCCGTCGGCGATCTGTTGATAGCGTTCGAGCCTTTCATGGCGTTTTAACGATGAATTGACGAACGAAGCTCGAACACCTTTGGCAACCAACGTATCGACTTGGTCCTTCATCAACGCAATCAATGGCGACAAAACAAGGGTCAAACCAGGTCGCTGGTCGTCCGAAGCACCGCCCTGAGTATGCTCAGTTCTCCAACGATCTGCCAGCACAATCGCTGGCACTTGAAAACATAAGCTCTTCCCCATACCCGTAGGCATGATCACTTGGCAGTTCTGGCCAGCCAAAACGGCTTGCACGATTTCAGCTTGATGGCTGCGGAAATCATCATGGCCAAAGGTTTGCTTCAGCACCTGTTTGGCGGATTGGAAAGAATCGGAGGCTTCGTTATCGCTAGTCATTGGGCGGGCATTGTAGTTTCAATCGGCCGCCAAGCCGAGAGATCAAATCAAACATTCGCTGGTTCAATCTTCAGCCAGTTCGACAACAAAACCAAAGGTAGATCTCGAAACCACCGAAATTGGCTGCCCGGCATCAATGAATTGCCCGTCGGTTTTCGCAGGGTAACGTTGACCATCAACCAAAATATAGCCCGTAGGGTTTAACGGACAATCAGCAACGCCTTGTAAATCAATCACGTCAGCATCCAACACAGAATCTGGTTTTAAAGATTCGATGCTGATTTGCGGAGTTGTTTCATGTGACTTTTTACGACTTGTTGGTTCACAGCAGCAGAGGTCACAGGACTGGGAGTAGCAACAGGCGAAAGAACTTCCATCGTCGGACCCACAGCAATCACCGCCGACACA